>SXRM01000188.1 GCA_005792545.1 Pseudomonadota bacterium | reverse complement strand
GCCGTTTTCGGCGCGGGCGCCTACGGCTTTTCGATGGCGTCGAAGTACAACAGTCGCCCGCGCGCGGCCGAAGTACTCGCCGACGGCGAGGTCTACACGCTGATTCGGACCCGCGAGACCGTGCAGGACCTGTGGCGCGGCGAGCTGTTGCTGGGCTGATCTCCGCCCGCCGGCGACTGCTGATCCGGCGCGGCGATCGACGCTGTCGCCCACCGCAACTGCGCATGGCGCCGCGGCCTGCGGACCTCAAACTACGCAAACGTTGCATGTGACAAGGGCTGTGCGTGCGCAAAACGCCCATTGCGCCCCAAGATGCGGCCATCACCCCGGCGGCACAAAGCTTGCAGGGGTGGTAGCAGGTGGCGCGCCGCCCCCAACGGCCGCCGCCCCAAACCGCCCAGGAGCAGCCCACCCGGCAACGACGACAATCCCATGCAGGCCCCCGATCCCCACAACCTGCAGCCTGGACGCCCCAAACTGACCGCCCCGCGAACTGCGCGGGCGGTGGGTGCGCTTGGACTTGGCTGCGCGTCTGCGCCGATGGCGAGGCTGCGTGCCGCGCTGACCGGCCGCAGGCGAGGCACCACGCTCACCGAGTTGATGATCGGGCTCGCCATTTTGATGATCCTCGGTGCCGCTACGGTGCCTGGCGGCAGCGCCATCTGGCGGTCGTACCACCTGCGCAGCGCTGCCGACGAGCTGGTGTACGCGGTCGACTTCGCGCGCGGTCAGGCGATGGCCAATCGCCGGGCGTATGGCATTCAGTTCACCGAACCCAAGGCCGGCGGTCGTTTTGCGTTCACCGTCGTGCAGGGCACGGGCGCCGCGTGTTCGACCATCACCGGCGGCACGGTGGTGCGGATCGTCGACATGGGCATCAACAACGCCACCAACAGCCCGGCCATCCAGATCACCCGCCTGGCCCCGAGCGACATCACGGTCACCGCGGCGTTTCCGTGCTTCAAACCAGACGGCCGCGTCATCCGCGCCGACAATGGCCGGCCGTTCTCGGCGCCGGGTGGTACCGTGCTCGGCAACGGCGACATCGTGCTGGAATTGCAGCGCCAGGAGGGCAGCAGCCTCATCGGCACGCCGTTGCAGGTGCAGATCGGCTACAACGGCTCCGCGCGCGTGGTGTTCAACCGGCCGACGGCTTTGCTGCAAGGCAGCGGCAAAGGTGGTGGGCCATGATCTACCCCACTTTGCCACGCCGCAGCGCTGCGGCTTTTACGCTAGTCGAAGTGCTGATCGGTGGCGTAGTGGCCATGATCGGGCTGTTTGCCACGCTCAACCTGGCCGTGCGGGCGACCAGCGGCAACAGCGAGCGCCGCGACGCCCAGATTGCTGGTCAACTGGCAGAGCATGTGCTCGCCACCATGCAGGCCGAAGCGGTGATGTGGACCGACGTCGCCCCGGCGGGCATCTCGCGCTACATCAACAAGATCAGCACGCCGGCCACCGTGGGCGCGGGCACACCGTGGCTCAATGGTCCGGCCGCGCCGCTGTCGTCCGACCGGCGCGTCGGCCAGTTGGGCGCCGACCAGACCTACGACCAGGGCGCGCTGCAAGAGGTACCCAACGACCGCGGCCAGCGCTTCTGCGTGCACTACCGGCTGACTTGGGTGTCGGCGGACGTGATGCGCGCCGAGGTGCGCGTCAGTTGGGCCCGCGGTGGCGCACCGGTTGATGCCTACAAGCAGTGCCCGATCTCGATGATCACCAACCCCGGCGATGTGGGCTTGGTCGGTTCGGTGACGCTGCCCGCCTTGGTGATGCGCAATGTCTACGCGCAGTAAGCCATCGCCGCCCTTGGCTGCCCACCGGCCAGGCTTCAACCTGGTCGAGCTGCTGATGTCGATGGCGCTGGCCACCATCATGTTCATGGCCATCACCACGCTATTCGTTCGGCAAAACGAGCTCATGCAAGAGCAGAACGAGCTCATCGTGCTCAACCGCGAAGCGCGCTTTGGTCTAGACCATCTGCGCACCGACCTGACGTCGCTGGGGTCCAACACCACGCCGAACAGCACCGCCGATCCGACGGTGTGCACCAAGCCGGCCGCGCAGCTGCGAGCGCTGACCGTGAACACCACCGACGGCTATGTCGCTGCGACCGCACTCAATCCCAACGTGGTGCCGACCTCGCTGACCTTGTTCGGCAGCCTGGACATCAAGACACGCTATCGCACGGCTGCCATAGAAGGCTCGGTCGTCACGCTCTATGACGACGGCAATCTGCCGGCCACCCAGGCCGCCTGGGACGAGGTGTTCGCCACTGACCGCTACGTGCGCATCAGCGGTGCCGACGGCCAGCAGATGTTCTTTGCGATCTTGTCGGGCAACCAGGGCTCGAAGACCGTGACGGTCTCGGGCACCATCCCGCGCGTCGCGACCGGCAACAACTGCGGCTACACCGGCCTTGGCATCAACTACAACGTTGATGTCCAGAACTTCGTGCGCTATCGCGTCGTCGGCGACGTGCGGCCGGGCGCTCCGCTCGACAAGACCGGCAAGGCCCTGCAGAGCCTGCTCGTGCGCGAGCGCATGCAGACCGACGCAACGACCGTGCGCAACCAACTGGTGTTGGTCGAAAACGCCGTTGACCTGCAGATCTACGACATCGGCTTCGACATCGACCGCACCCAGGACAAGGTCAAGCTCAGCGTGCTGCGGCTGGCGGACGATGTGTTCCTGCCCGGTGGCGGCGGCGCGCTCGGCAACCAGACGGCAACGGCGATGCCCGAGGCACTGCGGTTTCTAACCGTCAAGCTGAGCGTGCGCACCACTTGGCCGCGCAAGCAGCTGGTGCACCGGCCGCGCGAGGTGGTGTGGCAGCCGCTGCAGACCTGGCTACTGCCGGACGAGAACGACGGCAGCCACCCCGTCATCTCAGTCGCGTCGCGGGTGGCGTTTCCGACGCTGGTGTCCCGAAATCTGTAGGAGCTCGCCATTGCAATGACCCCGCGCCCTGCCAACCCCGAATCCGCACCCGCCGCCAAGCGCGGCATGGTGCTCATCATGGCGCTGCTCATGATTGGCATGCTGGCCATGCTGGGCAGCGCGGCGGCGTTGCGCACGGCGATGGACTTGCGCGAAGGGGGCGCTGAGCGCATGGCGCGCGCGTCGTACCGGGTGAGCGAGGCCGGCACCATCAGCGTGCTGTCCTTGGCGACGCAAATGCAGGCCGGCTTTGGCGACTACGTCAACGCCAAGACCAATAAGACCCTGTCCCTGACCGACGTCGGCGACAGCGTGTTGAACCTGGCGGCCAAGGACGGGTCGTTCGGGTCGGAACTGGCTGCGGTCGGCGCCGTGACCTTTGACACCGCCGTGCAGGGCAGCGACGCGGCGGCTTCGATTCCAGGCTACGACGCCGGCCGGTTCTGCTTTCGAACCTACCAGATGGTCACGACTGCCAAACTCGGCGCGGCGTCGCCCAAGAACCTGCAGGAGGCGCTGGCCGCGGGCCAGAGCCAACTGCAATCGTCGATGACGGTGGGGCCGGTGCCCTGTGCCCATTAAGACACTCTTTACCTGGAGGACCGCGATGACCCCCACGCGATCCACACCCACGATGACCCCGCCCGCTTGGGCGTGGTCGGTTGTGACGCTTTTGGTGCTGGCAGGCATGTGCGCGGTGGGCGCCGACACGGCCAGCGCGGCCACAGTGGCACTGCCCGAGGTGCTGCTGGTCGTCGACGGCTCGGCGTCGATGCAGCATCGGCTGTACGACAATTCGCCGCCCACCTGCGGGACGGCGGCAGACCAGCGCTCGCGGTGGATCGCGGCGCGCGAAATCATCAGCGGCACCTTCCTGAACTACAAGTGCGCCAACAGCACGCTGCCCAAGACCAGCGAAGAGTTGGTGCCGCCGGTGCCGCCGGTTGGCGGCCAGAAGTGCATCACCGGCCTGCCGATGATTGTGGGCACCAATTTCACGGCGCCCGCGTTCAACACGACCACCGCGTTTACGGTCACAAGCGCCACCAAGATCACCACGATGACCTACGCCGAGGGCGCAAACGGCGCAGCATTCCAGTTTCCGACGCTACAGCTGACGTTCAGCCAGCTGCCGACGCCGGCCCCGGACTGGCCGGCTGTGACTGTCGCCATGCGCGTGCGTCAGGTGCTGACCAACCCGGCCAAGGCGCCGACCGTGGTCTTGGCGCTGGTGGATCAGAACCCAACGGCAAGCATCAACAACTTCCGGTGTCTGGCGGCGGGTCCGTCGCGCCTTGTCGTCAGCGATCCGGTCACCATCTCGCCGCACGCGGCCAATACCGGCGTCACCTTCAGCCTGAACGCCGCCGGCTTGTCGGCGCTGGTTGCGCGCAAGAAAGCGGGTCAAGTCAACACGTGGCTGTCGGTGGTGCCGGCTGCCGCGACCTATCCCACCAGTTGCAACGCGGCCGCCGCGGCGTCCAGTCCCAACACCGGCAACTTCAACTTCTATGGATCGTTGTTCGCGCCGCAACCGACGCTGGTCATTACCAACGGCAGCAAGTGCCCGTCTGAAGGGCCGGCGACCCACGCGACCGCCAGTGGCATCAACGACCTGGGCGTATTCGTCAACACCCCGTTTGGTCGCGACGGTTTGCTCGACGTGTTCGGCCCTTCGGCAAAGTTCGCGCTGCTGCCGAGCGACACCGTGCTCAACCAGGGCACCACGGCGGCCGCGGGCTTTTCGTTTGGCGCGGCGATCACCTCGTACTGGGGCACCGCCAACCACGGCATGATGGACCCTTTTGCCGCCAGCACCTATAGCGTGCCGATTACCCGGCCCGAGACGCTGGCTGCGCGCACGTCGACGTACAACGCGATCAATGCCGCTCTGCAAAACTACGTGCCCAACGGACCATCGACGCTCGGCGCCCAGCTGGAAGATGTCCTGCAGTACCTCGGGCCGGGGACGTACATGGACCCGCACTTTAAGACCCTGGTGCAGGATCCGGTCAACGGCGACCCATACGCCGCGTGCCGCTCCAAGATCGTGGTGGTGCTGAGCGACGGCGGCGCCAACTTTCACGACGGTACGCTGACTGGCAGGGAGTTGGCGCTGACCACCGCAGCCAAGCTGTTCGCGGCCAAGGTCAAGGTCTTCGTGGTGGCGGTCGGCCATCCGGCGGCGGGGGTCAACGGTCCGGCCGCGGCAGACCTGCAATTCTTGCACGACCTCGCAGCCGCTGGTGGCACCGCCAAGGCCATCGTGCAGTCGACGCCCGGCGAGGTGGTCAAGGCGCTTGCAGGCGCGATTGGCTCGGTCAACGTCGACACGCAAGTCAATACCTATCCGCTGTCGACGCTGTCCACCGGCGCCATCGCGGACGTGCAGCACACCTTCCAGGGGCTGTCGGCTTTCAACATCAGCCAGCCGCTGCGCAGCGGTGGCACGCTGGAGCAGCGCATCTTCTCGTGCGATTCGACCTGCAAGAATCCGGGCGACCCAACGCGCGGTCAGGTCTGCAACGTCGTGGATTTCGGCAGTCGTCTGCTGTCGCGCGGCCCAGCGCGGCGACTGTACACCCACAAGACCGGCGGCCGGCTCGACATCAACAGCAGCAACATCTTGCCAGCCGATCTCGGCATCGGCACCGTCGGCGCGCAGCCCAAGCTGGTGCTCAACGCCATCGGCGACTGCGTGACCTCGGGCTCGTACGACATGGCGGTGGTGGCGCAGCGCAACACCTACCGCGACGACGTGCTCAACCTGCTCAGTGGCGCCAAGGGAACTTGTCGCGAGACCGTGCCGCTCGGTGCGACCAGCAAGTCGCAGCCGGCCGTGCTCGAGCCCGCAGAGCGCATGGGTGTCCGTGAGCCAAGCTTTCAGACCTTTGCCAAGGCGACGGTGCCCAGCAACGGCAACCTGAGTCCACTGAACCCGCCTGGTTCGGCTGGTCGGCCGACCATGCTGTTTGCCGCGACCCACGACGGGCTCTTGCACGCGTTCCGCACCGATCGCGACACCAAGATCATCACCAAAGACACCCTGACCAACGGCGAAGAGCTGTGGGCGTGGCTGCCGCGCTTTACGCTGAGTCGGCTGGCCTCGCTTAAGCTCATCAGCACCGCGGAGGCTTCGTACCTGGGCGGCTCGATCACCACCGGCCACGTGCAGCTACACCGCTTCAGCACCGACAGCGACGCGCAGGCGGCGCAGCGCTGGCGCTCGGTGGTGGTGGTCGGCGCCGGCGAGGCAGTGTCGGGCTACTTCGCGCTCGACGTCACCAGCCCGGAAGACCCGCGCCTGCTGTGGGAACTGTCACCCGATCGCCACTGCTGGGGGCCGGCCATCAGCTACGCCGGCGTCCCCGGACCGGTCTGCGCGCCGCCCGCCGCCAACACTGTGCAGGACTTTGGCCGCTCGGTGGCAAAGCCGACGTTCGCCTCGCTGTTCTACAAGCGCACCGGTGAAGTGGCGGCGCAGCACGCAGTGGTCATCTTGCCGCTCGGCATGCCACCGGCGATGGCCAGCGTGGCCAACCAGGGCGTAGAGGGCGCTGGAGCCCGCGGTGTGGTAGTGGTCGAGCTGGAGACCGGCGCCGTGGTGCGCAAGTTCCTGACCGCCGACCTCGACCTGTTCAACCTGCCGGTGACGGTCACCGCGCCAACGACCGATCTGGGCTACTTCTTTACCGACCCGGCCTGCCACAACAACACGGCGGGCCAGATTTCCACGCGGTGTTTCCTTGGCGATTCCAAGGGCATGCTGTGGCGTCTGGATCTCTCGGACAGTGACCCGACCAAGTGGAAGCTGAGCTTCTTTCACGACGCCTATGGCGGCCCCGATGTGCCGGTGGCGCTGGTCAAGACCATCAACAGCGCAGACCGGGTGCCGATCTTGAGCCCGCCAAGCCTGTCGGCGAGCGTACCCAATGCCAAGTCAACGGTGCGCAGCGATCTGGTGGTGGTCTACGGTACGGGGTCTGGCGCCACGGCGGCGTCGCTGACACGGCTGCACCTGGTGTATTCGCTCAGCGAGACGTTCCAGGTCCAGGGCGGCGGCCCCAAGGTCATCGCCACCCGCAACTGGCTCAAGCGCTTGAGTCCTTTGGAGCGCTTCATCGGGCCGCCGCTGGTGTTCGCGCTCAACGCCTATTGGGCGACGTTCCAGATCACTGCGGCCGGTTCGTGCGAGGTGGGCACGGCGCGGCTGTGGGGCGCGCGCTTCGATCGCCCGCAATTCCCCACCGACCCGGAGGACTTGCAGGGCGTGTTCGAGAATCCGCTCAACAAGGCAGTGTCGGCCAACCTGGACTACGTCGAGGTCGGCACCGACAAACCGAGTCCGGTCGACGTGCAGGCGGTGCCGGCGTGCCGCGGCAACTGCAATCCCACCGACTTTGCCTGCGTGTCCAAGCTCAACAACGCCACCAATCCGGCGATCGGCGGTTCCAAGCCGCGCTACGAGGTGTCGGTCGCCTCGGGCAACGCCACCAAGCAGAGCGCCAACCAGACGCCGCTGGCCGGCGCCAAACCGGCCGTCGGCACGGTCTCGCAAGAGCTGCCGTCGCCGCGCACGGCCGCGGTGGTGACCGGATGGGACCTGCTGGTCGATTGATGGCGCTGGCGGCGTGGGCGCTCGCCGGATGCGGTGAGCCACCAGCGAGGCCCGTCGCTGCGCCGCAACGACTGCGTGTGCAGCCGACTGCCTCCGCTGCGCCACGCCCATGCGAGGGCGGCCTGTTGTGCGAAGACAGCGCCGAGCTTGGCGGATTTCGGGTGCCCCGCGGCTGCGTACGCGAATACCAGGGTGCGATGGTGGCGCAGTGTACGATCGACCATCTGGCGCCCGATGATGGGCGTGTCCGCGAATTCCTGGCCAGCCGCTACGGCAGCGTGCACAAGGACGGCGCGGTGTTGCGGGTGCAGGTGCCCGGCCTGGGCACGCTGCAAGTGTTGCGCGACGGCAATCGCGCGCAGTTCACCGCCATCGCAGCTGAAGCGCCACCGGCCGTGGACACCTCAGCCACACAGGGCTAGCATCGCGGCATGGCCACCTACACCGCACAACAACGTTATACCGCTCACAGCGAGGACATGCCGTGGCAGTGCGCGCCCACGCCCGGCATCTCCTTCAAAAGCCTGCGCTTTGACCCGGAAAGTGGTCAGGGCGCCGTGCTCATCCATATGACACCCAACTCGGTCTATCCGCGACACACGGCCCACGATGGCCTGGACGTACTGGTCGTCGATGGCGAAGTGCTGTGGGACGGCCAGAAGGTGGCGCGCGGGGGCTTCATCCACCTGCCGCCGGGTACGCAGAGCGAGCCGCGCACCGCCAACGGCTGCGTGCTGTACGCCACGTTCAACGGCAAGGTCGAGAACCTGCACCAGGGCTGGAACCCGCGGGCGGCTGCGGGCGATTGACCACGACGGCAGTTGATCGTCGCGGGGGTCAGCCTCGGTAGCTATCGGCGATCCGGTCGATCTCGGCCCACGGCAGGTCGTCGCGGTCGCACAGGGTCATGGCCAGGGCGTTGCACGCCACTTGCTCGCGCGACTTGGCGCCGGCGATCGCAGCCGTGATGCCGGGTCGGCGCGCCGCCCAGGCAATCGCCAGCGCGGCCACCGGCACGCCGACGCGCTTGGCCACCAGTTGCAAGCGACTGGTGACGGTCAGGGCCCGCAGGAACCGCGGCCCGGTAAAGCGGTCGTCGCGCGCGCGCAGGTCGTCGTCGCCAAAGCGGGCGGTCGCGCTGAACTTACCAGACAACAGCCCGCGGCACAGCGGCTCATAGACCACGACCCCTAGCGGTGTGCTGCGGCCCGGCAGCTCGCGGGTGGCGGGCAGCAGTTCGCCTTCGAACTCGCGGCGCAGCAGCGAATACGGCGTCTGTAGCACGGCGACGGGTCCGGCCAGGGCGACGGCGCGCAAGCCCGCAGCATCGTAGTTGCAAACGCCAAAGTGGCGCACCTTGCCGGCGGCCTGCTGGGCGACCAGTGCGGCCACGGTTTGCTCCACTGGAGTTGCGGCCTCGCAGGGCCAATGGACCTGCAGCAGATCGATGCGCTCCAGCCGGAGCCTGCGCAGGCTCGCATCGATGTCTGCGACGACGTGGTCCGCGGTCAGGTCGCTGCGGGCATGCGCACCGTCGCCGTCCCAGCGCACGCCGACTTTGGTCGCCACCACCAGTTCGCGCAGGCGTGGCCCCAAAGCCTGGACCAGCAGTTCGTCGGCGCGACCGTGGCCGTACAGCGGCGCGGTGTCCACCCAGTTGATGCCGTGGTCCAGGGCGGCGCAGATGGTGTCCACCGCGACGGCGGCGTCGACTGGCCTGCCCCACCACAAGCCGCCCAGGGCCCAGCACCCCAGGCCGACCGGCGTCAGGCGCAGGTCAGTGCCGGGCAGCGGGCGCAACGCGGTCATGACACCTCACACGCGAACAGACAGCGCGACGCGTGCAAGACGCAGCATCGCAGTTGACTGTGATCGTCCGAACCGATTTGCGGGCGCTCGTCGCGTGGCACGGGTGTGAGCAACTGCTGAAGAATCACACGATCGCCTTGCCAAGCAGCGGAGCGGCGAGTCAGCTTGCGAACACGCGAGCTTGCGACCCACGGAACAAGCAAATAGGCCCAGTGAAAATCGAGTAGATTTTTCACTAGCCCTAATTTCGCGAATCACCAACGGTTTCTTGTACAACCGTCCGTTGGTGCGCGGCGCGGGCATGGCGGCCTACTTCTTCTTGGCGGCCGGCTTGTCGTCGATGTCGGCGACCGACAGCGAGAACTTCTTGCGCAGCTCATCTGGCACGGGCGGCAGGTTCTCGAACTTGTCGCCCGCTTCCATGGGTGCGAGCTCGCTGGGCGTCAGGCCACCCTCTTCGTAGGTCACGGCCGACATGAACCACGAGGTCTCGCTGAACTTCTTGGAGCGCTTCTTATCCGACCCGCCAGCCGGCGCCATAGCCGGGGTTGCCGCAGGCGCTGCGCCCTTGGGTGCACCGCCGCCACCGCCCTTGGCCGACGACCACGCATCGGCGAGCTCGGCCACCTGGGTGGCGCCAACCCACTTCTGCATGCGGCCGTCGAACACGAATTCGTCGGAGCGCAGGCTGCCGTTCTTGACCATGTCGACGAGCGCCTCAATCGAGAATTCCTTGGGCTGGCCGTCGCGCTGGATGTAAAAGCTCATGAAAACGCTCCACGAAAGACAAAGGGCAGACGCGTGATGGTAGGAGTGGCGCCGTCGGGTGGCATCCACCGCGGGTGCGCGCGGGCAGCCCGCGCCACGCACGGTGACGCACCGCAAGCCGGCGGCGCAGAGATCGGGGGCCGCCGCGGCGTGTGGTTGCCCCAGCGGAATCCGCGGCCTCCGATACTAGCGCACGTCCACAGGGCTTGCAACGGTCTGCACAGCGCGGGCGCAGATCGCAGAGAGTGCGCTTGACCACGAAGGCATAGCTAGCAGAATCAACTGGTTGGCGACATGCCTGTTCGGTTATGTGTGGTCGTCATGTAAGGCCGCTGATTTACAGACACTTTGAAGGCAGTCTGGG
>SXRM01000187.1 GCA_005792545.1 Pseudomonadota bacterium | reverse complement strand
GGCCGTATAGCGTGGTGCTGTTAGACGAAAAAGAGAAAGCGCACGCAGACGTGCTCAATGTCTTGCTGCAACTGCTGGACGAGGGTCGGCTGACCGACAGCCAGGGCCGCCAGGTCGACTTTCGCAACACGCTGGTGCTGCTGACCAGCAACATCGGCAGTTCACTCATCTTGCAGGCCAAGGGCGATACTGCGGTCAAGTCGGTGGTCCAGGACGAACTGCGCCGCCACTTCCGGCCAGAGTTTCTCAACCGCATCGACGAAGTGGTGGTGTTCAACGCGCTGCGCCAGCAGGACATGGTGCACATCGTCGACATCCAGCTGCAGCGCTTCCGGGCCCGGCTGGCGGATCGCAAGCTCGGCCTGACCGTGACCGACGAGGCCAAAAAGCTGCTGGCCGACGAGGGCTATGACCCGCACTTTGGGGCGCGGCCGCTCAAGCGCACGCTGCAGACCCGGCTGGAGAATCCGCTGGCCAAAGAGATTCTGGGCGGACGCTTTCCGCCGGGCGCGCACGTGGTGGTCGATGCGCGCGACGGCGACATCGCGTTCGTCTACGCGGACTAGCCGCCGCAACCGCAGGTTGCCGTTGGGACGACCTGGTCCTGCGGCCCGCGCCTGCCTTGACGCCCGAGCGCAAAACCGGCCTACTTGCCGCCCCCTGCGGCTTTTTGCTGCGCCGGACATCGCCGATGAGCCAGCCGAACCCTCCTGCCCAAGCGGACAAAGCCAGCGACAACGAGGTGTCGGCCCTGGCCGACGTGCCGCAGCTCGGCCTGTGGGCGGCGATTGCCAGCTTGAGCTACGTGTTCTGGGTCGTCGGCGGCATGGAGATGATCGAGCGCCTGGCCTACTACGGCGTCAAGGCGGTGGCGACCCTATACGCCAAAGACCCCGTGAGCAAGGGTGGCCTCGGCGTGACCATGAGCGAATTCGGCACCCTATTGGCCATTTGGGCGCTGGTGCAATCGATCGTCCCGGCGTTTACCGGTGGCCTGAGCGACCGCTACGGCTACAAGCAAACCATCGCGGCCTCAACCGTAGTCAAAATCTGCGGCTACCTGACCATGGCGGCGTTTACCACCTACGCGGGCTTTTTTGCCGGCGCGATGCTACTGGCAACCGGCACCGCCATCTTCAAGCCGGGCATCCAAGGCACGCTGGTCAAGTCGACCCGGCGCGAGAACTCGTCGATGGCGTGGGGCATCTTCTACCAAACGGTCAACATCGGCGGCTTTCTAGGGCCGCTCGTCGCCGGCTACATGCGTAAGATGGAGTGGCGCTACGTCTTTTTGGCCTGCGCGGCGATTATCTCGCTCAACTTCTTGATGCTGCTCATCTACAAGGAGCCGGGCAAAGAAGAACGGCTGGCGCGGGCGGCAGCAGGGGGCAACGCCGGTCAGAAAAGCCTCGCCGCCGAGTCCTTGGCAGAGCTGTCCAAGCCCCACGTGTGGACGTACCTGGGAATCTTTAGCGGTTTCTGGTTCATGTTCAACAGCTTGTTCGACGTGCTGCCGGCGCACATCGAAGAGTGGGTGGACACCCGCGGCATCGTGCTCGACTTGTTTGGCGGCCAGAAAGTCGAGAGCCCGCTCGTGCAGTTCTTCGTAGTCATGAACAAAGACGGCAGCGAGATCTTGCCCGAAGGCATGCTCAACCTGAACGCCGCGCTCATCATGATCACGTGCTTTCTAGTGGCCGGCTGGACCGGCAAGCTCAAGGCCACGACGTCGATGTGGATCGGGACGTTACTGGCGTCGCTCGCGCTCGCGCTGTCGGGCTGGTCGTCGCTCGGCTGGATCTCGATTGGCGCCATCGCGATTTTTTCGCTGGGCGAGATGATGTCCAGCCCCAAGTTCAGCGAATACATTGGAAACTTCGCGCCCGACGACAAGAAGGCCATGTACCTGGGCTTCTCACAAATTCCGCTGGCCATCGGCTGGTTCTTGGAAGGCAAGGTCGGCCCGCTGCTCTACGACCACATGGCCAGCAAGGACCGCTTTGCCCGCGAGATGCTGAGCGAGAAGGGCTGGGACGCCGCCAAAGTCGCCGCGGTCAAGCAGGGCGAGGCTTTCGACACCCTGGTCCAACTGCTGGGGCAGAACGCCCACGACGTCACGCGGATGCTCTACGAGCGCCACGAACTGTCGATTGGCGCAGTGTGGTACATCATGGCGGTGGTCGGCGTGGTCAGCGCTTTTGGCATCTGGGTGTACGCCCAGCAGGTGCGCAAGTGGATGGCCAAGAGCGCGAACTGAGCGCACAAGGGCCTAGCGTGTCCCAGTCAGAAAGTCGCTGACGATGGCGACCCGAAACGCGCGCAGGTGCACGAGCAGGATCCAGTAGTACACCAGGAACACTGCGAAGATCCCGACAACCGCCAACGGTTCGCGGCGCCGACGCCACAAGATCCAGCTGCCGAGCGATACCAGCAGCAGCTTGCCACCGGCGAACACCACCGGCTGATGGTTGACCCACTGCGCAACCAGCGGATTGGCTTCGATGGCCAGCCCGCTTTGGATCCACACCACCGTCATCACGGCGTCGATGGCGTTGAGGATCAGCACGCAGGCGATGATGCCGCGCAGCCAGTGGTAGTGCTGGGGCGTGCCGACCCACGGGTGGGCATCAGTCGGCGCATCGCGCGGGGCAGACTGCACCGGTGCGGCGTGTTCGGTCGCCGGGTCAACGGGTGCAGCTTGCTGGGTGGGATCGGTCGACATCGGGCGCCGCGCCGGAGGGCGTTAGGCCACCGACAAGGTTGAGTCGATCAGGTTGAACTTTCGCACAGTTGCCGCGAGTCGAACACTTTCGCGAGCTTGGCAATCCACGCCACCGGCAAACGGACCGCCGACAAAATCGACTCGATTTTGTTGGTGTCCTTATTTCATGTTGTCCGGGCCCTTGGCCTTGAGACAGTCGCTCATGAACTTCTTGTGGGCGTCGCCCTTGTTGCCAAGTTCCTTGCTCTTCTTGGCGCAGGCGCCCATCGCTTCCTTGGGCGGCAGTTCCTTTTTGGCGCCAGCGGCAGGGGCAGCGGGAGCCGCAGGCGCGGGCGCGGGCTTGGCCGGCGCGGGAGCAGCAGCAGCGCCGCCCTTTAGGCACTCGGACATGAACTTCTTGCGGTCTTCGCCCTTGAGGCCCTTTTCGGTCGCCTGCTTGTTGCAGTCGGCCATCTTGTTTTGCTGGGCATTCTGAGCGAAAGCGGGGGCGGCCAAAAGCGACAGGCCGGCGAGCGCGAACAGGATCTTCTTCATGGTCAATTCCTTGGTGTGGGCAGGACCGCGCGCACGGTAGCGCACGCCGCGATATCCCGCAGCGGGCAAGCACCCGGATCCACGGCGGACCCGGCGGCTGCGAGGCACGGTATGGTAGCGAAAAGCGGGCGGTTGGCAATCTGGATTCGGCAGACCGGGTGCGGATCGCGCTTTGGGGTCTACGGCGAGGCGCGTGGAACCAGTGAATACGCATGGCGTTCAGGTTGGACCCGGCGGCTAAAGCCGCAGGCTTACTGTACGAAGCCCGGCCTGCGCCGGGCTATTTTTCCCTTGTGATGATCTAGCCTTGCGGAGGCAAGGCTTTGCACCCACAGGCCGCGGCTTCAGCCGCCGGCAGTATCTACCAGGACCGTGTGGGTACCATGCCAGCGATCGCCCCATGTCAGGAACCGCACCCGGTCGACGATTTTGGCATTGACATTGCAGAGAGAGAGAGACAACATCTGGACCACGCCGCCGAGGTTGGCCGCGTGGGGGTTCCAGTGTTCGCAAAAGTCGCAGAAAACATCGTCCTTGACTTCAGTTCGCTTGGCATCAGTGGCGTCACCATGCAGGCGATTGCGAGGGGCATTGATGTGTCGCGGTTCTCCAGAGGCGCCCTGGTTGTGCGGGTCGAGGCAGTCAACATCGGCTCAGGTGCGGGCATCAGCGTACAAGTCTTCAGCGCGTGGCCGTCGGCCGTAGCACCAGCGACTCCGTACGTCTTGGGCACTGCAATTGCTTCAGAGAGCCTAACCAACGCGTCGACTGCACCCGCCGTCCTCAATGTCGCATGGGATGCTGAAGCGCGGTACGGCCCGGCGGTTGACGTGATCGTGCGTGGTTCGCAGCCTGGCGGGGGCACCGTGGCCTGTTCGGCAACAGTATCCATCGGCCTGCTGGTGTGGGAGTAGTTCACCATGCACGGCGGACTTCGACAGTTCGGGGCGCACAGCGAAGTTGACTGGCGCTCGCTCGGGGGCGGGGTGCGCGAGGTGGCGCCGACCCTGTTCGGCGCCGCTTCGGCCTCGGCCGCGGGTGAGCACCCGTGCAAAGTGGGTGGACCGTGCAAGTGTGGCGGGTCGTGTGGCGGGCCTTCGGCTGGGGCGAAGTCACACGAACCCGTGGCAGTTTGGCAGCCACCGTTGGTGGAGTCGTTTGCGCCTACTCTGAGCCGTGGTGCCGGCGATTTCCAGGCGACAATTACGCTACCCGAATCGGGTCTTCGGGCGCAGGCGCCCACCCAAGGCGTCGCTGCGTCGCGCAGTGCCGGCACGCCAAGCGCCGAACATGTGGCGCGCATTGCCGTGATCGCGAACTTGACGCAGGTGTTGGCGTCGCCTGACCTCAACGCCAACACGCGACAAGCCATCGCCCATGCGTTGATGCAACTGCCGCAGCGCTGGCACGAGATTTGGTCCGGCCGGGCGGGACCCGAATCGCGCCGGCTCGCCAAGGCGGTGCTGGGTGGCACCGATTCGCCACCAAGCCAGAGCCATTTCTTGCCCTTGGCGCCCCACGGCGGCCAGCAGGAGACAACGGAAGAATTCGTTCGCAGTGGCGGTTTCTTGAACTGGGGCAACTTCAGACTTGCATTGCGGTTGCTTTCGCTTGCCGACGCTGCGTGGCACCGCTCTGGCAACGTATTCGCGCTTCTGCTGCTGGCGCTGTTGTTCGCGCTTGCGCACTTGACGAAGAACTGCGGCGGCAAGTTGATGAAAATCGGCCAATCTTGTGCCGGGAAGAAAGCGAGTTGTTGCGAGCCGCCGTTGGTGTGCAACTCGGCTGGCTTTTGCGGATGCCCGCCAAAGTTGACGGGCTCGGGTTGCAGCGATGATTGCCCGTGTCCATTTGCTACGGATTGTGTCAATGGCAGCTGCCAAGCCTGCACTGCACCTACTGGTCCTGGACAGGCGTTTACAAAGGGCTGTCCTTGTCCGACCACCACCACGCCGAACCCGACGACGGGCCTATGCGATTGTGAGGTGCAAACGGTGGGCGGGTTCCCCTGTCACCCGAATTGTGGCTGCGACCCGCCGCTAACCTGCGGCAAGGACGCTAGCGGCGACGACGTCTGTTTGTGTCCGGAGTGCAAAGATCAGTTTGGCGACCCTTGCAGCCTTGCTGAGGATATCGCCGGGTGTGCCAAATGCAACTGTGCATGGCCTTGGAAGTGCAACGGCGGCAAATGTGGCTGCCCTCCGGGTGGCATTGGCACCTGTGCCGGCACCAAGTGCCCGGGCTGTCCGCCGGGCCAGTCATGCACAATGGTCTGCGACATCGGCGGCAATTGGCATGTATGCAACGCCAAACAAGCGGCCCAGTATGCAGCGGCAATGGCGCTCGGAAAGGGGGGGGTCACTTGTGGCTGCGGCAGCACGACAACACTGTGCATCTGCGATCAATTGAAGGCCGCCAAGCCGAAGGATGTTGGCCTCGAGGCGGACGATTTCGTGACCTTTACTACCGTCAAGGCCCTGTGCAAGTAGATGTGGTGGCCAACTTGTGTACGCCGTATCGGGTGCGCAAGGCTTGAATACCTATGGCTGATCTTGCTGACTGGCTGCTCGCACGAGCCGGTATCGGCGACGGCAGCAGGCGCTGACCAAGCAAGTGCAGGCCAAGATGTTGACGCAGTCGACGGGCCGGAAGATTGTACACACACCCAAGCACCGATGGCCGTCTGCCGCGACCGCGCGTTTCGGGTCTGGGGATTCTATCGAGTTCATGGCCTGTTTCGTCCCGACACTGG
This sequence comes from Pseudomonadota bacterium, assembly GCA_005792545.1. Classification (GTDB taxonomy): domain Bacteria; phylum Myxococcota_A; class UBA9042; order UBA9042; family UBA9042; genus SXRM01. The sequence goes on along the minus strand of SXRM01000187.1, from coordinate 1,826 downwards.
GGGCTTTGGGTTGACCGGCCGTCATGCTGTTCGTTGGGTTACAGATTCTCACAATGGACCGAACGCGCACGGGTTCCTTGCCTATGTGGAATCCGCCGCCACGCAACTGCTTTGGCTCCGTGACGACGGCACTCTGCAGTGCGGCTTCCAGGATGCCCACGGCGAGTCGCTCCCGCTAGTGGATGGATGGGCAGTTCACGCCGATCCGTACTGGGCGCACTGGATCGGTTTTCTCGACACTGGATGTCACATCCGCTCCAAACCAGCAGTTCAAGTCGTCAAGCATGCGGGCAAGCACGCTTGGAAGCACGCCGACGACGAGCACAGCTCTACGGTCAACTTTTGCTTGGGGATCAACAGCGGGCATTGGCAGATGCACGGCAGCACCCGCAAGCCTCGGCTGCCAGACAAGATGGCGGCATTGGATCACTTGGCCTTGTCAGAGGGCGGAACCGTCACAGTCACCGAGATTGATTTGAGCCCAAATGGCACCCACATCTTGCAGTGCTGGGTGGGTCGGTCTGGCGGCGAAGATGTCGTCTGGGTCACGGCCGAAGATCCGACGGACGCGACGCTGGATCTGGCCTACGGCTACTTTCCAGGATCCTCGCAGACGGTCAAAGTCCAAACGCCGCAGCAGCCATTGGGCAACGACAGCGTCGCGGCGGGCGTCATTGACAAGAGCCTTTGGCTTGCCAGCAGGTTTGAAACGCCACCTGGGCAGTTGGCCACCAGGCCTATGCAGGACCCAAAGCACCGCCGGGTCTTGTTGCGTATGACCGCGCAATCTGGCGTAGCTGCATTGACAACGCTGCCACCTGGCGATTTTCTCGAGGACCGTGCCACACGACGGACACCGGGTGGCTTGGTCGAATGGCAAGGCAACCATGTGTTGTTGATTGATGTAGACAGGTTGGTGACTCACAGCCCATTTTCGGGGTTTGACGACCGCACAATTACCCAAATGCGCGCCCTCATCCTGGACGACAAGGGACTGGTGGTCGCGATGGTCAAGCGCAAGAAGGCAAACCAACAGTTCCTGCCCTACTTGGCCGTTTTCGACCGCTCGGCCAACCAGGGCTGGGTCGCAGCCGTTGGCCCTGAAGAGGACGAGCACGAACTGCAAGATGTTGACCCGTGGCTGAACCAAACGTGTGCGCAATCGGGACCCTGCTGGTCCAAGAGCCTGGATGATTGCCGCGATACCAATCCGTGCACCAGCGACCTCTGCGACGCCGAGCACGGTGGGTGCTACCACGTGGCGCTGCCCGACGGCGTGAGTTGCAGCGACGCGCAGGTGTGTGTGGCAGGAAAATGCGGTGGTTAGCCGTGCCGTAGACCACATGCCGACGACGATCAGCTACCCCCGCCACCCCCAAACCCCAAGCCCCTGCACCACGCCCACCTTGCCCAGCACATTCATCCGCCCCGCCCACTTGCGCCGCAGCGTCGCCTTGCGGCGGTCGAATACCAGCACCGACACCGACTCGCACGGCACCCGCTGCACGTACTCGCCCACCTGCTCCAGCGCCGCCGGCAGCGGATCGGCCTTGCCGTCGTACCAGACCTTGAGCTCGAAAAGGTGGTGCTCAAACTGCGCGCTGTACATATCGGCGGGCGGCCCTTTCGGCCACTTGACCAGGATGTCCACCCGCCCCATCCCAGCCGCGTACTCGCGCTCGACTTGCCCGCCGCCGTTGACCAGCCGCTGCAAGAAGCCCATCACCACCAGCTGCGCCGCAACCTCGTGGTACGACTCGTTGCGCACGAAGGCCTCGCCGTGCTCCGTCCAGAAGTCGACAAACGCCTGGCGCAGGCCAGAGATG
>SXRM01000018.1 GCA_005792545.1 Pseudomonadota bacterium | reverse complement strand
CCTCGCCGTCGCCGCGGGCGCCGACGAACTGCACGCGGTCGGCCACGACCTTGGTCTTGATGCGCTTTTGGCCCTCTTTGTCGGTCCACTCGTCGTTCGACAGCCGGCCTTCGACCAGGATCGCCTTGCCCTTGCTCAAGTAGCGCTCGCAGAACTCGGCCTGTTTGTCCCACACCTCGACTGAGAACCAGTCGGTTTTTTCCTGGCGCTGGCCGGTCTTGTCGGTCCAATTGCGGCTGACGGCGATGCGCAGCTCGGTCACTGGTCGATTGGACGAGGTGTACTTGAGTTCGGGCTGGTGGCCCAAGTTGCCGATGAGAATGACCCGGTTGAAGCTGGACACGACTGGCCTCCAAGTAGCGCGCCGAGCATAGCCCCGGGCGGCCGTCGGCACAAGCCGGGTTGGCCGTTCGCGTCACGCTGCCAACGTGCCCCGACGGTTCTTTGCACGCTGCCACCGCCTCGGGCATACTGCGCGTTCGACCTGGCCCTGGCGCCCCCCGTGACGCCCGATCCCGCGCTCAAGTCAGGTTCTGGTGCGTTTGTCACGGGCGATGCCCGCATGCGCGCCCTGCGTTGCCTGGAGGCCCGAACATGACCTTGTTTTCGTTTTCGCCGCGCCTTGTTGCGACTCTTGCCTGCTTTGCGCTGGCCGCCGCGTGCACGGAACCTACGACTGCCAAGCCCGACGCTGCCGGTGGCGGTGCAACGGATGAGGACACTGAGGACGGCGGCACGGTCGATCCCGACGGTGGCCCCGGCGACGGCGCGGGCGATAGCGGCACGACGACCAAACCAGATGGCGACACCAGCACCACCACCACTGATGGGACGCCGGGCGACGTCGGCGAGGACGGAGCGATCGGTGACGTCGACGCCACTGTCGATCCGGATGCAGCACCCGACGCCACCGTCGACGCGGAGACCGCCAGTGGCGGCAGCGATGTCGCGGCCGAAACCGGCCCACCCAAGCCCAAGCTGCCGCTGCCCGACTGCGCGGGCGGCGCTGGCGGCAACTGCCTGACCGCCTGCCCCGAAGGCAAGCTGTGCGTCGACGGCACCACCTACTTCAACGATTGCGAGGCGATCTTCAAGCTCAAGGCCTTCGACTGGCCGGCTGGCTACGAGACCAAGATCAAGAAAGGCGCGTGCCCCGACTGCAAGGACTGCGCCAACGTCGAGGTCAAGTGCAACCTGCAGAACGGCACCAACAAGTGCACGCTCTACCAGCCCGGCAAGCCGGCCGAAGAGAGCGTCAAATCCTGCAGCAAGAACGCCGATTGCGTCGGCAGCTTTGAGGGTTGCGCCACGCTCAAGTCCGGCGCCAAGGTCGCAGTCGAGCTGCCTTGCCAGGCCAAGTGCATGGACCTGACCACCACCGAGACCCCGTACGTCGCCGGCAAGTGCAAATCGGGCTGCAGCCAGCCCCCGCCCAACGGCGGCGGCTGCCCAATGAATGTCTACCAGCCGGTGTGCGCCAAAGAAGACGGCAAGACCTACGCCACGCCGTGCGCGCTCAAGAACTGCGACAAGCAGGGGTGCTATGGTCTGGGCCTCAGCCAGAAAAGCGACACCTGCGAACCGGACAAGCTGACCAAAGAGTGCGACGGTGAGTGCTTTGCCGAAGCCAGCAAAGTCAGCGCCTCCGCCGCCAACTGCCCCAAAGACTGCAATCCCGTGTGCGGCATTCTGCCGACCGGCAAGGGCCAGTCGTACCGCAACGCGTGTTTGGCCACCAACGCCAACGCCAAAGTCGCGGACTGCAAGGGTATTTCGGCTACACCAAAGGACAAGTGCTCGGCCGCCGAGCTCTACCAGGGCAAGGGCTGCTGCGCGGACGTCGACTACGTGCCCGTCAACCCAGTGTGCGCGTCCAAGCCGGCCGCAAAGACCGGCGACCCGGACGTCTGGATCACCTTCCGCAGCCAGGCTGAGTACAAGTGCTTGACCGCAGGCGATAATTCATGGGTCCCGCAGTACAGCGGCCCTTGCATCTGCAACTGCCCCAACACCTACGCCCCTGTGTGCGGCGACGACGGTCTGACCTACGTCAACAAGTGCCAAGCCGAGTGCTATAACGGCCCGAGCTTCAACGTCAAAAGCGGACCGTGCTGATCCTGGCCGAATCGATTTGACTGCTTCCACCACCACCCGCGGCCCCGCGTCCGCGCCACCGAGCGGCGTGCAAGCCACCGTGCGCGCGCTCGATGCGTTGCGCCGCGGCGACGTCGCGCTGGTCGCCGAAGACATGATCGAGGGCGGTGCGTTGTGGGCCGTGGCTGGCGCGCAGTTCGCGACCCCGGCGCTGGTCAACCGCCTCGCCAACGATGCTCAAGGTGTCTTGGCGGTCACGCTGTCGCGGGCGCGCGCCAAGGCACTGGACTGCGGGCCATTGGAACGCAAGCGCGCGCCGGCCTGGCTACCCAACTACGGCACCAGCGTCGAAGCCGCGCTCGGTGTCTCTACCGGCATCAGCGCCGAGGATCGCGGGCTGACAGCGCGCCTGCTCGCCGATCCGGATGCGCGCTCGAGCGATCTGGTGCGCCCGGGGCACATCGTGCCGGCCATTGTTGCCGACCGCGGCGTGCTGGCGGCACCCTACGGCTGCGAGGCGGCCCATGATCTGGTGGTGGCTGCCGGCCTGCAGCCGGCCGCGCTGGTCAGTCACGTGCTGCTTGGCGTCGATCAGGCCATGGCCGAGCACGGGCCACTTCTAGCGGCGCAGACCGGCTGGCCGCTGGTGTGCACCAGCGACGTCATCGCCTGGCGGGCCCACCACGAGCGGCTGGTGCGCGTGCTGCGCGAGGGCGAAGTCGCGACCCGCAACGGCCCGTTTCGCGTCCGTGTCTACGCCAGCGACCTGGACGGCAGCGCGCACATGGCGCTGGTGCGCGGCAACCCCGAGACGGCCCAAGGCCCGGTGCTGGTGCGCCTGCACAGCCAGTGCCTGACCGGCGACATCCTGCACTCGCGGCGCTGCGACTGCGGCGGTCAGCTGCAGCTGGCGCTGGAACGCTTGGCCAGCGCGGAAGTCGGGGCGCTGCTGTACCTGCGCCAAGAGGGCCGCGGCATCGGGCTTATCGCCAAGATCCGTGCCTATGCGCTGCAAGACCACGGCAAGGACACCGTCGAGGCCAACGAGGCGCTGGGGTTTGCACCCGACGAGCGCGACTATGCGGTGGCGGCCCAGATTCTGCGCGACCTGGGGCTGCGGCAGATCGTGCTCATGACCAACAACCCGGCAAAAGTCGAGGCGCTGCAGCGGTTTGGCATCGAGGTCGTGCAGCGCCAGGGCATCGAAGTGCCGGCGACCGCCGACAACCAGCGGTACCTGCTGACCAAGCGCGACCGCATGGGTCACCTGCTCGACCTGCCGGTGGCCTGAGGTCTGGAAATGATTTACTCAATCATTTCTGCGGCCCGCTTGCTTGCTTCGTGGGTCGCCAGTTCGCGGCCTCGGAGGCCGACTCGCGGCTCCGCCTTGTGCCGAGACTGTTCAAGTCATTGTTTTCCAGTCCCTAAGCGCCGCTCTCGGAGTCCGCACACGTGCAACGCGTCGACACGCTAATCCTGGGCGGCGGGCTGACTGGCCTGTCGGGCGCCTACCACCTCGACCGCCAGGCCACGTCCACGGGCGAGGCCCGACTGGGCGACTGGCTGCTGGTTGAGCGCGACGCGCGCCTGGGCGGCCTCACGCGCACCGAAGTCGTCCACGGCTACCACTTTGATCACACCGGCCACTGGTTGCACCTGCGCTATCCGGAGATCAAGCAGTTTGTCGCTGACGTGATGGGCGACCAGATGCTGAGGGTGGCGCGCAAGTCGCGGATCTGGTCGCACGGCGTGCTCACCCAGTTCCCGTTTCAGCAGAACCTGTACGGCTTGCCGCTCGAGGTCGTGCACGAGTGCGTGCAGGCGGCGATTGAGGCGTCGTTGGCCGAGGCGCGCGGCGAGCAGCCGCCGGTGCGCAACTTCGCCGAGTTCTGCCTGCAGCGCTTTGGCAAGGGCATCACCAGCCGCTTCATGGTGCCGTACAACACCAAGCTGTGGGGCTGCGCGCCCGAGGAGATCACCGCCGACTGGTGCGCGCGTTTTCTGCCCAAGCCCAATCTAAGCCAGATCGTGGCCGGAGCGCTCGGCATCGTCGACGAGACTGCGGGCTACAACGCCAATTTCCTGTATCCGCGCCAGGGTGGCATCGAGACCTTTGCCAAAGCCATCGCGGCGCACCTGCCGGCGGACAAGGTGCGGCTGAACACCGTCCCTGTCCGCATCGATCTGGCCGCGAAAACCGCGGATCTCAGCGACGGCAGCACGGTCGGCTTTCGGCGCATCCTGTCGTCGGTGCCGCTGCCCGACCTGTATGCGCTGTTGACCAACGTGCCCGATGCGCTGCGGCAGCGCGTGGGCCAACTGCGTTGCACGTCCCTGCGCTACATGAACTACGGCATCGCCCGACCGGCGGTACTGGACGACATCCAGTGGCTGTACGTGCCGGAGCCGCGCTACCCGTTCTACCGTATCGGTTCGTTCTCCAATGCGGTGGCGTCGCTGGCGCCGGCGGGCAAAAGCAGCCTGTACGTCGAGGTCGCCGCCAACTGCGCCGACAGCGACGACGACGTCAAGGCGCAGGTGCGACAGTTCTTGCGTGATCAAGGGTGGTTGGACAGCGACGACGCGATCGAAGTGCAAGACGTCCGCCACATTCGCTATGGCTACGTCGTCTTCGATCAGCACTACTTCGGCGCGCGCGCCGATCTGCTCGGTCACCTGGAGCGCCAGGGCCTGGCCTCGCGCGGTCGCTACGGCGGCTGGGTCTACTCGTCGATGGAAGACGCGATGTGGGAAGGCTACCAGTTCGCGCTGGCCGCGGGCTTTGAGTAAGGGCCTTGAAATGATTTACTCAATCATTTCTCGGGCCCTTTTGCTTGCGCGGTGGGTCGCCAGTTCGCGGCCTCGGAGGCCGACTCGCGGCTCCGCTCTGTGCCGAGAGTGTTCAACTCGTTGTTTTCCAGCCCCTAACCGATGAATGCCGGGGACCTGTCGGCACTTGTCCAGCAGCTGTTGCTGTTTCACGGCGCGCGCTATACCAGCCGGGCCGACGAAGAAAACTGGAAGATGGTGCCGGTGACGCTGCTGGTGCCGACCCAGCCCATGGAATCGCTGCAGCTGGCGGCCGGCGAGTGGCTGGTGGTGCCGTGGCACCTGGCCGGCGCAGACCACCTGCAGCTGTGGCTGGAGCGCCTGGCGGCGTCCGGTTCGCGGCCGCGGGTCATCGTGCTGACGCAGGACCGGCCGCTGGTGGCCGACCATCACGTCGCACAGTTGGCCAACGCGCACCGCCTGGAACTGGTCGCGCTGACTGCCGATCCGCCGAGCGTAACTGGCACCGCTCAGGCGGCGCTGGTGGCGCAGGCCTTTGACGCCGACATGCAGCGGTCGATGGCGGCGTGCAATCCCCTGGTGCACCTGGCTGCGACCGGCGATGCGCGCGACCCGCAGGTGTTTTTGGAGCGTCTGCGCCACGCTGCTCCGCAAGTCCCCGTCACCAAGGCGATGACTGCGCTCAACCTGCTGGTCTATGCGGCGATGGTGTTCGCGGCGGCGATGCGGCCCGAGGGCGGCCTGTGGTCGACGGTGGCCGGAGGCTTTGGCACGGGCCAACTGGTGGCCTGGGGTGCCAATGCCAGCGGGCACATGGCCGGCGAGCCGTGGCGCTTGCTGTCCAGCGCGTTCTTGCACGGCAACATGATTCACATCGCCATGAACATGATGGCCTTGTGGCAGCTGGGCGCGATGGCCGAGCGCTTGCTGGGTTCGCGGGCTTACGGCGCGGCTTATTTGCTCAGTGCGCTAGGCGGCGCCGTGGCCTCGTTCGGTTGGCATGCCCTGCAGGTCGGTCCATCGGTCAGCGTTGGCGCTTCAGGCGCCGTGTTTGGCGTACTCGGCGCGACGGTGGGTTTCGCGCTGGCCCGCCGCGATACCATCCCCAGCCACATCTATCGGTCGTTGCTGCGCAGTGGTGGCACGTTTGTGGCCATCAACGTGGGCTTGGGGCTGGCGGTGTCGGTCATCGACAATGCGGCGCACTTGGGGGGCCTGGTCGTCGGCACCGCCGCGGGTGCGGCGCTGTCGCGCGAATTGCCGCCGGGGCCGCAGCCGGCTTTGGGAGTGCAGGCCGCGATCGTTGCTGGCTTTTTGTTGGTACTGGGTGTGGCATTTCGGGTGGCGTTAGGGTTGGGTGGGTGACCCAAATCGCGGCCCCAGCCATTCCACCGCCAACCCGACCGCCGCGCTCGCGCTGTCGCCCTGCGCCGCAAACGCCACCGTGCCACCCGGATCGAGCACCACGGCCACCGGCACTACGCAATCGGCAGCAACCAATGCACCCAACCGCTGCGCGCTGACCGTACCGTCGTCGGCGACTGCGTCAGTAGCGCTGGCCCGTCCAGGTGAAGCGATGCCTAACACGCGCACTTCGGTCGGTACAGCCGCCAGATCCGCACCGCACAGGCCATCGCCAACCACGACTAAGCCCCAATGACCGGCAAACGCGTCCGCGGTCCACGGCCCCGATTTCAGACACAGCGGCGGCAGCGGGTCGCCCGGTCGCAGCAGCCAGGCGCCAGGCATCAAAAGCTGTTGCCGATGGTGAACTCGAACACCAGCGGCTGCTCGTTGGCCTTGGGCGCGATCGGCACGCCCCACTCGAAGCGCAACGGGCCGACCGGCGAGAACCAGCGAATGCCCCAGCCAAAGCTCATGCGCATCTCGGGAAACTTGAAGTTCTTGCCGTCGTAGAAGATCGACTCGCCTTCGCCAAACGCGTTGCCGATGTCAAAGAACAGTAGGCCGCGCAGGTTGAGCGGCGCCTTGACGATTGGCACCTCGATCTCGTTGTTCAGGTACAGTTGGCTGATGCCGCCGACATTGAAGCCCGACAGGCTGGAGCTCGGATCGCTCGACGCCGGGATGGCGATCTGCGGACCCAGGGAATTGCGCGAGAATCCGCGAATGTTGAAGATGCCGCCGACGAAGTAGCGCTCGAACAGCGGTACGCTGCGGCCCTTGGGCGCCATGATGGTGCCGCCGACTAGGTTGAAGCGCAGCACACCATCGAGCGGTAGCGGAATGAAGCGCCGCACCCGCATCGACAGCCGCGTATAGACGTTGTCGCTGCCGAGCACGTCGCTGGCCCACTCGGCGGTCGTCGACGTGAACCAACCGGTGGTCGGAAACATGCGATCGTCGCGCGAGTCGTAGCTCAGCGTCAGCTTGAGCGCGCTGGTCAGGCCGCTGGTGAAAAGCGACGCGATCGGCACGTCGGTCCGACCCGACAGGCCGCCGATCTTGCTCTGGACCTGCTCGCCGGTGTAGCCCATGTCGACGTGCAGTTGCGGCGTCAGGCGGTAGCCCCACGAGGTGCCGCCACCGGTCGCCGTGCGCGAAAAGTCGGTGTAGAGCTGGTCAAAGCGGTAGAGATCCAGCGAGAACGTGACGTTACTGTCCAAGAACGCCGGCTCCCAGAAGCTCGCTTGAAAGATGGTGCGGATGCTCGACAGCTGACCCTGGACGCTGATGCGCTGGCCGCGGCCCAAGAAGTTGTCTTTGGCGATCTGCACCGTGCCGATGAAGTTGTCGACGCTCGAAAAGCCCATGCCGACCTGAAAGCTGCCGGTGGTGCGCTCCTTGAGGTCAATGACCACGTCCAGCACCTGCGGAATCGCCGTCGCCTTGGTCTTGATTTCGACCTTCTCGAAGTAGCCCAACCGCTGGATCATGCGCTGCGAAGTCTGGATCTTGTCTTCGCTATACTGCTCGCCTTCGACAAACGTCAGCTCGCGGCGGATGACCTTGTCGCGGGTGCTGGTGCCGCCAGCGAGCGAGATCTGGCCAAAGAAGCAGCGCTTGCCCTTCTGCACGTAGTAGGTCCAGTCCAGGATCTTCTTGTCGGTGTCGGGCGTGGGCCGGTTCTCGACCGTGGCGTGGGCGTAGCCGACGTTCTTTTGGGCATCGCGGATGCGCTGACCGTCCTGCTGTACCAGTGCATAGTTGAAGATCTGCCCGGGCTTAAGCCCCAAAGTCGGCACAAGCTTGTCGCCGGGTTCGACGCTGTCGCCCTCGATGCTGACCTTGCCGACCGTGAACTGTGGCCCCTCGTGGATGCGAATGGTGATCGTGATGTACTTCATGTCGGCTGACAGGCTGACGATGGGGTCGTCAATCTTGGCCTGGATGTAGCCGCGGGTCAGGTACAGGTACTGGATGTACTGCACGTCGGTGTCGAGGTTTTCCGGCTTGAAGTTGCCGCCCTTGCCGACCAGCGACGTCAGCTTGCCTTCCTCGGTGCGCAGCACAGCCTTGATGTCGTCGTCGGCGATGCCTTCGTTGCCGAGCAGCCGCACCTGGCGGACCTTGACCTCGGCGCGCTCGACCACATCGAACACCACCCGCACCTGGTTTTGCGGCATGGTCTCGGTGTGGTAGGCCACGTTGGCCAAAAAGAAGCCTTCGTCGCGGTAGTGCTCGCGAATCTTGCCGACGTTGCTGGCGGCGTCCTGCGGCGAGTACAGGTTGTTCATCCGCAAGTCCACGACCTTCATGATACTTTCGGTGCTTTGCTCCTGGTTGCCGCGAATCTCGATGGCGGCAATCGACGGTCGTTCCAGCACCTGATAGCGCAGCTCGACGCCCACTTCGTCCGCCGGGGCGTCTTTGGCCGGCACCAACCGCAATAGGCCTGCGCGCACGTCGTCGAAAAGACCCATGTTCATCAGGCGCTTGATGTCTTCTGCGACTTTTTGCGGGTCCAGTAGCTCGCCGGCGCGGCTGCGCACCTGGTTGCCGACGGTGGTCTTGTCGACGCGATCGATGCCGCCCAGCGTCACCCGCACGATGCGCATCGCCACCGCCGCGGTCTCTTCGCGCACGACTTCGAGCTCCGGTTCGGCTTTCTTTTCGGTCTTGTCGTCGTCGCCGCCCGACAAGGCGCCGCGGCCAAAAAGGCCGTCCGCGCGCGCTGCGCCCGGCGCACCCGCCCAAGCCACCGCAAACGCAGCCATCACCAGCAGCGCGACACGCTTCAAGCCTGGGCCTCCTCGGCGGATCCGCCGCTTTCGGCGCATCTCTGTGTTGTCCCTGCGCTCCGGTGCTCAACGACCTCGGAGGTCGTCTCCGCTCCGGTGCTCGCTCCGCCTTGATCTGCATCCGAATTCGGCGGCCCGGAGGCGGCGATCGTGTCCAATTCCGCTGACGTTGGCGCGGCCACCGCTCCCGGTGGAGCATCATCCACAAAACGGCCGTCGAGCATCCGCACCACCTTGCCCATCCGCCGGGCCAGTTCCTGGTTGTGCGACACCACCACAAAGGCGGTGCCAGTCTCACGATTGAGCTCTTCCAAAAGCGCGTGCATCTCTTCGGCCGTGCGGCCGTCGAGGTTGCCGGTCGGCTCGTCGGCCAGCACCACCTTGGGTTGCATCACCAGCGCCCGCGCCAATGCCACTCGTTGCTGTTCGCCGCCGGAAAGTTCACCGGGGTGGTGATCAAGCCGGTCGCCCAGACCCACACGCCCCAGCAGCTCGCGGGCGCGCGCTTGGGCCGGCTGCTGGGCCGCGCGCGCAATCAGCGCCGGCATCAGCACGTTCTCAAACGCCGTCATCTCCGGCAGTAAGTGGTGGAATTGGAACACGAATCCGACGAACCGATTGCGAAAGGCGGCAAGTTCCTGGTCGGCCAGATGGTCCAGGCGTTGGCCGTCGTACAGGATTTCGCCGCGGCTGGGCGCGTCCAGCGTGCCGAGCAGGTGCAAAAGCGTCGACTTGCCGGAACCCGATCGTCCGACGATGCCGACCATGTCGCCAGCGTACAACGAAAAATCGATGCCTTTCAAGACGTCGATCCGGCGATTGCCGAGATCGAACCACTTGCAGACGTCGACAGCGTGCAAGAGCGGCGTGTCGCGGTCAGCCATGGCGCAGACCCTCCAGCGGGTGCAGCCGCGCCGCACCGCGGGCCGGAAACAGCGTGGCCAGCAGCGAAATCGCCAGCGAAGCCGCCACCACCGCTACGATTTCGCCCAGGTGCAGCCGCACCGGCAGCGTGCGCACGTAGTAGGCCTCTGGTAGCTGAATGCCTAGCAGTTCTACGAGCTTGCAGGTGCCGATGCCGAGCACCAGGCCGGCGGCCGTGCCGATGACGCCAATCGCCCCGCCCATTTGCACGAACGCTGAGCGCACCGACCCCGCCGCGGCACCCATCGCCCGCAGCATGGCGATGCTGTCGTGCTTCTGCAGGATGACCATGGTCAGCGCCGACACGATCGAAAACGCGGCGACCAGGATGATGAGGCCGAGCACCAGGAAGATCACCAGGCGTTCGAACGCCAGCGCAGAGAACAGCGAGCGGTTCAGCTGGCGCCAGTCCAGCACTTCCAAGCCGTTGCTGCCGGGTGGCATCGGCGGCGGCGCTGTGGCGAGCGATGCCCGCAGGCGCTGCACCACCGCGTCGGGGTTTTCGGGCTCGGTCAGCCGCATCTCGAGCACGTTGGCTTCGCCGTCGAGGTTGAAGTAGCGGGCGGCCTCGTCGATGGTCATGTAGGCGACTTTGCTATCGGCTTCGTACAGGCCTGTCTCAAAGGTGCCAGCGATGCGAAAGGTGCGCACCCGCGGCCGCAGTCCGGTGGGGCCGATGTCGCCGTCCGGGGTGACGACCTCGACCTTGTCGCCGACCTCTGCTTGCAACGTCCGCGCCAGTTCGACACCGACCAGCAACCCCGGGCAAACCGGGGCGTCCACGACCTCGCGACTGGCGGGCAACGGGTCGTCATCGCCGCCCAACAGGCCGCCAGCGCCGTGCAACGTGTTTGGGCGGTCCAAGCTCGGCAGCGGTCGTTGACCTGCGCCGATGGGCTCGCTGCCCAGATCGTGCGGCGCTGGTGGGGTGTCACTGCTAGCCGGCGCCTTGACCTTGTCACCGTCGGAGCCCAACAGCAGCATCTGCGGCAACTTCTGCTGTTTGGCATCTTGCGGCTGCGGTGGTGCCACTTCCGCCGCGCCCGGCGGCAGCTGACCCAGCGCCTTGAGCACGGCGTCGGCGTCGCTGGTCGGCGCGACGACCGCGGTGGTTGGGGTAGGCAGCGGCACGGCGGGTACATCGTCGGCCATGCCCAGCGGCCGCCGCAACAGCGACCGGTCGCTGCCCATGCCCGCTGGGTGGCGCAATAAGCCCAGCGACCCCGTGCGCAAGGTCGGCTCGAACTCGCGCACCACGTCCATTGCGTCGGGGTCGATGCCGCGGATACCCACGAAATTGTGGACGTTGAAGCTCGACGACAGGATGGCGTCGCCGCGCACTTGCGGGCTGACTGCCTGCACGCCCGGCACCGCCCGCAGTCGGGCGGCCAGGCGCGCGGCATCGCCAAAGGCCGTGGTGCGGCCGGGTGCCTCGACCAGCGCGTGGGCATTGGCCACGAGCATCTTGTTGCGCAAGTCGCTGGCAAAGCCGCCCATCACCGACAGCACCACGATGAGCGCCCAGGTGCCGGCGGCCACGCCAACAATCGACACGAACACCGGCACCGTGACCTTGGCCTGCCCCTGCAACAGCAAGTACACGCCCACCACCGCCGCGGCGGCGCCCGCGGAGAGTAGCGCGATTCCAGCCACTTGCGCGCTTGCGCCCCGCTGCAGCGCTACGCCAGCGCCGCACAGCGCGACGGCCAGCGGCAGCACCCAGCGCGCGCGCCGGGCCAGCCGGTTGGCCATGCCGACGCCTTCGCCCGGCCGCACCAGCGCCAGACCGCCGACGAGGCCCAGGCCAGCTAGCAGCGCCAGCGGATCGACGTACGGCAGCACTGCCGGGTGTCGGCCCGCCAGCCCAGCGCCGACCAGACCACCCATCACGGCGACGACCATCACGCCTCGGCGCAGGCCCAGCCGTGGCAAGCCCGCGACCGCCAAGAGTGCGCCATGCAGCGCAAGGCCGCCGCCCAAGTTGCGCACGCTGACATCGACCGCGCCAATCGCGTGGCGTTGCCACAGCACCACCGCGGCGCCAAGCGCGGCCAGCGTCAGGCCGATCCCCAAGCGCAGCAGCGAACCCTGGGGCTGCGCGCCCGGTCCCGCTCCGACTGCGTCAAACAGCCCGTCCAACACGCGCAACGGCCACGGCGCTACCTGCCGTGGAGCGCGCAGAAAGGCCCACGCGACGAACGTGCTCGGCACCCGCTGCAGCGGCCGCGACGCGCGCCAGACCACGGCCAGACCCAGCGCGCTGAACGCAGCGGCCACCCCAATCGCCGCCACAATCACGCCCAGCAGCTGCACGACCAGCATGGCCTGAAAGGCCACTTGGGCATCGGGTGAGCGTACCAACGCCTCGGGCACCGCGGCCGCAACACCCAGCAGGGCCAGCCAGCGCAAGCGCGCGTGCGAGATTGGCTGCGTCGTCACGGGGTTCGGCTACGCGCCGGCGGGCGCGGCTTCGGCTGCCGACTTGTCGCCGCCGCCGAACTCGGGCCGCATGTGCGGGACCAGGATGACCTCGCGGATCGACTCCGCGCCCGACAGCAGCATCACCAGTCGGTCGATGCCGATGCCACAGCCGGCTGCCGGCGGCATGCCGTATTCGAGCGCCCGTACGTAGTCGATGTCGAGGTCCATCGTCTCTTCGTCGCCCTTGGCGCGCTGGCCCAGCTGGTGGGCAAACCGCTGGTACTGGTCGACCGGGTCGTTCAACTCGGAGAAGGCGTTGCTGATTTCAATGCCACCGATAAACAGCTCAAAGCGATCGACGACGTCGGGATTGCTGTCGTTGCGGCGGGCCAAGGGGCTGGTCTCGGCCGGGTACTCATAGACGAACGTCGGCTGCACCAGGTGCGGCTCTGCCACCGCTTCAAACAACTCGACCTGTACCTTGCCCAAGGTCGCGTGCGCGTCGATGTGGACGCCGAGCTCGACCGCACGCGCGCGCAGCACAGACTCGCTGTTCAGGTCCGCAAAGGCGATGCCGGCCCACTGCTGCAAGCCATCGGCGATGCGCACCCGCGCAAACGGTGCCGCCAGTCGGATTTCGCGCGGCGTGCCGTCGGCGTTGCTGCCCCAGGTCACGGTCGTCGCACCGCACACCGCTTGCGCCAGCCCGGCGATGAGCGTCTCGACCTCGTCCATCAGATCCGAGTAGGTCGCGTAGGCCCGGTAGAACTCCAGCATCGTGAATTCGG
>SXRM01000186.1 GCA_005792545.1 Pseudomonadota bacterium | reverse complement strand
GGCACCAGCGCCGCCACCGAGTCCACCACGACGACGTCGACCTGGCCCGATCGCACCAGGGCCTCGACCACGTCCATCGCTTGCTCGCCGCAGTCGGGCTGCGACAGCAACATCCGCGCGCAGTCCACGCCCAAGTGGCGGGCGTAACGCAGATCCAGCGCGTGTTCGGCATCGACGAACGCCGCGAGGCCACCCTTGCGCTGCGCTTGCGCTACCACCGACAACGCCATGGTGGTTTTGCCCGAGGCCTCCGGGCCGTAGATCTCGATGATGCGGCCCTTAGGGACGCCACCCACGCCAAGTGCGCGGTCGAGCGCAAACGACCCCGACGGCGTGACCTCGACGCCCTTGTCCACCGCCTCGCCATTGGCGGCCATCAGCGTGCCGCGGCCAAAGGCCTTCTCGATGCCGCGGATCAGGTCGTCGACCGCCGCGATGCCCAGTTTGACAGCCATGAAAACTCCTTGAACAAGGCGGACAGACCCGCCGAAAGCGCGAACGCCGATGTTGACGTCCGCGACGTGCGCCCACAGCGCAGCGTTGGATGGTTTGAGGGGACTATGCGGCCACGGCAGCGCGATCGAACCAGCGGTACTGCAAGGCTTCGCCGACATGCTCGGCGCCGATGTCGTTGGCAGCGTCCAGGTCGGCCAATGTTCGCGCCACCCGCCAGATGCGGTCGTGGGCGCGCGGGCTGAGGCCATGGACATCCAGCGCTCGCAACAGCAAGTCGTGGACGGCGGGCCGCAGCGGGCTTAGCTTGCGCACGGCCGTCATCGGCGCCTCGGCGTTGGTCCAGCCGGCGCCCCGTGTCAGGTCGGCATAGCGGGCAAGCTGGCGATCGCGCGCAGCCTGCACGCGCGCGCGGACCAGGGCCGACGACTCGCCCGGATCGCCGTCGCGCAGCATCGCCCCCGGCAGGGTCGCCAGCCGCAACTGGATGTCGATGCGGTCGAGCATCGGACCCGACAGCCGGCTGCGGTAGCGCTCTAGCGCCACCGGCGAGCACTGGCAGCGACCGTCGCCCGCGCCGTGGTGCCCGCACGGACACGGGTTGAGCGCGGCCACTACCAGCGCAGTCGCCGGAAAGCGCACCGCCTGGCGCGCCCGCGTCACGGTCACGTAGCCGTCTTCGAGTGGCTGCCGCAGGGTCTCGATAACGTGGCGCGCGAACTCCGGCAGTTCGTCCAGGAACAGCACGCCGCGGTGCGCCAGCGACACTTCGCCGGGCCGCGGGATGCTGCCGCCGCCGACCAGGGCCGCCGCGCTGGCCGTGTGGTGCGGCGCGCGAAACGGCCGGTCGCACAAGAGCCCGGCGCGGTTGGGCAAGAGACCGGCTACGCTGTGGATCTTGGTCACCTCCACGGCTTCGGCTGCAGAGAGCTCCGGCAGGATAGTCGGCAGGCGGCGGGCGAGCATGGTTTTGCCGGTGCCGGGCGTGCCGCACAGCACCGCGTTGTGCCCGCCGGCAGCGGCGACCTCCAGTGCGCGCTTGGCCTGCTCGTGGCCGCGCACGTCGCTCCAGCACAGCCGGTGCGGGCCTAGGCTTCGCGGCAGCGCCAGCGGCGGCTCTGGCCACGTCAGCTTGCCACCCAGACATGCCACCAACTCGCCCAAGGTCGGCGCCGACCTGACCGCGATACCGGGCACTGCCAGGGCCTCCGCGGCGTTGTCGGGAGCGCACAGGATGCCGTGCAGACCGGATGCCGCTGCGTGTTCCGCCACCGCAAGCACGCCGTGCACCGGCCGCAACGCCCCGGTCAGGCTCAATTCGCCGACTGCTGCCCAGCCCTGAACTTCGGCCTGGGCCAGCGTCCCGTCGGCAGCCAGAATCGCCAGAGCCATCGCCAGGTCGAAGCTTGTGCCGTCTTTGCGCAGATCTGCCGGCGCCATGTTGATGGTGATGCGCCCGTCGGGAAACGGCAGCTGAGCGTGGCGAATCGCGCTGCGCACCCGCACCCGGGCTTCGCGCACCGACAGTTCAGCCAATCCAACGGTGTCGAAACACGGCAGGCCACCGCTGACGTCGCACTCCAATTCCACCGAGCGCGCTTGCACGCCAATCACCGCTGCGCTTTGCACCTTTGCCAACATCGCCAACCGACCGCCTGTGCCATGGGGCACGGCTGGCGGCACGAGCAATTTGCGTGCCAACGGATAACTTGTTTATTTTCATAATCTTGTTCATTGCCAGTCGCACATTTGCCAGGTCGAGAAGTGAGACCAGAAGTGAGACAGAAGTGAGACGCGACGGCTGCTTTTGGTCGCCAAGGCGGCGGTCTGGCGCGAGATCTCGCGAGTTGCTACCCTTGCCGCGCCGCGCAGCGGCACCACCTTGGAACGCCGTGGACGCCATTTTGCGAAGATTGCGCAACCGCCGCGCGGGCTTGCTGGCCCTGTTGCTACTTGTGCTCGTCGTCGCCGAGGGCTGCAGCTACTTCAAGAAAAAGCGGCGGCGCTTCGGTTCGACCTGCGGCCAGGCCGCCGAGTGCGAGAGCAACCTGTGCATCGACGGCTTCTGCACCGTCACCTGCCAGAACGGCAGCCAGTGCGGGTCGGGCGTGTGCGTCGAGAACGTATGCCAGAGCCCTGACCTGGACTTCGACAGCGACAGCCTGACCAACCTGTACGAGGTCAAGCTCGGCTTGAACCCCAACAAAAAAGACAGCGACGACGACGACCTGGACGACGGCACCGAGGTCGGGCCGAACGTCAATGCGCCCAAGGACAGCAATGCGGACGGCATCCCCGACGCCTTGCAGAGCAACAAGGTCGATGCCGACGGCGACTGCATCGTCGACGCCTACGACACCAAAAAGAACGCCCAGGATCCGCTGCCCAACGCCGCCAAGTTCTGCAACAAGGGCGTGTGCTCCGGCAACTTGAACCAGGTCACGCTGGCATGCGACCCAACCGCGGTCGCTGCCAAAGCGGTCGATGGCTGCGTCGGCTGCGTCTGCCAGGCGCCGGGTCTTGCGACCTGGCAGGCCAAGGAGACGCGCTGCGACAACCTGGACAACGACTGCGACGGCAAGACCGACGAAGAGCTCAAGCTCGGCGACCTTGGGATGGGCGACGTGTGCAAGGCCAGCAAAGGCGAGTGCACCAAGAGCACCAAGACGGGCACCGTCGAGTGCGGACCCGACCTGCACCCGCAGTGTTCGCTCGACGGCGGTGGCAGCCAGTCGATCGGCGCGCCGGAGGTGTGCAACGGCTTGGACGATGACTGCGACGGCAAGACCGACGAGACGTTCAGCTTTGGCGTTGCAGCAATCGGGCAACCGTGTTCGGCGTGCCCCGGCAGTGGCCTGACCTGTAGCAGCGGAGCTCCGTTCAACCCGCCGCTGGTGGTGTGCGCGCCGGACGGCAAGAGCGCGATTTGTGGCGCGGTGCCGTTTGCCAAGGGCTTTGAGAGGGTCCAGGGCGGCGCGCCGGAGCCGCGCGATCGCTGGACGGTCGGCTGGAGCGAAAAGGCCCAAAAAGTCCACGTCTACGCCGGCGCCGTGGCTGCAGTGCACGGGCTGCAACCGCGTGCCGAGAGCTGGGACTTGTTCGTCGACGACCCGAGCGATCCCGCGCAGTGGGCAGTGCATCCGGCCGACGCGGGTCCGCGCGTGCAAGGCGCGCTGTGCGACGACCCGGGTTCCACCGCGATGTACCTGCTCGGCGGGACGACCGGCGCGGATGCTGATCTGAAGGTGTGGCGCGCCGACTTGCCGGGCGAGTGGAAATACGTCAGCGGCAGCGTGCCCAGCGCTGAGCTTGCCGATTTGCCAGCGCCGTCCTCGACGCCCAACAAGAACGCGCCGAGCCTGGCCACCGTGGTGCAAGCGGGCGGGGTACGGGCGCTGGTGCTGTTCAGCCGCCATCACACCCAGCCGCTGTGGCATGCGATCGGCGGCAAGGCGCTTGGCTGGGCCGATTTGCCCGGCGATCCGACTTGGACCGCCGGCGATGTGCACTGCCTCGCGCGCACCCCGGACGGCACCGGCGTAGTCGCCGCGCTGGCCACGGGCGGTTGGGTATGGGCCCAGTTCGACGGTTCGGCCTTTACCGTGCAGCCCATCGCGGTGACGGGCGACGTGCAAACGCTGCCGCTGCAGCAGTGCGTTTTTGACGGCGCCGGGGCGCTGCATGTGTTTGGCGGCCAGGCGGCCGCAGGCACCAGCCCGCAGCGGCGGCAGGCGGAGGTGGCGCTGGCCATGCCGGCCGAAGCCACTTTTACGCTGGCCGCGGACGTGACGTTGACCCACGCGGACCTGGCGCGCAGCAACGCCTTGGCGGCGTGGTCGCCCAAGCTGCAAGCGATCGTGGTCGCCGGTGGCTTTGCTGCGAGCCCCAGCGAGCGCAGCGATTTTGCGAGCGTTCTGGCGTGGCGCCCGGCCAAGGACAACGCCATCCGCTTGGATCGCCCGGCGCCGCGGGCACGCTTTGGCCACGCGATGGGCTGGTGGCCGCAGCACAAGGCGCTGTGTATCGCTGGTGGCCTGACCAACGAAGTGCCGCTGCAAGGGGGCGTGCCGCGCACGCGGGCAGTGACCGACGCCTGGTGCCTGGACAGCAGCGACAACTGGCAGCCCAAGCTGGGGGCCGGGGTCAAGTTCGCGTTTGGTGCCTATGGCCTCGATCCGCCCACGGGTCGCCTGGTGCTGTTTGGAGGCCTCGCGCTACCCGGTTCCGGCCAGGTCAAAGACGTGGCGTTGCTGTGGAACGACAACGGCGGCGTCAAGGACAAGAACGGCGCCGACGGCAAGGTACGGCCGCAATTCGAGCCGACCAACGCGGTGCGCGCCGTCGCCCTGGGACTGACGGTGGACGCCCCGGCCAAGCTCGAGAACCTGCCGAGCGAAGCGGCGCCGTTCCTCGGCGCACCGGGCTTTGCCCACGATGAACTGCGCCGCCGGCTGCTGGTCTACGGCGGCTGGGGCAAGCAGTCGGTATCCACGACCTTTGGTGTGTACGACCTGCAAACGCTGCAGTGGAGCGACCTGGGGGCGCAGCTCGGGGCGTGCTTTGGCCAGACGGTCGATATTCCGCCACCGCGCTATGGACAGATCGTGCTGTACCACGAGGCGCTGGACCGCTTCGCGGTAACGGGCGGCATGATCTACAACGCCACCGGCGCCTTTGTCGGCAGCGTCGGCAACGACACTTTCAACTTTGGCGACAACGCTTGCGTGGCGGCGCAGGGCGGCTCACACTTCTGGGTGTCATCGACGCTGTTTGCGCAAAAGTTCTGTCCGATCGGCTATCCGTACTTCAAGGATTTGAACAAGCCGAGCAAGGCCACGGCGATGGTGCAGCCCGACCGCGGCCGGCCCGTGTTTGCGCCAGTGCTGTTCGACGCCATCGGCGCGAAAGGCTGGATCGCCGTTCCACCGCCCAAGCAACCAGACACGCCTGGATGCCCCGAGATCGGGCCCGCTTCGCCCGATGTCACCGACTTGACCAAGCAGATCTCCGTCGACGCCGGCGTGTGCGACGCCGCGGCCGGTGTGACGCTGCAAGTCAACCCGCAACTGCTCGATCCGGTCCCCGAAGCGCTGTTTGCGAGCGCAGGCAAGTTCTTCTCGTCAACCCGCACGGGCTGGATCGCGGGCGGCTTACACCCGGACGGCACGGCGTCGGCTGAGGCCCACCGGCTCGGCCAAGCGTGCAAGGCGGCTTCACCATGAACGACTCAAGCAAAGTGACGGTGATTGTCGAACCGCTGGACCCCGGTCAAAGCGCGGCGCTGGTGGCGGCGGTGCGCAAGCTGGCTCACGACGTCAACAACGCGCTGGTGTCGGCGGTGTCGACCCTGGACCTGCTGACCATCGACCGGCCAGACCTCGAGGAGACACTGGCGCCGCTGCGGCAGGAGCTGGTGCGGCCGCGAACCCTGTTCGAGCGGCCGATGCGCGGATTGCCGACCCGCGCCATGGTGCGGCCGTGGACGATGGTCGAGTGGCGCGGCCGCATCGCCGACGAAGCCAAGAACGTTGGGGTTTCGGTGCGGCTGCCGGCCGACTTGCCGGGTCCGGCGGGCTTGGAAGAAGGCGCTTGGGTGCAGTGCCTGGACAACACCGTGCGCAATGCGCTCGACGCCCACGCGGCGCATGCCCGGTCGGGCGAGCCGGTGCCAGACGGCGGCCGCTGGGTGTCAGTACAGCCGGGTGCGGAGCCGGGTGCGCGCTGGTGCACCATCAGCAACAATGGCCCGGTCCCCGAAGACTGGCAGCGCGCCGTGCGCTCGCACCGACCGCGCTCAGGCGATGGTCACCTCGGGTTGGGCTTGGGCGTGGTCGCGGCGCATTTGCGCCAGGTCGACGGCACGGTCGAAATCCAGCAGCAGGCCGCTGTGTTCCTGGTCTGCCTCGCCTGGCCGGATGGACAGTCGTGATGGACGCCAGCGACAACGGACTCTTGCCGGCCAACCCTTACAACCGGCTGTGCTGGATCGTCGGACAACCGGAGATCGGCCCCGGCTGCTGGATTGGCGCATTCACGCTCATCGACGGTTCGGGGGGCTTGAGGATTGGCGCCGGCTGCAACATCTCGTCCGGTGCACAGATCCTGACCCATAGCTCGATGCGCCGAACAGTCACCGAGCGCAGGCACCCGCACGTGGACCGCGCACCCACCGAGGTCGGCGAGCACTGCTTTATCGGCACCAATGCCGTGGTGTTGATGGGCAGCCGCATCGGCCACCATAGCGTGATCGCCGCGGGCGCAGTCATCAAAGAATTTAGCGAGTTTGAGCCGTACAGCGTGATCGCGGGCGTACCGGCGGTGCGCAAGGGCGCGGTCGATCCCGAGGCCTTGATCGACCAGGAGTGAACGCCCTACAGGGCCACCAGCTTGTCGGGCGCGACCTGCAGGTCCACGTACAAGGTCGAGAAGCGGTTGAATACTGCCTGCCGGTAAGTCGAGTCGGGCTGCAAATGCGGGTTGAAGGTATCGACGCCGAGCAGCACGGTCAGCGCCTTGTGGACCCGCAGTTCAGCGGAGATGCCGTAGTAGAAGGCGCCGCGCAGGTTGGTGTTGGTCTTGGACACCGGCACCGCGATGCCGCCCGGGGTGTTTTGGTCCCTGGCGTCGTACAGGACATTGTCGATGACCGCGAACTGGGCGTTGAGCCCCAGCCACGCTGCTGGAGACCAGCCGCCGCCTAGCAGGTTGAGAAAGCGCCACTCGGGGTTACGCACGCCGTTGCCGATGTAGGGGTCGCAGCCGGTGGCCGTGCCCTGACAACCGGGCAGCCACGGCGTCTCGGTCTGGCCGGTGGTGTAGCGGTGCCAGTTGTAGGTGGCGCGGCTGATGCCCAAGAAATAGAAGTCGCCCGCGCTCACGATGAGCGTCCCGCCAACGCCGGTGCCGGCCCGCAGGGTGCGCGCCTGCGAGGCCTTGCTGGTCGGCAGCGTGAACAGGGCTTCGAGGTTGAGCATGGCGCCCAGCGACTCGACCTTGAGCGCCCGCCAGCCGAGCGTGGCGTTGACGTCGCTCCACACCGACTCGCCGCGGTAAGTGGTGTCGTCTTCGTGGGTCAATTCGCGGGTAACGAATGCATTGGCGCGGGCGTAGATGCCCTTGGGCAGGTTGACGTTGGGTGCCAGCGTCAGCTGCAGCGCGTAGTACGGGTTGTAGGTGGGCTCGTGGCCCTTATCGAGCGAGATCGCGGTCGCAGTATTGCGCAGCGTCACAGTCGACCCGGCAAACGGCGAGCCTGCGCCCGGAGCCAGTGCGGCGAGCGCACCGGAGCCACCCTGACCGCCTTTGCCGGGCGCAGCTGGCGCAACGCTTTTGGCGACGCTGGCGGCTGGTTTTGCGGCAGCCAGAGCGGGAGCGGGTGCCGCTACAATGGGTGGCACGACGGCGGGCGTAGCCGTGTCGGGCAGCGGCGCAGGGGCTGCAACGGGCGAAGCGTCTGCAGCGGCGGGAACGGGCGCGGGAGGTGGCGGGCGGCTGCCGGCGGGCGCTTCTTGGGCCAGCGCTGCAGGGGCTGCGGCCAATCCCATGATCAGCGCCAGGGTGGCGAGGGCCTTGCTGTTCGGGCGATGCATCGGCGTCCGGCGCGTCCAAAAGCGACGTCTGGCCCGGCGGGTAGCGCTGCGGGCGCAATAGGATAGCGGCAAAAATCGCGGGTGCAAGACGGAAAACAGCGGCGCAGGACGCGGCGACTCGGATCCGGCAGGCGCGAACGCGAGCTGGCAACCCACCGAAACGACAACCCGAGCCCAATCCCGCACGGCCCGCCAAAAATGGAGCCGTGAGTCGGCCGTCGAGGCCGCGAACTGGCGACCCACCCAAGCAACGGTCAGAGGCCCATCCCGCACGGCCCGCCAAGAATGGAGCCGTGAGTCGGCCGTCGAGGCCGCGAACTGGCGACCCACCCAAGCAACGGTCAGAGG
>SXRM01000017.1 GCA_005792545.1 Pseudomonadota bacterium | reverse complement strand
GCCGCCGCTCGACTGGACGCTCCTTGAGCGCTCTGCTCGCCCTGCTTGGCGGGCTTGCGGTGCTGGGCCATGCCGCGCCGGCGCGAGCGGACAACGTCGAGCCTGCCTATGTGTTCCTCATCGACAATTCGGGGTCGATGCACATCAACGTCAAAGGGGGCCCAGGTTCAGACCCGGACCGGCTGGCGGTGTTTGCTGCGCGCGCCATCATCAAACTGCTCGACGACAAGGATGCCGCGACCGTCGTGCCTTTGTGGGTAGAGCCCAATCAACCAGAAAAGCAGCTTGAAGTCTTGCAATTATCCGCGCAACACAGAGAAGAGTTGTTGCGCAGGGTAACCGACAAGCCGTCGGGCACCTGCGGCGGCGGCAGCCCCAGGGACTGGTCGAAGTGCGCCTTGGCCGATTACCCGGGCCGGGACACGCCGTGCAATGCCGGCTTCGATCGCGTCATTGCGGTGGTCGACCAGTACGCCAAGCGCATCAAGCAGGCGAACCCGGCGGCGACTGGCGACATCAACATCTTCTTCCTCACCGACGGTGAGTGCACAAATGACCAAGGGACTGAGGTCTTCGATGCCAAGGGCAAGGCCGCACGGCTGCGCGACGCGGCCAAGGGCCTGAATGTCCAGGTCAACATGTTGACGTTCAAGGATCACCTGTTCAGTACCGAATTTGCCACTATGACCCAGAGCTTCGGCGGGTCACGGGTGGAGGTAAATGGCGAGGATCCAGGCGGTGTACTGGCGCCGTTCGCCAAGGCGATTGCGCGGGCCCGTGGCTTGCCGGAACCGCCGACTATCAGCCGAGACGGCGAGTTGCAATCGCATCGGGGTGCAGACAGGGTCTACCTCGTCGGCGTGGCATTGGCCGACAAAGACGAACGGCTAGAGATTGAGGTATCAGATGGCGGCCGTGGCAAAGTGAGCCTCACTGAGATCGCGACGGACCTCTTCAAGCACTCGAGCGACACGCACAAGTATCGACTCTACGTCGGCTACTATGATCCCGCGCTTGTCAGGAAACCTCTGATCAAGGTGACCGGCGTCCACAACTGGACTGTACTGCAGTTGCCCGACTACCGGTTTCGCGTAGAAGCTGTGGCGCACAAAGGCGATTGTGCGAAGCGCGGTGAAAAGTCAGATCATTTTGAGCTCAACGACCCGGTTTGCCGGGTGGTCCGCCTGATCAAGCGCAACGGCAGCGTGGTCGAGGAGGACTTCGAAGCCGTGCAGACTGGCCTGTGCGATACGCCACAAGACGCCGCGCTCTACAAAGATGTCCAGCAGTGGAGCAAAGCCGTGTGCCCCAGCGCCTTGAGCTCTAAGCGCGACCAGGGCGACGTCAACGAATACTCGACTACACTCAATTGCAATGGGATTGTCACGATGGTCCCTTGGGCTTACGTCAAGGTTGGGGCCGAAAGCCGCGGCATTTTTCGCATAGGTGGCAGCGAGACCTACTCCTGCGCGGACACCTCCATCAAAGTCTTACCGAGCGAACTTACCCTTGAGCCCAAGGCGGCGCCGGGCCAGTCCGCCAGCGCCACTTTCAAGCTTGATGGCCTGTTTTCCGACCGCAAGCTGGTGGCGAATGCGGTGTGGGAAAAGGGCAAACACCCCGGCCGCGGCCTCAAGGTGCGCATCAACAACCAGCCCGAAGGCACGCTTCTCGACGTCGGCCCCAAC
The DNA here is from genome assembly GCA_005792545.1 of Pseudomonadota bacterium. Classification (GTDB taxonomy): domain Bacteria; phylum Myxococcota_A; class UBA9042; order UBA9042; family UBA9042; genus SXRM01. Next base: position 21,832 of record SXRM01000017.1, on the reverse strand, counting down.
CAGGACGTGACGGTAGAGGTCGTGCCGCCCAACTGGGCCGGGATCGGCGACAAGCTGGACAAGCCCATGGAGTTCAGGCTGGAACTCAAGCAGCTGGACAAGTCGGGCAAGCCGGCAGGCTGGAGCGGCAGCGCCAAGGTCAAGGGGCAGTGGCGGAACTCCACGACGCTCAACTACGACGATCACAAGCCGTTTCAACCGGCTCTCAAAGCCAATGGCCCCGAGGTCAGCGATGAACTCAAGCTGGTTGAGGGGATCCCGCCAGGCGATATCGAGTGGATTGTGCGCTTTTCGGCCGACCCGCGTGACAAGGTGCCGGATGACCTCGCTGTTGAGGTCTGGGACAGCGGCAAGAACGCGTGGGCAGAGCTGACTGGCGATCAGACGACTCGCGAAGCTACTCTGCACAAAGCGGCGACAGGGGGCAAGGCATTGCCGTTGCAAATGCGCGCGCGCGGGGGCAAGTGTTGTGCGATAGGTCACTATCGCGGCAACCTGATGTTGGCAGCCAAAGGTGATGCCGACCACGCTGAAAAAGTGCCAATCGAATTCAAGGTCACCGAGGCGGCATGGCTTGCCTGCAACTTGTGGTGGATCCTGACTTTGCTAGCAGTCCTGCTCGTGGCGCTCATCATATGGTTTCTGCTGCGAATTCGCGACGGCATCCGGCCTCTCACCGCCGACGGCCTGGCGCGTGCGCTCAAGTTGATTCAATACACCGACAGCCAGGGAATGCTGCAAAACGCTCCGGAAAAACCGCACTGGCGAAAGGCAAAGGCGCTTGGCCAAGGCTCGGTGGGCTATCTCTTGAGCCACGTGGCGGTAGCCTGGCGGCTGGGAACCGGCGCGAGCGCGATTTGGAAGATCGTCCCGTTTGAGTTCCGCACAACCGACAGTCCCGAGTTGAAGCTGCGTGACGCCCTGTGGGTTGAAACTGCGCGCTTGCCGGAGTTCCCTGTGCAGTCATTCAAATACAGCCACTTGCTATGCGTTGTGCCAACGGCAGCCCAGGCCGCCCGGGTACGGGTGCGAACGGATCGCGTTGGCGGCGGCACCATCAACAGCGGTGACTTCAAGTACGTCTATGAAGCGAACGGCGTCGTCTCGGGTCCGATTGAGTTCGTCCCCACCAGCGCCTCAGCGCAGGCGACCGTTCGCTCATGGCTTGTCAAGGTCTAGGCGGGCGAACCGTGAACGCCAATCGTGCGATAGCAGCGGGCACCGTGCCCAGATGTTTGATGTTGTGGTGAGGGAAGTGACAACGACCGGCCGCTAGGAGGCCGCCAACAGTAGAGGATCCCATGTCTGATTCCAAAAAAGTCATCGTCGACGAACTGGTCATCAAGACAAGTACCGTCATCCCCACGCTTTTCCTGGGCCTAGGCGGGTGCGGCGGCAAGATCATCAAGCGGGTCCAACAACATTTGGCGCGGCGGCCGGACTACGAGGATCGCTTCAAGGCGCTGACCAAGTTCGCCTACATTGACACCAACATCAACGACCTCGAGCAGGCCCGGCAGTTTTGCGACGAGACGATTCTGATTTCTGACTTCAGCAAGGAAGACTACGCCGCGCTGGCATCGGGCAAGTCGTTCTTGGACGAAGACGAGCACTTTACGCAATGGGTACCCAAAGACTACCGCTTTCGCGCAGGTGACACGGCCGGCGCTGGACAGATCCGCATCGAGTCGCGGCTGGGCGCCTATTATACCATGAAGCACACGGAGTTCATTCCGAAGCTGCGCCGGTTGGTGGAAGAGCTCAAGACCCACGACAACGGCTATCGGCGTATGGAGCCGCGCGAAGTGCGGGTGGTGATTGCCTATTCGGTTGCCGGTGGCACCGGATCCGGTGCGCACCTGGCGATGGCATACCTCATGCGCGACATCGTTGCGGAGGTCGGTTCGCCGACCGTCATCGGCGTGGCGGTGCTGCCGACGGTGTTTGACCACTTCGTCGGCGTCAACCGCGACGGCACAGCAGCTAATGGCTACGCTGCGCTCAAAGAGACCGAGTACCTGATGCGATTGGGTGCCCCACAGTCACCGTTCTTCCCCAAGAACGGCATCACGTTCCACTACGACGGCAGCGACCCCAACAAGCGCGTCGTGCGCACCAAGCCATTCGACTTCCTGTATTTGATCGACAAGCCGGAGTCGTTCACAGTCGAGCGCGTGCCCGAGGCGGCGGGTGACGGGCTGTATCTACAGCTGTACTACGGCCTCTTCAAAGAGCAGGCCGGCGACTACGACAACTACACCCAACACCAACGCGTGTTGGTGCCCCACGACTTTGCTGACAAGGGCATCCAGGGCTTTACGACGTTCTACGCCAGCTACGGCGCAGCGGTCATGCTGGTTCCTGGCGACGCCATCGTCGACTACTGCAGCAAGCTCGCAGCGCTCGACATGCTTAAGAGCCAGTTCGTTCGGGTTCCGCCGGCGTCAGAGGTGTACCAGCATTTGCGGAACTCCGACCAGTTCTTTACGGTGCGCAGCCCGAGCAATCCTAGTGAAATCGTGGAAGAAAAGGACTTTCCGAACCGCGGCAGGGAGCAAGATGTGCTGGTGGATGCCCTTTTCACCAAGCGCATTCGGCTGTTGGCCGATGCGGAGCTCGCTCGAAACGTGCGCGGCGCCAACTTCCAAGATGTGTTCATCCACGGGCACTGGGTGCATGTCACGCCAACGGCAGACGGCAACGTGCACGGAAAGGCCGACGTCAAGCCGTTTGAAGCTAGTCTGAGCTTTGCGGAAAAGGTCAAGCACTCACTATTCCAGGCTGTGGCGAGTGCGATCCTTGGCGAGCCAGGTGGGCTGGTGACTGTCATCGCTGAAGGCAACTACGAGCCTGAGAAACGGGCTTTGCTGTACCAGCACGTGCTCAAGCAGGTTCGCGGGCGGCTTGCAAGTCGCCAGGCAGGCCTTGAGGAGCGCGCCAAGGAAGGCGGCGAGGAGAAGAAAGACGGCTTTTTTGGCAAGGAGCGCATCGAGTATCAGGGCGCCGGCTCGACCATCAAAAGCGACGCGGATGCGGCCTGGGAGGAAATCAAAGGTATCGTTGTCAAAGAGTTCACTTCGGGAACAGACCTGATTCCCGGGTCGCATCGGTTGCTCAGCCTGCTGCGCGAGTCAACGCTGACGTTGGTGCAGCAGCGGTATGCGGTACTCCAACTGCTCGGAGCACTGCGCTCTGCAAAGGTGCCCGAGGCGGAGACAGCAGCGGTCAAGGACATCGGCGATGCTGCGCTGGAAGACGCGGAAAACGATCCCGTCTCCGCGGTCGGCAATGTCTACGCCTCATTGGCGAAGAGCGCTGAGCGGCTGGTCGCCAACCAGTGGCTCGACGTGCGCAACAAGCTCATTGAGCAGTTGCGCGCCTTCGCAGATCGCCAGCGCGACGCCGACCGCGCCTTCGAAGGCTTCTACCAGAACGAGTTCCAACGCATCCAGGCGGTGCGCAACGACAAGACCAAGGACAACGACGCCAATGAATTCATGCTTGACGTCGAGGCGTTGACCATGGAAACCGGCCGGCGCCTGTGGGACTTCTACTACGTCGACAAGGTCCAGAGCCTGGTGTCGTCCAAGCTCGAGGGTGAGGCGCACCACGCGCTCGGCGAAGCGTTCGCCATCGGCGAGGACGCGTCGCGGCGCATCGACAGTCAGGACGCGCTGCGCAAGCTCTACGCCACCTTCATCAAGACAGCGACCAGAACCATTACCCCGCACGTGCTCGGCGACGCACAAGCCGGAGACAAACCGCTGGGCGTGCTCGAGGCCATCACCTTGGAGGTGACCTACCGTTCGATCTACCTGTCGAACCGCGCGACACTGGACGGCAATACGGACTCCGGCGTCATCAATGAGATCGCCAACCTGGTGTCCGCTCAGCGTCAACTGGAAAAGAAAGATGCTGCGCGCTATGCGATCCGCATGAGCGACGACAAGAACCGCGACTACCTGCGGGACAAATTCAAGCGGCTGGTCAAGGAAAAGGCCGACTACCTGAACCTGTATGACGAGTCCAAGGACCAGCAGGGCGGTCTGCGCCCCGACAAGTTCGACGCGGTATCGGCATCGGCCGACGTCGCCGACAACGAAGATCTCAAGGGCGCGATGGCGCTGGCGTTGGGCAAGGTGCCCAAGATCATTAGCGAGGAGCACGACGACCCGCAGAAGATCGTGTTCTACCGGGCAGTGCTGAACGTGCCGTTGTACGTCTTTGGCCGCGTCAACTACCTCAAGCAGCAGTACCACCGCTTTCAGGGGCAGAAGTACCGCGCGAAGACGCTGCACATCGATTACCACTGGGAGCGCGAGTTGCCAGACTTGGACCCAGACGATGCCTTTGAGCGCTACAAGCGCGACCGCTTGGACCAGAACGTGCTGTTCTTTGGCGCCTTGCACGCACCGCGCGGCGATGGTCAACGGATTATCCGGTACCAGGCAGAAGTCTACCAACTGCGCGTGTTCAAAGATATCCCAGTTCCGGAGTTGTCGCTGGACGAACAGACCGAGTTCGTGCAGTTGGGCAACTTCATCGGCGAGTCGGCGCGCAACCTGCACACCGTGATTGCCGCGCGCAAGCAGGCGAACCAGCAACACCTGAGGTACTGCAATCGCCTGATGGCCGGCTTGCTGCCGGCAGACATCCGCCAGGCGTTTGGCATGGCGCGGCGGTGGCGGTACATGAGCGAGAACGCGCTGACCAACCTCATCGACAAGCAAAACGTCGAGAAGCTAAAGCGGATTGAGGATTTCCAGGAAAGCCTGGCGGCCATGCGCAGGGCTGCGCGGGCGATGAAGAATCGGTTGAGCGACCAGCTGCTGGTGCAGGGCCACTTTGGCGATCAGATTGTAGTGGAAGGCATGACGCCTGACGCGGCCAAGGCAGCCATCGAGGAGAGCATCAAGATCTGCGGTGACTTCGTCGACGAGATGACCAAACTGCTCGACGACGAAGCGGGAACCACGGTGACCGGTCTTCTAGATGCGCAGTTGTTTTCGCCGTGGGGCCATAGCAGCGCGCGGGAAGCCAAGATCGGCCAGGATGAGGTCGCCAGGTCCTCTGGGCGCAAGTAGGCCGCGAGCGTGTACGTGGAGCCAGGGTCGGCGCTGCTGCGGCCGAAGGCGCCGGAGTGCCGGGGAAAGCCGTGAGCAAACCGTCAATTGCAAGGCCAAACTACCCTGAGCCCGCGATCGTCATCGGGGTCGGCCGGGTTGGTCTGGCTGTGCTCAACCGGCTGGGCGAAGACTGGCGGGCGACCCGCGACCTGCGTCACGACGAGTCGCTGCGCAATCTGCGCATGCTGCACATCACCTCAGCCCAATTTGGGGAAGAGGCCGTGTGGCGTCATCCGCTGGACATTGCCGCGCTGCGACGGCCTGCTGACCCCGATTGCCGAGCGGAATGGCAGAAGCATGAGCAGCCGTTGCGGCAGATCGTGCGTTGCATGGGCGAAGGCGACCTGCCCGACGGGGCGCTCGACTTTGCGATCCTGCGGGCGTGCGGCTTTGTGCGCTTTCGCGACGGGCAATACGAGGTCGCGCGACCGATAGAACTGGGCGTGCACGACTTGCTGGCAGACGAGGCGGCAGCCGCGTTTGCGCGTGCGACGCAGAAGCCGCACCTCGAGGGCGACGTCCTGCCCGTCCGGGTTCGCACCGTGCGGTGGCTGCCGCTGGCTGCAGACCCGCTGGTCTCGCTTGAGAACCTGAGCGTGCGCAGGCAACAGGACGTCGTGCTCGACCGCTGCCTTGGCCGCACCGTGTACCGGGTTCGCGCAGGCCATAGTCCGCGCATCCTGACGGCCGTATTGAGCCGGATGATGGCGTGGCTTGAGGCTCGCGACCCGTCGCCGTGGGCATGGATCGCACCGCTCGCGGAGGGTGAAGCGAAACCTGGGACCGTACTAAGGGTTGCGCTCGAGCGCACGGAAGGCGGGCGAATTCTGGCCGGCCGGATCGACGCAGCCGGACTTTCTGACCTGAACCGCGACAACGGTTCTAGCGCAGCAGCGGCCGCCAGGGCGCGCGGTGAAACACCAGCAGAGACTGAAGGTTTTGACTTGCCGGCGCTATTCGTCCCCCATCCTGGCGACATGGCGACACCTTGGACGTGGATGCATGACGCGCTGCTGGTCGCGGACCACTTTGACTGCTTTGACGGCACTGAAACCGCCGCCGGGCGTGGCGCAGCGCGCGCCCATGTCTTGCCGGTTCTCGATTGTGAGCACGGCTTTTTCGACGAAGATGCCGCGGGTTGGTACGCCACGGCTTGCACGGCGAGCGGCGAAGCCGGGACCGACGAACCGCCGTCTCACCGCCTGCCGATCGTGCATTTCCAGCACAGGCTGTTCGAGTTGGGTGAATTATGTCGGCAGGGCCTCGTGCGGATGTGGGACCGCCTGAGCAAGCAGCAGACACGCAAAGCCAACGAGACGGCGGTCTCCTCCGGTCGGTCGGAGTCTTTGCAGCGCGCCCTGGTTCAAAGCTTGGAGTTGCTGGGCGATACCGTGATCCGGCATGTGCTCGCTTGCCGGGCGGACAACGTCGTGCCGCTAGAGCCCATCGAAGACAGGACTTTGCAGGCGCTGCCGTGCCGGGCCGACGAGAAGTTGCGCGAGCGGACCTATTGGCAGGACCCGGGCGACGTTGTGGCCACCCAGACATCGGCCCTGCGAGAACGGTTGCTGACACTTGGGCAGCCAGTACAAAAGGAACCGGCAAGGCGCGTCAACCTGCTGTCCGAAGTGCTATTGCGCCCGGAGGACGTCGCAGGCGACTTGATGCTGGTGGCAGACGCGGACGACGCGGCGAGTGACGGGATCGACGACGAACCGGTCGGCCAGGCCGCGCTGCGGCAACGCCTAGTCGAGATTGCGGAAAATCTTTATGATCTTGAGCACTTGCGCAAATGGCGGCATGTTGCTTCGCGGCGCTCCCCGCGTCTTGCGGTCTTTGTGGTAGGCGACCTCGCAGAACCGTTTGTCCGCGCGGCGCTGCCGACGACGCTGCGTATGGCGCACGCCATCTTGATGCGCGCGCTGGGTCCGGTGTTTGTCCAGCACCGCAGCGGCTTGGACCGCGCGCTGCACATCGTGCCATTGGTGTCATTTCCCAACCCGGCGAGTCCAGGGCAGGCGCTGGGGCTGCAGCCATCGCGCGAGCTGGAGGCCCTGATTGTCGAAACGCTCCAGATTGTCCGCCGCAAGCTTGAGGTGGCCCCCATCGGCGCAACCAATGTTGCCCATGTGATGCTGCAGTCGCGGGTGACAGAGAACGCTGTCCATGGCATCGAGCGCACGATTGAGACGTTTCGCGACTTCGTGACTTTGTTTTCGCGCAACGACCTGAGCGCTGAAACCGACAAAGCCCGCATGGGCATGCAGAGCAAGTTGTCGCAGTTCTTTCTTCGCCGGGGCCGCAAGGATGTGTTTGCGACGTGCACGCTAAGCGTTGCCGAGCTGCCCGAGAACCAGCTGCGCTGGTATTTCGGCAACCGAATGGCCCGCAAATTCATGGAGTTGCTGGCATCGGATGGAGGCCAGAGGTCGGACATTCGCGAAACCGAAGGCAAACATTTTGAGGCTGCAACCGCCGCGAAGGGCGCTCGCGACCGCTTGACCGCAGCGGCCTCGAGCGCAATCAGCGAAGTTGTCAAGCATGCCGAGACCTCGGCAGATCAGTTGCGCACCCAGATCGCCACGCCTGTCAGCGTAGATACCGATGGCGAAGCACTTGCACGCGAAAACGAAACGACCCGCGAGGCGAGCGAGCGGCAAATGGTGCAGACGGCGTGGGGCCAACTGACCGACCAGGGCGCAACTGTGGACGCAGCGTTTTCGCGGATGCGCGCCGATGCATCCAGTTCTGCTCAGCGCGATGCCGCCGAGAACCGTGCCGCTGTCGACAAAGACATCACCGACACCCTGTTGGCAAGGCGTGGGATCGCAGCGGTCAATGGCAAGTTGCGCAAGTTACTGGACGAGGCCAATCGCGGCACACGCGACCAGGCGGAGGTGGCGCTGCGGGCCCGCCGGGCCTGCAAGGCCCACGGGGTGCCCAACGCAGAAGTGCTGGATTCTACGCGGGGTGCCATTATCGAAGCCGCCCGCGCCAAGCCAGACGTCGTGCCCATCCGGGTCCTATCGTGGGTGTGGCTCGGCGTCTTGGGCGTTATCGGGGCGCCGCTCTTACATTCCATTGCCAAGTGGGGACACCTGGACGAGGCACCCAATGGCCTTGAGATGGTCCTGGGTCCGCTCGCGATGGCACCAGCGGCGCTGTTCTTGGCGCTGCCTCTGCTCGCGCTACTGCTGCGCCATTTGCGCAAGCGCACGGAGGCTCTGCAATGCGCGGTGCAGACCCACGGTGACGCTGCCGCCGCGCTGTTTGCAGCTGAGTCCGGGCAATCGGCTCGGCAATTCCTGGTCAAGCGCGTCGAGGCGGCGCGCGAGGCCGCGTGGTTTGGGTACCTGTCGGTCGCACGCGCCGGGGCTGCCAGCGACTTTCGCGAGGTCGGTCGCCTGCAACGCAGTGTAGATGCAACGCGCAACGCCTTGCAGCGGCAGTGCGAACGCAGAGGCGTCCGCCAGGTGCGTCCTGCCACCGAACTGCGCTTTGCGCAAGAGGATACCAGTCGTTTCCTGTCCGGCGACCATGCAGATGTCCGCCAGTGGTTGCTCGAAGGCTCAGACGTCGCCGACATCTACGTCGCGCAGTTCAACACCGCAGAGCAGGAGCGCAATCGGGTGGACAATGTCGCCCAGCGTATCATCGTCGCTTCGGCCGGCACGCAAGCGGAATCGCGCTGGTCCGACTTCGGCCGGCCAGTCGTCGGCCGCGACTTGTGGGCATCGCGCATTGTCCGAACGGGCGATGTGTCGACCTGGCGCAAAGAGGCGTGGCTGGCAGATGTCGACGCCCTAGTTGAAGCATTCTCTCGTAATTTTGACTTGTTGCAGGTTGCCGATAGCCAGCTGCACCACAAACTGGTCGAGCGCAACCTCGAGCGCTTCTTGATGTCGGTCTACTCCAACATTGGCTTTGCCGCGCAGTTTCGCGGCTTTGAGGGGCTCGACTCCGACGACCTGACCGTGACAGCGGACGCCAGAATCGTGCTCGCCGAAGGGCTGGTCGGTGGCGAGGTGCTTGGCAAGCTTCGCTCGAGCGGGCAGAAGACCGCATCGGGCACCAGCCGACCACGCTTCGAGTTGGCTGAATTGCCGTTGCTGTCACCGGCGTGCTGGCTGGTGTCGTTTGCCCACGATATCCAGATCGACAGCTTGCAGAATCTGCGCCGATTTGAGCACCACTTTGAACGGGCGCGCCCGCCGGAAGACCGACTGTTCCCGTATACGCCGCAGGGTTACTTCCCGGACGACAGCACGCTGGCGACCCAGGTTCCGTTGACGCTGACGCTGGGCAACCGGGCGTTTCTCGCGGCCGTTCGTCGGGCACTGGGAGTCGGGGCGCCCGCGACCGCAGACACTGCGACGTACCGGGCCGTGACCAGCGCTCAGCCATCCGAGCCGCCATCCCAAGGTCGACAACCTCAAGCGCTCGCCGATCCGGGTGAAACCCGCGCGCAACAGCCAGCGGCCAGCAGGCCAAGTGTGCGCAAACCGCAGAACCGCAAGACGGCGGGGGCGCAGGCTGGCGATGGTCCGCAAGCGCCAGACACCAAGACCGGCGAGGGCGAACCATGACGCAGTGGGCCGAAAACGTGGCTGCACTGGTCCAATTCGTGGTGCAGTTCGTCATTGCAGCCACGACCGACTTTGTGCGCAGTTCGCTGTCGCTCGGCGGAGCCCTGGCGCTTGTTGTCGGCTTCTGCCTGATTCGCTTGGCCAATTTCTGGCTACTGCAGCGCGGAGCCCGCCGCGACCTCGCCAATTGCAAACCTGGGCAGCCTTCCGAGGCGTGGTGGCGACGCGAAGCGCGCACGTCGCTGCTGGTCCAGGGCAGCGTGGTCGGCGTTTCGCTGCTGCTGTTGCCGTTGACAATCCTGGTCGGCATCTTCTTACTGTTGCGCAAACTGTGGCGGGTATTCAAGAAGTGGCGCGAGTCTCGCAAGCAGGGCGAGGCGGGACCGCCGACGCCAACGCCACAAGAAGCACCGTTTGGCGTGCTGGTGGCAGCGATTGCCCCGAGCCTGGTGGACGGCGCTTTTGCAGCCTGGCTGATGTGGTTGCTGTGCCTGTTAGTGGACCTTGTGCTGACAGCGCGGTTCGGCCTAGGAGCCGGTGCGGCGGGGCTTGAGTTCGCGATGCTTGGCAACCTCGGATGGTTGGCCTGGCTGTCGCCGCTGGAACGCCATCCCGCCACCCACTTGCTTGTATCGGGGCTGGTCTGGACAACGGTTTGGTGGTGGTCGGCGCGGTTGGTGCGACTGGCCAACAGCGCTGAACTCGGCGTCAACCTGTATCGCGCGCCGGACGTTTTTGAGGGCTTGCCCCGTTGGCAACGCTGGTACGCTGCGCGGCACGTTTGGGAGCCCCACCAGAGCTTCCGGGTGTGGGCAAAGTGGCTGGCGCTCGGTACGCTGCCGCTGCTGTTGCTGGCCTGCCTGGCGCTGGACCCGTCGCCGTACGCGCTTGCACCGGCGCCGTTTGTGCTGGCGTGGTGCACCTGGACGTCGCTCGGCTTGTGGCTGTTGATGCGCGGCTTGTATCAACCGGTGCCCCTGCCGGCAGCCCAGGAAAAGCCGCCGACCGAACGCAAAGGGTGGCTTGACGTGCGCGCTGATCTGGAAGCGCGGTGGCGTGTGACCTTTCCGCGCGACGAGGGCGAGCACCTCGCGGTTTCGCGCAACCTGCGCCTGGAGCTGAGCGATGCCAGCCTGCCAATGGACGACTGGCTGGCTGGCGAACTGCTGGGCAGCTTGCAGACGGCAGCTGGTGACGTCGCAGGCAATAACCGCGGGTTGACGCCACTGCAGCTGCGGGTTCTGCAGGCCATCAATGAGGCGCGGCCGCCCGAACTGCGCAAAAGCCTGGCCACAGGCAGCGCCTTGCGCTTGCAAGCGGCCCAAACCGACGCCACGACCGGCCTGGACTTGCGCGCCATGTGCTGCATCGCCCCGGCCGGCGCCGGCAAGTCGACCGCCGCGCTGCTGGCAGCGTGCGATGTCGCAATTGTCGAGGGGCGTTCGACCATCGCCGTGTTCCGAACGGCGGCGGACGCCAGAGCATGGCGCGACCGCTTGCAAGCTCTGCTGTCGGGCACTTCAGCCCGCTGGAACTTGACATCGGCGCTGATGGGCGACGATTTCGTGCGCAAAGTGACCGACGACGAAATCCCGGATGTGTTGGCAATCGGCCTGGACGAACTGATGACCGATCTGCTGCAAAACCGGCAGACTAATGGTCATCGCCGGTTCTTGCAGCGCGTCGGCCTGGTGTTGGTGGACGACCTTGAGGCGTTCTGCGGCGCCTCAGAGCAGCATTTGCAATTGGCGTTGCGCCGGCTATGGCACGCCCTGGTTAGCTGTGGTGCGGCGGCCGGGGCGGGTGGCGACCGCAGCAATGTCGCGCTGGTGGCGTTTGCGCAGCCGTCGTCGCTGGACATCGACAAGTGGGCGCGTTCAGTGCTGAGCCGCGACCAGCTCGACGTGCGCACGTTTTCTGCTGGTACTGTCGCCTCGCAGCCGGCCAGTGCTCCGCTGGTGCGGATCGCGCTATCGCAACTGCGCCAACCGGACGGCAAAGCTCTGGCATGGCAGCATGTCATCGCCAGTTGCGAGCAATTGGCCGTGCCCTGGACGTTCATCGTCGCTGGCGACGACCAACGGCGGATTGGCGCCTCCGCGATTGGGCTGGCCCAGGACCCGCAGCATTTTCGCGCGGACCCTTGCGATGCCGCTGTGGTCCTGGTCGACGGCAATTGGGCCGCGGTACAGCGTGAGCTTGACCTGCTGGTGGCTGCAGGACGCAGGTTCAGTTGCTTTCGCCATCCGGCGGCGGGCGGCGGCGAACAACCAGTCTTTCCTGCTGCTGGCGACGGCGACAACCTGGCCAAGAACACGGTCGCAGTGCTTTCGCTGGTAGACGGCGACGAACAGATGGCGTTCGCGGAGCGCGACGACCACAGCAGCCTGAGCGCAGTGCTGCAGCGCCTGCCTCGGCCGTTACCACGCGCGCCGGAAGGCGATATTGCGCAGGCGCACCTGGCCGCAGAGCTGTGCTCACCCCTGGAAGTCAAGCATGCCCTGGACATGTTCGGCGCCGACGCGACAACGGTATTGCTCTCGTTGGTTGAGTCAGGCAGCGCGACAGCCTATGCCTACCGCGATGTGTACCAGCGGAGCAACGACCACGAGGCCAAAGTCGACCTGCGCATCGACCAGAGTGCCATCCCGACCGAAAACACCTTGCGGGAGGCCGAGGCGGGCATCGCCAAGGAAATGGAGACGTTGTTCGCGAAGCGCACGCGGCTAGCGACGTTGCCACTGTCCACTGAGTCAGCGGGCGAGCAACTGCAAGCCATTGATCAGCACATTCGTGAACTCAGGGCGCGTTTGCGTCGCCCCTTGCTGATTCCGCCGTTGCCGGTGTCTTGCGAAGTGGGTGCATTTGGTGCCGTTCGCTACGTCGACGCGGCGACCTCGCAAGAGGTAGCGACGGCAGACGTGCATTCCGCGTTTCTCTCGCACTATCCGGGTCGTGTCTTCATGCGCCCGTCTGGGCGCTTCACGGTTGTGTACCGTGGTGCGCGCGAGCTCGATCACCAAGCCGCCGGTCTGCGTCCCGGTGATCAGGTCGTCGCGCCCTTCATGGACACGCTGGATACGTCGCCGCGGCGGCGGGTTTTCTGCAGCTTCGATCCTCGGGAGCAGCACCGCGCGTGGACGCGGCGCGCTGAGGCCTGGGGGCGCTGTCCCCTGGAGATCACGCGAGGCACCGCGGAGATCACAATTCGGCATATTGCGACGGTTACGTTCAACGCTCTATACGGGCTGGTCACGCGTCGGACGATTTTGACCGAGCTCGAGCAGCAGCGGTACGAGACACAGAGCATACGCCAGACTCGCGCGCTGATGATTCATCCGTGCGGCGCGGCTTCACAATGGGCGCCCGTCGCGGCCCCGCTGACGCTAGGCGGCGCGAGGTTGGTGGCCGCAGCGCTGCGCATGGCACTGCCATCGTTGTTCAGAGGCGTGCAGCACAGTTGCGCCATTGGCGTAGTTGCCGGTCCGCAGCCAGCGGCCGGTGGTTTCGGTTCCGGCCCGGTTCCGACGGTCGCCGCCGACTATGAGTTAGGGCCGGCGGACGGCATCGTCCTGTTCGACCTGCAGGAAGGCGCAGGCAACTTGATGGGCTCCATCGAACGCGACGGCATTGAAGTGCTGCTGCGCATGGCTCGCCGGGTCATTGAGCGGGTTCTGTACCACCAGCGGCTGCTCGTCCGTTACGACGAGTGGGGCGATGCGACGGAAATCCTCAATCTGTACGAAGACACGGAACAGATGATGCGCGCCGAGCAGGCGATGATGGCTGAACTGAACAGTCCGCGCTCAACCGGCGATGGCAAAGTGCCGGTGCTGGCGGACGAGAACAGTGGCAGTGAGGCGCCGGTCGTAGAAGGTGACGAGGCCGCGGTTGGCCGACGAGCGCGCGACGCGGCGGTCCGCAGCCTGGCCCTGCAATGGCTCGACGATGTGCTGCTGCCGGAGGGCTGGACGCCGATTGCCGACGCGGCGCGCAACTTTGGCAGCGACTACGAAACGGGCGAAGGCGATCGCTTTGACCTTGGACGCATCTGGCACAGTGAGTCCGGCAGCGTGGCCAATCTGGTCTGGAGCAAGCACCGCTTCGTACTTGCGCCGGGTACGGAGGCTGCGTTTGACGCGGGTTTGGACAGCTCGACGGCGGTACGCGCGGCCAACTGGCTGCAGCCCCATGCCGCGGGAGATCCCGAATTCCAGTGTCTGGGCGAGTCCTTGCACAAGCTGTACGGGACCTGGCACGCCATCATGGGTCCAACGCCGGTGTATTCGGTCAAGCACGGCGACGAGGTGACTTCGTCCAAGGTGACGCTGTCGCAGGAACGCGTCGTGACGTGGTTGGCGCCGGTTGCCTGGTCCTGGCGTCGCGTCGCGCCTTTTGCACGGTTCCTGCGTCGCACGTGGCAAAAGAGCGATCCGCCGCCGGTCGTACAGGTGCCACCCGGGCGCAATGCCGACCACGCGCACTGCCTGCGCATGGGCGCTCTTGCCGGCCTGGTCCAGGCCATGACCAACGACCCGCGGCGGTCTGGCTTGGATATCGCCGTCGCTGCGCCTCTGCACACTTTTACTGCGCGCACGGGTGGCGCACTGGACAAGGCGCTGTTGCTTGCCACGCTTGCCTGGCGGGCAGGCATGCAGGCCGGCGTGTTCGTGCGCACGCGTGCGGACAAGCGCGTCCACCTCGATGCGCTGGCGGGCATCGGCATTGGTGAGGTGCCGACGGGCGACCCGCAGCAACAAGGCATCGCCGGGTGGACCGTCGCGGAGGCCTGGCGCAAGCGTGCAGGACTTGACAATCCCGTTCCGTTTTGGTCAGTTGCGCGCGGAATGACCCTGGTCGGGGCCCCGCAGGGCGTGGGTCAGGTCTTCATTCCCATCGATGTGACGGCAGATGTACCCGTCGGTTCGGCGTTTGCCGGCGATCCGGAGAACTGGGAATTTCTACCGCTGTCGTTGGTGCTCAAGTACTTCGAGGTGCCAGGCCGCTTGCGTGTACCGGTCACGGTTCCGGAGCCCACTCCGGACCCGGATGCACCGCCGCCGGAAGATGACGATACGCTAGCACGGCGCGAAATCACCGAGGAGCAGCTGGTCAATCCGCCGGCGTTGGGCGACGGCGGCCGCAAGGTCTCGCCATTGCCGCTGGATTTTGACGGCAAGACGCTCGTGCGCAAGTGGTCGTTCGAGGATCGCAACGACGGGCAGCGCCACACGGTTGAATTCCGACTGGATTTCGAACAAGTCCGCACCGCAGTTGGGCAGCATGGGGTGCCCGAGAGCTTTCTGCAGCTTCGCTACCCAGCCGACCAGGCCGACGAATACAAGCGACGGTGGCGGCAGGTCTTGCGCGCTCGCGGCCTGGACGTCCAAGATTCCCTGCACGCAGACTGGAAACTGATGGCGGAAGCAGATTCGACTGCGCTCATGCCAGTGGTCGAAGCGTTGCGCGCAGCGGCCCCTTCTAAATCAGGACCACGGGCGTGGGCCGGGTTGGTGGCGGCCTTTGTGCAGTCCATTCCCTACCATGTGCCGAAGTCGCTTGAGATTGCGCCTGGATTCTACTTTGGCGAATGTCTGCCACCGTTGGAAACGCTGGCGCGCGGCTGGGGCGACTGCGACACCAAATCGGTCCTGTTTGCCGCGCTGTTGCGCTGTTCTGGCGGCCCTTCTGCGGTTCTAGTGCTGGTGCCCTCGCACATGTTTGCAGGCGCTGGCGTGGTTGCCCGCAGCGGCGACTGCGCTGTATCGCTGAGTAACCAAAACTACTCGCTGGTCGAGGTCACGTCGCCGTTCCCCCTGGGCAAAGTCGGCGACGAATATGAGGGCCTTGACGGTTCGGGCGCGCACGGTGAGGAATTCCTCGTGGTGAGCCAATCATGAGTACGCAAAAGCGCCGAGATACTTCTGGCTTCGCTGCGATGGCTGGCCGCGCGCTGCTGGTGCTGGTCGCGGTTGTGGCGTGCCTTGCCTGCGAGATTCCGGCCCGCCGCAATGCGCCCTTTCCGACGTTTACTGCCGTTGGGTTGCTGGGCGGTAAGGCAGCGGCACCGCTATCGCCGCCGCCCAAGAAGACCGACGACGAAGAGGAGGCGACGGAGGAGGCTGCGAGTCCAACGGCGACCGTCCAAGTCATTCAAACAGCGGTGCTTGGCTTCGACGCCGACCTGATTGGCTACCTGGACCGGACGCCCGGACGCGGCTGGCAGTTGCACGACGCTGCGCGTGGCAAGGCGTTTCTGCATTTGGATGATACGGGGGCCATCGATGCCGCAGTGACCGTGGTCGCCGCTCCGGTCCATCCTGCCATCGCCAATGTCGATCACTTGTTGCGCTGGCGGTCCTGGCAAGACGGCCCGTCGGATGCGGCAGCGGCGGGCCTGGCTACGCTGGCCAGGATGCTCGTCCGCTCACCCAAGTCGGCCAAGTGGCTGCTGGAAGTCGCGTCCCCAGCGGATGCAATTGCGCTGTACCTGATGGAGCGGATCGCCAACGCCGGGCCGCTGCCAATGCGCGCCAACGGTGCGTCCTTCACCGGTTGGCGATGGACGGGCGCCAACGCCGACGGCGTCCATCTGCGCTTTGGTCAAGTCGAGGCGGAACTCGGCTTGCCGCCTTGGGCAGACTGGAACCCGGTGTTACTGGGTGAAATCGCTCGGTCCGCGGTGTCGTGGGCTCATCGCGTGCCGCAGCTGCGCGAGCGCGCCGGAGAGTTGCTGCGCGGCGTACGCCTGCAATTGGCGCCGCCTAGCATCCAATGCGCCGCGTTTGCCGCCTGCGAGTTGGTAGGCGCAGCCTCTGACGCCAGCCCAACCGAGGACGGCGCGGTCGCACCGAACGAGGACGCGACGGCAACGGGCGAGGGCGAGTCGTTCGCGGTCTTGTACGACGAACTAGGTCGGCGCGTTGCCAGGGCCAGCGACGCCGAGTTGAATGTGACAGGCGAAACCGTGCGCTGGTCCTGGCGCGGCGGTCGGCCCGGCCGCTACCTGTTTCGGTGGGCCAATGGCCGTGGCGGTCCGTTCGATCCCAAAGAAGGTCAGGCGCTGCGCGTCGATGTCGGCGAGCGGACTTCGGAGCCCATGACCGTTGCCTTTGGGTACATCGACCCTGGCCAGCAATCCATTCACGGCAGCCAGCTGACCATTGCGTGCAGGTCACCCTGCCCGGTCGCGCCAGCCATCGCGACGTTGCTCAAGTCGCTGTGCCGGCGCACGGATACGACATGTACGACGCGCTTCACTGACCATGCCACGCAAGATGGTGGCGCTGCCAAGCTCGAAGACCTGCTGCTGGACCTGTCTTCGCCGAACGTGGTCGAGTCTGTTTTCGGCGCCTTGGCTGGAGTCTTGGGCGACGCGGGATTGGACAAGAACAGCGACCGCGAGGCACTGCATAAATGGTGGCGCGCCGAGGCGCCAATTCCGCACGCCGGAACCGGCACCCAAGGCACACCATGAACTGGCAAGATATTGTCGTCGGCCTGCTCGAATTCGCGGTGGTGCTGGCCTTGGCGGCGGCAACGGTTCGCAGCAGCCTGTGGGCGCTCGACACCGCGACGCCGCAACTGGACGAACCAGAGGAAATCCGCAAAGGGAACCTGGCGGTCGCGTTGACGTATGCTGCGTCGCTGCTGGCGTCTTCGCTGGTGGTGCGCCGCGTCATCGAGCCGTCGGTGTTCGCGGCCAAGGCGCTGATTGCGACCCATGGCTGGGCGGGCGTCGCGCAGGCGTTGGTCTGGCTGCTCGGCCAGGCGGTGCTCGCGCTGTTGCTGGGAACGCTGGGGCTGCTTGCCGCGAGCCGGCTGGTCCACCGCGGTTGGCGCAACATCGATGTGCAGGCGGAATTGGCGGCGGGCAACGTCGCGGTGGCCGTGGTGGTGGGCGCGGTCACCGTGGCACTGGGCCTGTTTTTGGCCGACGGCGCAGCAGCATTGGCAGATGGCTTTGCGCCGGCCGTGCCGTTCGCCCGTGCCCGGTCGATGTAAAGTTTGACGTCTATTTTAGCGCTGCCGCGGCCGCATGGCGGCTGCAGCCTGCGCAGGTAGAGGGAAGCAACACGTGGCGGCCAAAAAACCGACGCAAACCAAGGGCATTGTCCAGAGGCTTGCCGACGGCCTGGCGACCGTGGTGTGGGCACTAGGCAGCGTGCCGCTGTTTGTTGTCCAACTGGCGTGGCGGGTTACCGAGCCAATGTTCGCCATACTGCTCGGCCGGCGCACGCCCACAGCCAAGCGCCCGACTGACAGCAATCGCAAGCCGAAGGCGCCGCAAGGCGGCTTGAGTCACCGCGCGATTGCGCTGGCGTGTACCGTGCTGGTGGTTGGCGCGCTGGCGTGGCGGCCGACGCCCGAGCCGACCATTGGTCGCGACGTGGTGCTGATCAAGTTGCCAAAGCCGGCTCCTCGCGTCAAAGACGAACCGGATCCGTTCAGCCGACTGCCACCGGTACCAGAGTGGCGCCCGCCTGACCCGGGACCTGAACCGCCGGTCAACCCTGAAGTGCCGCCCGCGCCATCGCCGGAAACGCCGCCTGCTCCCCGGCCTCCGCCGGCACCGGATCCGCGCCCAGGCCCCTCGCCTGTCCCTACCCGGGATTGCGGCACGATCGCGCAACCATTGGCGCGGCGGTACCGCTGGCGCGACAACAGCGAAGCGTCGCTGTTTGGCGCAGGTAACGAGCTGGCCTTGGACACCCGTCTCGACGGCGACCAGATGCAGCGCAGCATCGACGGTTTTGGTGCGCCGCCAGCGATGTTCCGCTATTACGACCGCGAGGCGGCTGCGCGACGCTTTGCCGAACGCGGTTTAGCACTCAAAGGCAATGTTCTTGGGGTGGACTACTACGAAATGGTGCGTCGCGGCAGGGCGGAATTGCGCTGCTTTGCTCAATCCCTGCGCGAGCGGGCGCTTGCGTATGCCGGCGGCGATGCGCGCAAGGCCCTTTCGGCCATGGTGTCGTTCGTGCAGGGGCCGCAGAACTGCGCACCGCGTTGCGCAATTGAATACCCACCTTTTGACGCCAACGGTGAGCCCATCCCGCCTAGGCGACGCTTGTCGAACGAAACAGAAGTGGACACTTTCGGCTTTCGCGTGCCGTTGGAGACGCTGGCGCTCAAGCGGGGCGATTGTGACTCCAAGACCACGCTTTTCGCCAGCCTGATGGCGGCGATGGGCGGTCCAGCCGCGATGCTGGCTACTGGCGAGGGCCACCAGTTCGGCGGGGTTGAGGCCATGCCGCGCCGCGGCGACAAGTACCTGGAGTTCCGCGGCCGAACTTTCTTGCTGATTGAGTTTACGGGCAGTGAGGCGATGGGCAAGCCGTGGGACAAGTATGAGGGATTCTTGCGGCGCGGATTGCTGGAAGTGACCATCCCGGCCGAGCCGGCTGGGTGATGGGCGGTGGGGATGGCGCGCGGGAACGGCAACCGCTAGTCAGCCGCATCGCTTGCACGTCCTTTGGGGTCGCTGACGAATAGGATCCGGGAATTGACACCACCGTGCACCGGCCAAACAATGCCCCTCGCCCCGGCACGGCCGGTCCTTGCCTGCGAATCGCCGGCAGCCGGCGCCTTAGAAGTCCTCTGGCGGTGTCCGCTCAGGCCGACATCCTCGACTGCGGCCCACAACTGAATTCGGGCGAGCGAAGCTGCGATGAACGTCTCTGAAATCCCAGTTCCCTGGCGCGAATTGGCGGACGACTTGGACGCGTGGGACGGCACGCCGGCTGTCGCAGTGACGCTCTGCGACCGGCTAGACGCGCTGCAAAAAGCCGAGCCGTTGCGCGGTGCGCTGCCCGAACGCTTCGCTGACTTGCGCGCGCCGCCCGACTTCGCCGACTTCTTGTCCTTGCGCAAGCCGACGGCGCCCCGGCCAGGCAACTTGCTGCGCGCGCGATTGGTGGCGCGCCAGGAAAAAAGCGCGCCCGCTACTGCAGCCTCCGCGAGCCCGTTTGCGGGCGCCAACCGCACTGCGCTGCTACGACGGCTGGTGGCTTGCGACGCCGAGCATGGCTGGGCCTTGGCAACGCGGGCTGCCGCGCTGGCGGTGTGCCTTGCCCCGGACCCTGACAGCCTGGACTACCTGCGGGTGGCGGCGAACCTGCGACGGCGCGAGCTGTGGACTGCTGCCATGGTCCAATTGGCCGTTGGACTCACGGGGCCAGCTGCACCGCGGTTGGCGCCGTTGAACCTGGAGCAAGACACGGCCAGAGCGGCGCAGGTCCGGCCGCTGAAGTTCCGCCACGTGCGCGCCCTCGCGTGCGTGGTCGCCGCGGTGACCGAAAGGCCGTTTGGCGGAAAAACCGCGCGAGAATGGGTGATTGCGGAGGTC
Organism: Pseudomonadota bacterium; assembly: GCA_005792545.1. Taxonomy (GTDB): domain Bacteria; phylum Myxococcota_A; class UBA9042; order UBA9042; family UBA9042; genus SXRM01. The sequence goes on along the minus strand of SXRM01000017.1, from coordinate 1,772 downwards.
AAGCACGCCGATGCGCGCGGGCAGGTGCGCAAGATGGCGGCCAACTCGGACGACTGGTCCGCGCAGGCCGGACTGTGCGCAGCCGTGGCGCCGCTCACCCAAGACGCGCGCAACCGACTGGCCCAAGTGGCGGCACTGGCGCTGGGCTCCGCCATGGATGCCGAGCGTCCGCAGGTCAGCTACCAACACATTGAAGCGGCCCGCGCGACCCTCGACGTGCTGGGCGAGTGCGAGGCCGCATGGCGGGTGCTGACGTACGCGGGGACGCAGGCAGACCCGGTTCCCGTGGTGGGCGAGCGCCTTTGGGCGGCGAAGGCGACCTGCGAGTGGTTGCGCGGGACGGGCCGCACCGATCGCTTGAACGCGATGCGCGACGGTCCGCTCGGCCTCGCGCCACACCTGGCGGACGAGCAATGGCTTGGTGCTGCAACGTGGTTAGACCGCCTGCGCGAGGCGCTCGGACGCCTAGATCTGGCGCGAATTGGCGTGATTCCAGGGCCGGCGGAGGCAGTCGCCCTGGTTGAAGGCCTGGCGCTGGCGCGCGCGCCCGTCGCTGCAGGCCTGGACTGGCCGACGGTGGCCGCGGCGGTAGGTGCACAGTGGTTGCAGCCATCGATCGGGACGGTGGGAGAAAGTGCTTGGGTGGACCTCATCGCCGAGGCTGCTGGCAGACGTGCAGAGTTCCGCTACCTGCTGCACCGGTACCACGTCGATTTGCCGATGCCGAAGGAACAAGCGGGCGCTGGTCGTGCAACCCCGGGCCAGCCGTCGACGGACGACGCACAGACCTTGGCGACAAAGGGTCTGCGGCGCTTGCTTGCGGCGCGGTGGCACACCTCGCACTCGGCGCAGCGCGTCAGCGTGAACGCGTCGGGCCAAGTTGCGGATGGCCCCCACTTGAGGCAAGACCCCGACATTTCGGAGCAAGTGGCGCACCACATCGTTCGACGACTCGCTAGTGCGGACGTCGTAGAGGCGACGCGCGTGCTTCTGCTGGTCGCGTTGGCCGACGGACCGCGAAAAGCACCTGCGCGGGCCAACTGGATTGGCGCCGTGAGGTCCGGCGATGCCGATCCGCTGGAGGCGTCGCACCTGCTTTGGCGGGCCATTGCCCACGAATACGAGACCGTGGCCAGCGGTGCCGCAGCTGGCGGCCTGCCAAAGCACGAAAAACAGGTCCTCGACCTGCTCGATACCCTTGCCGGTCGCGGCAAGTTCCGTCACTCAGGCGAACGCGAACGCTACGCAACCTGGCTGGACGACTCGCTGGCAGTCGCCTGCGCCTACCTGACCGATGGACCTGGACGCGACGACTCAAGGGCCGCTGCCCTCATTCGCGAGCTTGCGCACATCCGCAGCGAACTGGGGTTGGCTTGGGCGGCGACCTCCAATTGGGTGCAGACGGCGCCCGAGACAACCGGCCACCTGCCAGACGATGCGAGCGTGGACGCAGCGCTCGCCGGCACGGGCCCAGAGGCAACGCGCGACTGGTTGCGGGGCGGTCACGTCGTCTGTCTGAGACTGGCAAATGTGGCGGCGCGCCTCGGGGGCGAACTGCCCCCATGGCCAACTGCGGAGGCCGCATCTGCTCCGCTGACCGATTGGCTGCGCGTCGCGGCAACGGGTGATGTGCCTGCGACCGAAGTGCCGATGTTGCAAGAGTCTGCGCTTGCGGTTTGGCACAACGCCGTAGGCGAGCTTGGTGCGCTGCGGATGCACTTGCCGTGGCACCTGGCCGCAGCGGTGCAGGACGCTGAGACGGCCCTGGCGCG
>SXRM01000185.1 GCA_005792545.1 Pseudomonadota bacterium | reverse complement strand
GTTGCGCGCGCTGCAAGAGGGCACGTTCACCCGTGTAGGTGGCAGTCGCGAGGCCCAGACCGACGTGCGGGTGATTGCCACGACCAAGGTGGACCTGGTCGACGCCGTGGCCAAGGGTAAGTTTCGCGACGACGTCTTTTACCGCTTGCGCGCGCTGGAGATCCGCCTGCCGCCGCTGCGCGATCGGGGCGACGATGTGCTGTTGTTGGCCCAGCACTATTTGCGCCGGCGCGCAGCCGAGAGCGGCAAGGCCGTTCCCGAACTGCACTCCGAGGCAGCGGCCGCGCTCTGTCGCTACAGTTGGCCAGGCAACGTCCGCGAACTGCGGCATGCCATGGAGTCGGCAATGACTTTTGCGGGATCCGGACCGATTGGACCGGACCACCTGCCGAGCTTTCTGCGCACAAGTCCGCCCGTCGTCGTCACCGACGATGTCTTTACGCTGCACTTGGAAGGCCGGACCTCCGTCAACCTGCCCGACGCAGTGCGGCGTTTTGAAGACGCCATCATCCAATGGGCAATGCGACGGGCCGGCGGCCAGCAGTCCAGGGCCAGCGAGAACCTCGGCCTGGCGCGCACGACGCTGCAGAGCAAGCTGGGCCGTTCGCCGTAAGGGCGTGGAAATGATTTACTAAATTATTTCCAGGCCCACTTGCTTGCTCAGTGGGTCGCCAGTTCGCGGCCTCGGCGGCCGACTCGCGGCTCCGCGTTGTGCCGAGAGTGTTCAAGTTACTGTTTTCCAGTCCCTAACTCGTCCGCCGCAAATCCGCCGTCTCCCGCGCCGCGGGCTCTTCCCGCCTCAGTCGGCCGGGCTGCCCGCAGCTTCAGGATCTGGCGAAGCCGAAATGGTCGCCTAGTGGCAAGCCGTACAGGCTGGACTGCTGGCCTTGTCCGCCGCGGATCGCCAGCCGGGCGGGTGCGGATTGCCGCCGCTGCCGCCGACTTTGTGGCAGTCGACGCAGTTGCTAGCAGTGCCGCGATCGTGGCAACTGGCGCAGCCAGCAGGGTCACGCCACGCTGCGGAGCCATGAAACTCTGCCCCACCGCGCTTGAGCCATTGCGCCGGATGCGGCGTGCGCAAGTTGGCCTTGCCAATGGACCCGACGCCGCTGCGCAAGTGGCAGTCCTGGCAGGTGGATTGCTCGTGGCAGCTTGCGCACGACTTGCCGTCCAAGCGCGCCTCAATGGTGTGCCGCGTGGTCCAGTCGCCGCGATGCTGGGCGTTGGCGTCCGGACGGTCCCAGCGCTGTAGCGCAGGCCGCAGCGGCAGGTTCGAGCGGCTGTGGCATTCGGAACAGCTGTCCTGCTTGTGGCAGTGCGCGCACACCGGCTCCGCACCCTTGGCGGCCGTGCCGTGGCGGCGCAGCCAATTGCCACCGCCGTGATCGAAAATGTCCGAGCCCATTCGGCCGTACGGTGTGCCCGCCTCGTGACACCGCGCGCAGTCGTCGCGGCGGAAGTCGCGCTGGTGGCACTGGCCGCAGGCAGCGAACATAGGCGGTCGCTTGCTGGCGCTGGCTTTTTCCGCGTCCTTGATGTCGCCGTGGCAGACGTCGCAGGCAACCGGCGTCGCCTCGCCCGGCAGCGCGCGCGCGGCGTGAGCCTTGTGCGAAAACCGCAGACCGCCCAGGCGATCGTCCTGGCGCCAGGTCGCCGGCATCTTGGGGTTGGCGTGACACTGCTTGCAGTTGTCCGCCTTGTCGTGGCACTCGAGGCAGGTCTTCTCGGCGGGAATGTCGCGCGCGGTGGTCAGCGACTCCGAGGCCTTGATGTTGGCGTGGCAGTCGCCGCAGGCCACGCTCTCGTCGACGACATGCTTCTTGTGCGAGAAAATCAGGTGATCGCGCGGGTTGTCTGTCTGCGGGCTGCCGGCCCAAGAGCCGACCAGCCATCCGCAACCGGGCAGCGCACCCATCGCGATCAGCGCGCAAACGCGCAAGGTGGTGGTGGCGGCCGGTTTCATTGCTGCCCCCCAACGCTTGCCACGGCATCGGCCTTCTGACGGCCTGCGGCACCGTCGTCCTCGTCGTCGCCGTCTTTGGGCTTGGACTCGGGCTTGCCGTCATCGGCGGGCGCTGACTCTGGTTTGGGCGCGGGCTTGGCATCGCCCTTGTCCTCGTCTTCTTCTTCGTCCTCGTCGTCGTCTTTTCCCTTGGGTGGTGTCAGTGGCGGCGGAGGTGGCGCTGGGCCGCGCAACAGTTCGTCGGTTGCGGTCAGCGTCGCCAGCACCATGGTTTGCGAAGTAAACGACGGGTTGCTCCACACCTGCGCGTCGACGCCCGCTTGCAGGCCGACGACGCCCATCCAGCGCAAGCTGCCGGTCCCGACCAGCGATTGGTCATGGCCGCGGATCGGCTTGAAGTACCACAGCGCGTCCAGATCGACGGCCGCGCGCCAGGCTTGTCCGACCCGGCCGCGCCACCACAGGCGGGCCTGGCTGTAGCCGTTGTCGCCAGTGCCGACGCGCGCCACGGTTGCGCCGGCGCGATCGTCGCCCTGGTCACCCAGCCTGAGACCGGCGTCCAACTGCCCGCGGTAACCATCTTGATGGTCGTCCGTGACGACAAAGCGGTCGTAGCTGCCTGAGCCGTACAGGGCTCCCGGCGTTTGGACATCGAAACCTGCGCCAACGATGCCATCGGTGCGCTGCACGAACGCCTGGAAGATCGAGTCGGCTGGCAAGTACGCCAGTGGATCGCGCACTTCGCCGCGCACATGCAGACCCAGCCAAGGCCGCGGCCGCTGCGACAGGTCGAGGCGGGCGTCTTGCAGGCCCCGTCCCAGCAAGTCGAAAGCAGTGCTACCGACCAGCGCCAGCCCTTGCGGCAGCCGTGCCGAAAAATCGGCGCCGATGGTTCGGCGCGTAGCCCTTGTCAGCCCCGAGACGTCCTGAAAGGCGACGGCCAGGTGGCCGCGCATCGCCGGCTGCCATTGCACACGGGCACCGACGACTGGGGCTGTCAGCGCGTGGTCAAATCCAGAGAAAACGGCTGTACCGCCATGCGCTTGTAGCCGCAGGTCAGCGGGCAGCAGGAGCTCCGCAAAAACACCGTCGAGCGTGGTGTAGCGCGGCGCCCCCGACAGCACCAGCTGCCGGCCAACCTGCACGCGCATTGAGCGTGCGGCGTTTTGCCAACCCAAGAACCCATATAGCAAGTCGCCCTGTCGCGCCGGCTTGCTTCCCGCGCCGTCGAGTTGCTGCATCGCAAACGCAGAGCCATCGAAGTACAAGCCGGTGCCGCCCAGGCCGTCGCCGCGCAGCGACAGATGCTGCAGCGTCGGCAGGGTCGGCTGGGTCCGGTCCCAGCCGCCCGGCACCAGTTCGCGACTGCCCCAGGTCAGGCTGCGCACGCTGCCGTGCAGGTCGCCCGCCAATGCATCGAGACAGGTCAGTTGCAGGCCTGCCAGACCGGCCAGCGTTGCCGAGAGGACGCGCCTCATGGGTTGACCATCCCGTTCATGTGCCAGCCGCCGGCCTGGTCCAGCGTGCCATCGGGCTTGACCGTCAAGCTGTGGCAATGATTGCAATACTGGATGCCCTTGGCCTGGTCGAACACGGGGTGGCCGCTGGCGGGCGATGGCGGCAGGCCGTGACACGACCCGCAGACCATGCCGCCCTGGTTCCACACGGGTGCTGGCATCGTGCCGCCCTCCATGGTCGCGCCGTGGCAATAGACGGCATTGCAGGTCAAGGTCGCCTTGTCGTAGGTCGGCTTGGCCTCTTTCCAATTGGCCAACCAGCCCGGGAACTTCACCGAAGCCAACGTGCCCTGTAAGTGCCCGGGCTGCTGGGTGGTTTTCGGCAAGACGTGGCACGCTTCGCAGGCCATGCCGCCCTTGCTGAACTGCTTGCCCTGCAGATGCGCCGCGTGGGCTCCCACCGTAGGCAGCGACGGGTCAGTCTTGCCGTTGACGTCAGGCGGTGGCGCCGCTGAGCCATTGCCACCGTGGCATGCGTCGCACTTCTCCGACATGGCCACGTCAACCTTGCCGTTGATGTGCGCGCCCTTGGGTACGAGCTTGCCCGTCGGGTCGGTGGTGGCGGCGTGGCACGAACTGCACTGGGCGACTTTGGGGTGGCCAGCACTTTTGGGCGGGGCGCCGTGGCACGAATCGCAGGCAGCATTGCCCAGGCTGAACTCGACCTTGCCGTTGTAGTGTGCGCCGCCAGGCTCCAGCTTGCCCTGCGCGTCGACGCTGGCTGCGTGGCACTTGCTGCACTCCAACATCTGCGGGTGGTTGTTGACGGGCGGTAAGCCGTGGCACGACTTGCACGGGGCGCTGGCGCCGAACGCGACCTCGACCTTGCCATTGCGGTGGTTGGTCGGGTTGGCGATGGTCTGGTCAGGTCCAGCGGTAGCGGCATGGCAGCCGTCGCAGTTGTTGTTTTGCGGGTGGTTCTTGACCGTTGGCGGCGGTGGCGCGCCATGGCAAGCGCCGCACGGGGCGTTTGCGCCCAGCACGACATCGACCTTGCCGTTGAGGTGTCCAGCGCCCGCCAGCGTCTGGTTGGCGCCGGCAGTAGCCGCATGGCAGCCGTCGCACTGGGTGCTTTGCGGGTGGTTCTTGACCGACTTGGGCGGTGGGGCACCGTGGCAGGCGCCACACGGGGCCGACAGCGGCGCAAGTTCGACATCGACTTTGCCGTCCAGGTGCTTGCCGCCGACGAGCAAGGTCCGGTTCAAGCCCACGCTGCCGGCATGGCAGCCTTCGCATTTCTGCTCTTGCGGGTGGTTCTTGACCGACTTGGGCGGCGGTGCCCCGTGGCAGCCGGCGCAGGGCGCGCCGACGCCCGGCAGTTGCACTTGCACCTTGCCGTCCATGTGCTTGTCGGCAAAGGCGATCGTCTGCTTGGGTCCGGCGGTTGCGGCGTGGCAGCCCTCGCAGTTCTGGTCCTGCGGGTGGTTGTTGATGCCGACTGGCGGCGGGGCACCGTGGCAGGCGCCACAGGGAGCGGCTGCACTTAGCTGCACCTCGACCTTGCCGTTGCGGTGCTTAAGCGGGTCGATAATGGTGCCGGCCGGCCCTGCCGTCCCTACGTGGCACGCCTCGCAGGCGTTGTTTTGCGGGTGGTTCTTGACGCTGGGCGGCGGCGGCGAGCCGTGGCAGGCGTTGCAGCTTTGCCCGTCGGCGACTGCGACCTCGACCTTGCCGTTCATGTGGTTGGCTGGGTTGGCGATGGTCTGACCCGGACCGGCCGTCTGCGCATGGCAAAGCTCGCACTGGCCCAATTGCGGGTGATCTTTGACCGTCTGGGGCGGCGGCGCGCCATGGCAACCGTTGCAAGCCACACTTTGCGCAAATACCACCTCGACCACACCGTTGATATGCTTGTCTTTATGGGCGATGGTGCCCTTGGGGCCGGCTGTCGCGGCGTGGCAACCGATGCAGTCGCCGGTCTGGGGGTGAGGCTTGGGCGGGGGCGCGCCATGGCACGACCCGCAGCCGCGCTGCGACGCGTCGACCAGCGTCCACAGCGGCGTCGTGTGCTTGCCGCCGGGCTTGAGCGTGCCGCCGTGGCAATAAGTCGTCGCACAGGTCAGGTCGGTCGGGTTGTAGGTGGGCGTAGCATCCTTGAACAGCGCGGCGCCGCCAAACTGCACGGTGGCGCGCTTGTCGGCGCTGTCGATGTGCTTGTCGTCCCACAAGCCCTTGGGTACGACGTGGCAACTGTCGCAGGCGACCGGATTGGCCGAAGCCGATCCTGCCACGTGGGTCTGGTGTGCTCCGACGCCGCGCCACGCCACGTCGACCTTGCCGCCGATGGCGCGCGGCGGGGCAGGGCTGTCGGTGGAACCGTGGCACGCCGAGCACTGCGGCGCGAAACCGCCGGCAACTGCGGTGTCTGCGCCGGCATCTGCGGCGGCTGTCTGCCGTGCATGGTCGCACCCGCACGCGATCGCCAGGATCGCGGCAGCGGCCAAGGCCGGGCGCAGGCTGGCAGCGAGCGTTTTCACAGCGCGTTGACCTTGGCGGTGGTCGCCGCAATAACCGACTTGTAGAACGTCGGGTTGTGCACCCCGCGGGTCCCGTCGCCCAGCAGCAGGTGCACGTTCCACATGGCCTTATTGAGGTCGCCCGCTGGGTCGATGACGGTGACAACGGCCGAACTGCCCTTGGCGACCTTGAGGTCGCCGGCGCGCACCTGCAAGTCTTTCAGGCTCGCGACAGCCAACGGATTGCCCGCGGCGTCTTTGGCCGGATTGCCGCTGGCGTCGACCCAGTTGGCGGTCACGGCGTTGGCGAGGTGCAAAACGAAGGCGCTTTGCCCTGCGAATTCGGTCAGCTCGACTTTCTCGGGCGCGGCGGTCAGCTCGATGGCCGCCGAGTAGAACGGCTTGGCCGGATCCGGGTTGAAGGCAACGACCGTCACCTTGTTGCCAGAGACGCCAATGGCGGCCGCGATGGCGGCCTTGGCCTTGGCCGCTATCGCCGTTTCCAACGTCAGCAGTTGGGCCTCGTAGGACGCTTGCAGCGCCTCGCCGTCCACCCAGTTGGAGTGGCAGTTCTTGCACAAGCCGCTGTCGACCTTGAAGCCGTGGTTGGTGTTGCCGCCAGACGCCGGCGGGATCGCTACGTGGCAACTGGCGCAGGTGTCCTTGACAGCCAGGTGACCGCCCGGCGTGTAGCGCGGCACGAAGTAGGCGTTGAAGCCGTAAAGGGCATCGGTCTGCGCTGGCGAGTGCGGCGCCGAGAAGTTGGCAGGGGCGGCGACAAAGTCGGTGTGTTCGCCGTTGCGGGTGTTGTGGCAGGCCATGCACAGGGTGCCGGTGCCTGCGCCTTTGATTGCGGTCATGCCGTTGGGCAGCGCCGCCAGTTCGCCGCCGATGCGCAACTGCGCCGGGTTGCTGGCGTCGTGAGGGTTGTGGCACGCCGAGCAGCCGATGGTCTGGACGCTCGCGGTCTCCAAGCCGAGGCCGCGCAAGAATGCCTCGTCGGCCGGCTTGCCATCCGGTTTGACAAGCGACCCGGTCACGCCACTGGTCAGCTGCTTGGCATAGAGCGCGAAGCCCTGCGCTGAGTGGCAGCGGCCGCAGTGCGCGGCGGTGGTGCCGCGCTTCTCGAACGTCGCTTCGAGCACGGTCAGACCGTGGTTGTTGTGCTTGCTGCCGGCCCACTGCCCGCCGATCGGGTATTGCCCGCCGTCGCTGTGGCACGTGTTGCACACCGCACTGCCCCACGACACCCGCGCCGGCACGTCGATGGCGGGATTGCTGCCGTGTGCCGCCGAAGCCTGCGGGCCGTGGCAGCTTTCGCACTGCACCCCGGCCAGTTGCGCCAACGCCTTGTTGTCCTTGCTCAGCGCAGCCCAAGTGCCGGCAGCGCCCTTGCCGATCTGCCAGTTGGCGGTCTTGGCAAGGTCGTCAAAGCCGGCGTTGCCGACCGACTCGTTGTAGCCGACCGTGTGACAGGCGAGGCACTCTGGGCCAAACGCGCCTTTCTTGCCGTCGAACTTATCTGCCATTGCCGTGAAGTGCTTGGTCTTTTGCCAAGGCGTGAAGTTGTCGGGCGCGAAACTGCCGCTGTGGCAAGCGGTGCACATGCCGTCGGCGCCGCCCACGCCAACCCAGGCGCCCGCATAGATGGTCAGCGTCTTGCCCGAGGCGGCTTCGCTGATCTTGTAGACACCCTTGGCGATGTCCGGCGTGAACGCCACGAACTGCGCCCCAGGGTTAGGCAGGGCGGCCTTGCTGCCAACCGCGCCTGCCGTGTCCAGCGACCACTGCCAGGCAATCGGCTTGCCGGCCTTGTCGAGCGTGACGGGTGCGCCCAGATACACCGGCAGGCCCAACGGCACGGTGCGCAGGCCGGGCGACGGGTCTGCCAGCTTGATAGCCAGGATCGCGGTCGTCGCATGACCCTGCGGATCGGTCGCCGTCACCTGCAAGCGCAGCGTCGTCTCGTCGCGCGACAGGCCGATGACTTCGGTCCGCGGCGGCGCGCCCTTGAGGTCCAGCAGCGTCGGCGTGGTCAACTCAACCTGCCCGCCGGTCGCCTTGAGTGCCACGGACTTGCCGGACACCTGCTTCCAAACCACCGTGAGTTGCTCGGTCGGGTTGTCGGCATCGGCAACGGTCGCTGCCAACTTGACGGCCTGGCCAAAGCCCACCGTAGAGGGCTCTTGCGCAGAAACGGTCGGCGCGGCACCGCCGGGCGCTCCGGTGACCAGTGCAATCGACAGCTTGGTCGTCGCCTCCCAGGCCACGCCAATGCCGGCCGCCGTGGCGGTCGCGTAGCCCTTGGCGTTGACGGTCACCGTGTAGGCGCCGATCGGCAGCTTGGCCAGGGTAAACGCACCCAGGTCGTCCGTTGCGACCGTTGCGCCAGCTGGGTTGGTGGTGACCTGCGCGCCGACGACCGGTTTGCCATCGACTGCCGCTGTGACCGTGCCGGCGATTGTGCCCACGGTGGCGGCCGAATTGCCCGGATCGCCCTTGTCGCCTTTGGGGCCGGCAGGACCCTGTTCGCCTTTGGCGCCGGTCGTGCCAGTCGCGCCGTCGGCGCCGTCTACGCCGTCCTTGCCTGGTTCACCTTTGTCGCCCTTGGTGCCATTGACGCCGGCGGTACCCGTCGCGCCCGGATCGCCCTTGTCGCCCTTGGTACCTGGGTCTCCTTTTGCACCAGGCTCGCCTGGCAGGCCCTGCGCTCCGCCGGTTCCATTCTGGCCTGCGGCCCCTGCCGGTCCTTCGCCGCCTTCGCAGGCCGCAATCGCCAGCGCCGCCAACCCTGCCACCCAGCGCCTGCCTGTCGTTTTCATCGTCCACTCCGCGGCACCGGCACAGCCAGCGACGTCACCACCGCTGCGTTGCAAAACCCGCGCCAGCTCGCAGAAGCCAGCGGGTGAGCCATAAGCGCGCTTCGCTCAATGGTTTTGCCGGTAGGGCAAGCTTGTCAGTGACGGGATTTCGGCTTGCGCTGCCGAAAAATCGGCAGAGACGGCGTCCGCCGTTGGCGCCGCATTTAGTGGGCATCCGCCGCATCGGTTTTCCACAGCGGCAGGATCCGGCTAAGCGCGAACAGCAGGACGAAGGGCAGCGAGAACACCAGCAAGGCGACACCCAGGCCTTCGCGGCCGCCGAACTCCGGCACGTAGCTGTTGAAGCCGCGAAAGCTCTTGGACAGCAGTTGGCCGCCGATGACCACGTTCCAGCGCATCGCAGCGACCTGGATCAGCACCAGCAGGCCAGACACCGTGCCCAAGCCAATGCGCACGCCCGGGTGCAGTCCGCGGCGCATGCCGATGGCCAGCAGGAAGAATGGCACCAGCGACCCCAGGACCAGCTGCAGCCAGGTAAACGAGAAGTGCAGCTTTTCGGCGATGAGCCGGCTGAGCATCGCCCACTCTGAGCCGTTTTCGTACGCCATGTTCAAGAGTTCCAGTTCTTCGAGCGCGACGGCCAAGATGAGGAACAGCCACAGCGTCCGCATCATCGAGCGCAGGCACTCGTCGTCGACGGCGACTCTGCGGAACTTGCAGGCGAGGACGTACAGCAGGATGAGCATCGCCACGCCGGACACGATGGCGGAACATAGGAAAATGACAGGCATCAACGCCGTTGACCACCAGGGATTGGCCTTGACCCCGCCAAAGATGAAGCCGACGTAGCCGTGCAGCACGCATGCCGCCGGTATGCCGATGACGCTCAGGACGCTAATCCACTTGTGGTCAAGCGCGCGCGACCCGGGTGTCTGGGTAGTGACCCCGAGCGCCAGCACTTTGTACAGCAGGCCTTCTACGCCCCCGCGGCGCGCCCGGTCGACGATGTCGTCGCGAAACACCAGCAGGATCTCGACGGCAAGCAGGATGAGGTAGAAGCTGTAGATGAAGCCAAAGCCGGCCATCGCGCTGGTGAAATTGGGCGTGAACATGATGTTGAACGCCCGCTGCGGCTGGTGCAGGTGCAATAGCAGCGGCATCGTCGCGAACGCGCAGAACGAAAACGATGCCGCCAGCGCAAACCGCGCCACCGGCGCCAGCTCTTTCTTGCCGAACACGTGGTAGAGCGCGGCGACGACGAAAGCACCGGCCACCAGACCGGTGATGTACGGGTACAGCACGATCATTACGGTCCAGGCAACGCTGCCGTGATCATTGGGGAACAGAAATTCAGTGGGTTGGCCATGCATCACACCACCTCCGCAGTCAGGCCCATGTAGCGGGTCTTGGGCCGAGTCCCGAGGTAGCTCTTGAGCACGTCGATGCGGTTGGCCGCCAGCACCTTGCTGATGTCGCTGTCAGGGTCGTTGATGTCGCCGAAGATGCGCGTGCCAGTTGGGCAGACCTCCACGCACGCCGGCTTTTCGCCTTTGACCACACGGTGGTAGCACCACGTGCACTTGTCGGCGGTATTGGTCTTGTGGTTGATAAAGCGGGTGCCAAATGGGCAGGCCTGCACGCAGTAGGCGCAGCCGATGCAGCGGTCGTGGTCGATGAGCACAACGCCCTCTTGGGTCATGAAGCTGGCGCCGACCGGACACACTTGGATGCACGGTGTCTCGACGCAGTGGTTGCACAGCTTGGGTACGAAGAAGGCCTTGTCCACGACCTTGGGGTCGAGCGCCGGCTTCTGGTCGAACGAGAAGTTGCCGCTGGTACACGTGTCGACCTCGACACGGCCGTCCTTGTAGTACACGTAGCGCTCGACCCAGGTTCGAAACTGGTCGTCTGGAACGTCGTTTTCGTTCTTGCAGGCCAGCATGCAACTGCCGCAGCCGATGCACTTGTTGGTGTCGACCAGGTAACCGAAAAGCACCGTGCGCTTGCCCTTGTCCTTACCGGCGCCCGTGGTCGGCGATGCGGCATCCGGTGGCGGCGCGGCGGCTTTGGCGTCGTCGTCGGCGTCCGCTTCGGACACCAGAATCGGCAGCGCAGTCAGCGTCAAAGCGCCAAACGAGAAGGTGCGGATGGCGTCCCACACAAACTCGCGCCGCGAAGGGTCGGGCGCCATGTCAGCGGGGGGGTGGCAACTCGGGCAGCCTTGGGGCTTGCAGCTCATGATTGTTCTCCTTCGGTCGCAGTCGGCGCTGTGGTCGGCGTAGCTGCTTCGGCTGGCGTGGCCGCACCAGGCGCCACTGCCGGTTTTTCGGCACCGCCGTCGTCGTCGTCCTTTTCTTCCGCGTCGTCCGTTTCGGCTTCTTCGGGCTCTTCGCTCGGGTCGTGGGCCTGGTGGCATTGCAGGCACGCCATCTGGCTCTTCGGGTCCTTCGCTTCCTGCTCTTTGAGGTGCTCGGCGATGTCGATCTGCGGGTGGCCCGCCGGCCGCCCGACTACCTGGGCGTGGCAGTGCGCGCAGATGTGGACCAAGCGCTCGGGCTTGATGTGGTCGTGCTCACAGGTCAGCGTCGCACCTTGTGGCAGCGCCGCCTGCTTGGCTTTGCAATCCTGGATGTGGTTGCGACCCTCGCCATGGCACTCGCTGCACAGCACGGTCTGGTGCTTCTTGCCAAACGCGTGCTTGGGCGTCTGGTGGCAGCCCAGGCAGTCTGCGCGCGCGGTCACATTGCGCGGCATGTCCGCCTGTTCTTGGAGAGCAGCACCCCGCCAATGGCCGTACTGGCCCCAGGTTGGCGGCAACGACGCTGCCCGAACAGCGAGAAAGCCACCGACCACCGCAGCGAGGCCGGCGCCGAGGATCCACAAATGCAACGAGTCGCGCGAGAACATGCTCTGCTCCTGGTCGGGCCGCCGTGCCGCAACTGGCTACGGCACCACAACGACCCGGACCGGGATAGAGCAAGGACCGTGCCAAGCACGGGCGGCTTTGTCCGCCACGTGTCATTGGCGTGCGTTAACAAGGACTTGTCGTCGACCTGCGGCCTGCACTTTCGCAGGGCGACTGGACACTGCACGACCGGGCAGCGAGCCGATGCCGAAAAACCGGCAGATCGAGCCGGCATTTAGCCGAAGGGCCGGCGCGGCTGTCGGGCGGCGTAGGTGGGATTGCCGAAAAATCGGCAATCGGTGATCTGGCCGATGCGCGGGTTGGATCAGTTCACGGTCTTGGCCATCTGGACCGCTTCTGCCTGCCAGCGCTCTACGGCAGCCTGCGGACCGACCATCTTGAAGTACCAGGTGCGGGTCGGCGTGGCCACCGCGACTGCCGCCATTTTCCAGCCAGCCTTGGGGGCGGCGTCTGGTGCAGCGCCCATGGAACCCAAGAACGCGCCGACGATCTCCACCAAAGCCGTGGGATGCGGGGTTCCGGCCACGGGCGACTGCTTGGCCGCAGATTCGCACGTCGCACCCGCCGCCAGCTGAAACTGGCCACACCAGCGTGTCACATTCATGTCTAGCGGCAGGCCAGCGCCCAAGAATGACACCGTCAACTCGGCTGCATCGGACTGCCCCGCCTCTTTGGGGAGCAGGTAGACCTTGTACAGCATCGGCCTTGGCGGCACTTCCTGCCAGCCCGCCGGCACCGTAAACGTGGGGCCATCCGGCAGTGCAGCCGCTGCCTCCGCCATGCCAGCAGCGGGTCCATTGCCGCCAAGCGGCGGGTGGCCCGGCGGTAGCTGGCCAGAGGGCGCAGCCGGGGCCTGCTGCAAGGCCGGGTGATCGGGCACCGCGCCCGTCGCCGAGACGCCAGCCGGCAGCGGAGCCGCCACGGGCACCACCGGTGCCGGCAGCGGAGCGGCGGTCATCTCAGCAGGCGGGGCCTTGTTGCACGCCAGGGTCAGCGCCGCTACAAGCCACAGGCGACCATTTCGAACCATCGGGACTCCTTGGGGCGCGCCGGTGCGCGCGAGGGGGCGTATTCGACCCGCTGCAAGCTGGTTTTGCAATGGTCCCTGAGCGACGAGGGTGCGGTTCCTCAAGTGGGGCCGACCCGCGGGCTGGTAAATGCGCAGTGGTCGCAAATACTGCCGGCGGCTGAAGCCGCGGCCTTCGGGTGCAAAGCCTTGCCTCCGCTAGGCTACGCAATCACGAGTGACAGCCCAGCCCGGCGCAGGCCGGGCTTTGTACAGCTAGCCTGCGGCTTCAGCCGCCGGGTCCAACCTGAACGCTATGCGTATTCAGCGGTTCCGCGCGCCTCGCCGTAGACCCCAAAGCGCGATCCGCACCCGCGCGACGACCGCAAAAAACGCCGACCCCGCGGCAGGTCGGTGCTCCTACCGCGGGGTCGCGTTTCAGCAGCCGGCTGCAGGCCGACTACCGCAGGGGGTCAACTAGTGACAGTTCTTGCACGACTCGACCTCGTCGCCACTGTAGGCGTCGAGCGGCGTCGGGTCGAAGGTCATGGTCTTGAAGTGCGCCTGCGTCGACAGCGAGTCGTGGCAGCCCCAGCAAGCCAACCGGTTCGGGTTGGTCGCCCAGGTGCCGCTGGTCTTGCTACTGTGGCAGGACTCGCAGTTGCGCACGTCTTGCGGCAGCGTGATGTCCCAGTTGCGGCCGGCCACCGGGTCGCCGCTGCCATACCACACGGTCTGGTTCGGGAAGTTTAGCTTGCTGCCGTAGTGGATGGCGTGGACGCGCTTGCTGATCGGCCGCGCGCCGCTCCAATCCAGGCCGACCGGGTTCTGCGACTGGTAATCGTGGCAGCTGCCGCAGCGGTCCATCGCGTCGTCTTCCAGCGCTTTGTTGTGGCGACGTGCGTCGACGACCAGGCCCTTGCCTTGGTGCTGGTGGCAGTTGGCGCAGCCGTCGGCGACCGGCTTCTCCGGCGTGGCGCTGCCGACCTGGAACGTCGCGCGGGCAACTGTTGGCGTCTTGTAGTCGGTGCCGCTGGTGTTGCCGCGGTCGGCGAATTCGATGTCGGCGGTGTAGGTACCGACCCGCAGATCGTCAACCGGGTCCAGTTGGTAGGTGATCGCGTCCGCCGTACGGGTCACCTTGGGGTCTTCGTTGGCAGGCAGCGTGCGTTTGCTGCAGTTGTTGCCAGGCGTGGAGCCCGTGGTGCTCTTGTAGGCGATGTCGTTGTTGAAGATCAGCGTCGTGAAGGTGCCGGCCTGCAGCTGCACCGAGTAGGTGACGCCCAGGTTGCGACTGCGGATGCCGAGCTTGCCGCTTGGGGTGTCGACCCACGCGATGGCGCGCGCCTTGAACTGCGCGTTGGCATTGAGCCACTTGGCAAAGTCTGCGGGCGTCACTGCCGCCTTGTTGGCAAACGTGGTGGCGGTGGTCGTCAGCGTGAGGTTGCCCGGCTGGTAGGTGTCGAACGGCTTGATGATCGAGTTGTCGGCGCTCGGCGTCGCCTTGCTCCACAGATCGCGTCCGCCGTCGATCTTGATCTGGAAGGTGGTTGCCGTCGGTGCGCTGCTCAGGTCCCACGGACCCGCAGTCGTCGAAAAAATCTGCGCCCGCGCCGCGGTGGTCAGCACCGGGTTGTTGTTGCTGCGCGGACCGTGGACAAACAGCGCAGCGGTGCGGAACTTGCCGTCGCGCGGGGTGCAGTCTTTGGCAGACGCAGTGGGGCAAGTTTCGGCCGCAGCGTCTTCCTCAATGGTGGTGTGGTCGAGCAGCTTGCCGTTTTCGTCGGTCAGTTGAACCGTGACGATCGGGGCTTCACCGGCGACAAAGTGGGTGCCGTTCTTGGGCGTCGACACCGTGACCTTGGCGGTGAACTCGGGGATGTTGCGGAAGTCCTTGACCGTCCAGTTGTGCGCATCGACCGTATCGACGGCCAGACCGCCAGCCTGGTGGCAGCTGGTGCAGTTGTCGTCGCTCAGTTGCTTGCCGCCTTTGTGGCCGGTGCCGTCGGCCCAGTTGATGGTGTCGTGGCAGCTGCCGCAGGCGGCGCGCGAGTAGACCTTCTTCCAGTTGTCCGTCTGCGGGGCTTTGCCCTGGTGGCACTTCTCGCAGTTCGCGGTTTCGGCTGGGAAGCCCACTTTCCACCACGTCCACTTGCTGTTGCTGTTACCCCAGATGTAGTACTTGCCGTTGTCGGCCGACTCGTCTTCAGCGGTGGCGGGGTCATTGAAGACCTTGCCGTCCGCGCCCTTGATGCTCGCCACATGGCTGCCGGCGTGGATCTTGTGGATCATCACCTTCATGTCCACCGTGTTGCCACTTTGCGGGTCGGTGGTGCTCGGGTTGTGGCAGTTGGTGCAGCCGTCGACCTCCAAGCGGTTGCCGCCGTGGGCGCGGAAGTCCCAGCCGTGGCAGCTCTTGCAGGTTTCCGTGTCGACGATGTCGCGCGTCAAGAGCAGGTTGGTGGTGCTGCCGTCGGGGATGAAGTTGTAAACCGCGTTGGCCGTGGGGCCGGTGCTGCCGCCCATCATGATCTGGATCCGGTGTTTGGCCGATCGGTCGTAGGTGATGACCTGTTCGGGTGTCACCGGGGTGGTCAGAGCGGCCAGCTTGACGGCGGCGATGTTGCGCAGATAGGTGTAGACGTAGGTGCCGTCGTTGTTGTTGACGAGCGTGCCGCCCTTGGTCGGGTCGACATTCCAGCTGTCGCTGCCGGCCTGGTAGACGGTGTACCCGGCCGGGTTGGGCCACGGACCCGCGGTCGCGGTGGTGACGGTGACGGCCGCCGGGTTCTGGATGTAAGGCACCCACTTGCTCGAAGCGTCGCCATTGCCCGCCGGGACCAGCTTGGCGATGTTCGACGACAGCGAGGTCAGCGTGGTGACCGGATCGCCCGGCACGCCTGGCGACTTGTCTTGGTTGTTGACCTTGAACTTGACCACGACCTTGCCCGACACGTCTGCCGTGGCGTCGGTGATGACCGCCTTGACCAGGACCTTGCCGTTGGTCTTGAAGTTGCCGCTGGTCTGCAGGTACTTGGTGCCATGGAAGCGGTCGATCTTCCAGTCATTGGCGATGGCGCCGTCGGCGACGGTGACTTTGCTGCCGTCTGCGCACACGATGGTCTTGAGCCCCATGCCGCCGTCGGTGACGGTGCAAGGTTTGGCGGCTGCGCCCGCGGGGCCAGCTGGACCGGTGGTGCCGGTCGGGCCGCTTGGCAGGTCCACGGTGACGCCCGCGCAGGTGATGGTCTTGGTGCCGTTGCCGTTGTCCTTGACCTCGCAGGGCTTGCCGTCCGCGCCGTTCTTGCCTGCCGTGCCTGTTGCGCCGTCGGCAAGCGTGACCGAGTAGCTGCCGCAGGTCACGGTCTTGGTGCCGTTGCCGTTGTCTTTGACGTCACAGGGTGCGCCGTCTTTGCCCGCAGCGCCGTCCTTGCCTGCGGCCCCCGCGACCCCGTCTTTGCCGGCCGTGCCATCCTGGCCGTTCTTGCCGTCGATGCCCGCCTTGCCTTCTTTGCCGTCCTTGCCATCTTTGCCGGCGGTGCCGTCGCTGATGGTGATGGGCGCGGCATCGCCGCACTTGATTTCCTTGACCCCGCCGCCCTTGTCCGTGAGCGTGCAGGTCGCCCCGTCCTTGCCCGCAGCCCCCGGTTCAGCGGCGCAAGCCACCAAACACGCAGCGGTGCCGATTGGGACCAGATGGCGCCAAAGCGCCAGAGTAGAAATCGCTTTCATGATATCACCCATGCGGTGTCGCGGCACCGTTTTGAAAGGACAAGCCCGCCGCCAACGTCCGAACGACGCGGAAGCGAGGGGGAGCCAGGCATAAGCCAAGCAGCAGCACACACAGACCCATGAAGCCAGCGAGTGCGCTGAACGCTTTGTCCGTGAAACCGTAGGAGTGCAGACCAACGCCCAGCATATTGACGCCGAACCAGCTAAACGCCGTGATCGCCATGCCGGCGATGGACATCGCCATCAAGCCGCGCTCGCGCACGTAGCCGCCCCAACGCGCGTGCATCAGGATGGCGATCCACAGCACGATGAGCAGCGCGCCGTTTTCTTTGGGGTCCCAACCCCAAAAGCGCCCCCACGACTGATCGGCCCAGATGCCGCCCAGCACCGTGCCGGCAAAGCTGAACAACAGCGAGAAGCACTGGATGCCGTAGGTCATCGACGCCAGCGACTTGCTGGCCTGCGGATCGGGGTTGCGCAGAGCGTGGCGGCGGATGGCCCAGCCAGCTGCAATGGCGCCGGCGACGAATGTGCCGCTGTAGCCGATGGTGATGGTGATGACGTGGGTGGCCAGCCAGAAGTTGCTGTCGAGCACCGCGCGCATCATCTCCATGGTGTCGCCGTCTGCGGCTAGGTGATGGGCGACGATGAGCGACACAAATCCGCTGGCCGCCGCGACCACCGCGCCAAAGCCGTTGCGATACATCCGTTCCAGCACCGCGCCCAGCAGCGCCGCGCCCCAGCCGACAAACACCGCGGACGAGTACAGGTTGGTGACCGGCGGCCGGCCCTGCACGATGGTGCGCGAGACCAGACCGCCCGTGTGCACGATCAGGCCGGCGATCAACAGCACGTAGGCCAGCGGCCGCAGCGTCTCGGGCTTGTAGGCCCAGCTGGCGAATAGCAGCAGCAGCGCCACGACGTACAGCACCATGCCGTTATAGAAGGGCTGCGCGCGATTGAACTGCAGCTCGTGCCCCGCTACGCCAACCGCTTCTGCATCGGCCCTGTGGCCTGCATCGAGGACCTTGGTGCAGGCGGCAGCGAAGGCAGTGGCATCGCCAGCGACGTAGGCCTTTTGCAGGGCGGCGTAGTGCTCAAGGACCGGCTGCGGCATGCCGGCGTGCAGCGCCATCATCCCTTCGCCGACGTTGCGCCAGTCGCCCTTGCCCGTCGAGGGCAACACGCGGAAGTACGCCAGTTCGGCAATGGCCTGCGCCCGCTCTTGCCCCGCTTGCGTATGCGCCCGCGCAAGTTCGTCGGCCAGGCCCGCGCCGCCTTCGATCTGCAGCGTGTGCTTGATGCGGTAGTACAGGTACATGCGGTCGAACAGTTGGACGACCGCCGACTGAAAGCGTGTGCGCTGCTTGGCGTCGACCCGCCGCGCGGCACTGGCCTGCGCCTGGACTTTGCTGGTGTGGTTGCGCAGTCTGTCGAAGCTGTAATAGCGCTCCGCCGTCTGGGGCATGCCCATCAGCCCCAACACGTCCGGGTCATCGACCACGAAAATCGGGTAGGTATCCGCCAGTTGAGGCCGGAACATCGTGTCGAGCAGCCACTCGGTGGCCGACAGCGTTCGGCCATCGGCGCGCACGGTTTGCTTACTGCGAATCATCAGCAGCGCGTTGCGGGCGAGGCTGTCGATGGGCTTGATGCGCCCACCTTCTTGCGCCGGCAGTTGGCCGAACGCGACGACGTCCACGCCCTGTCGGCCTTTGCCACTATCGAAAAAGCCACTGGCCGCAATCAGCGTTGCGGTCACAGCAGCGAACCCAAGTAGAATGCGCCGGCCGTTCATGTTGCCCCTACCGCGGTTGCCGTGCGGACTTGACGCCGCTGCAACCGGCCCAAACTGAGCCCAAAGTGAATCAGCAGCCCCAGAGTGACCAACGTGCACGACACGTACGGCATCAGCCACCCGGGGTTCTGCACCACCTGCAGCACGCTCATGGTGTCGTTCTTGCCAAAGCTCGCCTGATAGAAGGTGCGACCTTCGTAGCGCAGCGGCTGATTCATGTAGATGAGAACCGTGCGATCTTCACCGCGCTCGGGGTGCAATAGCCGCACAAGGCTCGAAAAGTTCTTGGGAATGTCGGTTCCGGGATAGACGTCGTGACTGAAGTCCTTGAGCGTGAGCGAGTACGGCAGGTACTCGCGGCGCAGCCGCAGGTCGAGCCGGTACGTGCGCCCGCCGTGGCTGAAGCCCTGAACGGCAGAAATACCGGCGCTGAGCAGGAACACGCCTTTACTGCTTCCGCCTGCCAGCACATCGATGTAGGCAGAAGGCGTGTCCTGGGCGTCGTCGGCCGTGACCGGCGGCAGACCCTGAACGGTGATTTCTGGACCGACGCCGGCGGTCGCGTTCGACTTGGGGTCCTTGTCCGCGCGATTGCGCAACTCGCTGTTGCGCATGTACGCGACGACCTTGACCTGTAGCGGCGTCTTGGGGATGGTTAGCGTCGCGCCGTCGCGCAGCAGCGACTCGGGGATACCGAATTCGTCGTCGAATTTCGGGTCGCTCGTATCGACGACTGCCACCTCGTACTGCCGTGTGCGTTCGACGTAATTGGCACTGTGGCCTTCCTCGAAAGTCAGCCGCGCGTCGACCTGCAGCATCGCCGACACGAACTCGCCGGCGACCAGCAGGATCAAGCCAATGTGGATGAGCCAGAGGCCAGCCTTGCGCCAGTTCAGCTGCAACTTGCGGATCTGGGCTGCGGACAGGTTCACGATGAGCAGGCCACCCACCGGGGTGCCGCCTGGCAGGACTGGGATCGACGACGACGCGCCGTCGGGTCGCCACCACACCAGCCAACTGCGCATGTAACGTTCGACGGCGCCGTGGGTGCCAAGATCGACCTGAGCCAGCGTGCACGCCAGCACCAGCACCATCAGCAGCGCCAACAAGACAATGGCGAGCTTGAGCGATGTCAGCGCGTCTAGCAATGCAACCGCAATGGACTTTTCTGGTTGGTTACTCAAGGCGAAGCGTCTCCAGCGTGGCAAGGAGCCCAGGGCGGACGCTGTCGACCGCCGCCGGGCTGCCGTTGGTCTTGAAGAACCACGTGTCGCCGTTGGCGTCGGTCCAGATCGCCGCCAGCATTCGCGTCGCGTCTGCACCTTGGCCCGCGAAGTCATAGACCTGCACCGGTCCGACCTTGGAGGTCACCGTCGTGCGCAGCCCGGCCAGGGCCGCCTCGTCGACCGGCGCGAGGCCAACCTGTCCCCGCCAGCGGTTGACGTTGGCCAACTCGCCGCCGGCTGCGCCGCCCAGCATGACCACTGTGATTTCAGGCGCTCCTGGCGCGTCGGCCTGCAGCGTCGCATAGCGCATGCCGCTGCCGGGTACCTGTTTCCAGTTGGCGGGCACAGTCCAAGCTGGGCGAACACTGGCCTTGCCCGCTTGCGACTCCGCTTGGGGCGAAGCAGCAACCCCGACCGGTGCCGCCGGCGTTGCCGCTTCGACCTTTGCGGCGGTCTTGGGGACTCGTGCGTGCGTCACCTGGTCGTCGCCGCAAGCGCCCAGGCCAGTGCACGCAACGGCAGCGAGCGCGAGGTGCGCCATCGCAGCGGACAACGCGCGCACAGGCGCCAAGGCTGTCGGCGCTGCGGGCTGGGTTTTGGCGTTCGGAGGGTAGGCAATAGGCACGTTGAACCTCTGCCGCTTTCAACCTGCAAATTCCTTGCCAAGGTCAGGGTCCGCCTGCCGTTTTTTCGGCGCATGGCCGACAAGTTGCTGAATATCAATGTGTAGTCCTCCGCAGGTCGACCGTCAGTGGACACCTAAACTGCGCGCCGGGGTGGCACCATGCCGCGGCAAACGAGGCCGGCGTTGCCGCCCGCGGGACGTGCACCGAGCGCGGGGCGGCCTCAACGATGCGCAAACCCAGTAAAACATGCAGCAACTTCGCAGGCCGGTTCTTCGGCAACGGCCTGCCGAAAAATCGGCGCACGCCCGCCGCAGCCGCTGTGAGTCCGCAACGGCCTCCAAAGTCGGGGAAGGTCGCCGCCGCCTCGTGCGATCCGCCCACTTCCGGCCAGTGTCAGTCCGAAAGCTCCGCTTTGAGCCGGTGCCAAACGGCAGCGCCGCCCGCGTGACACCGCCATGACGCATCGCGTCCGGCCATGGCCGATCCTGCTGATTGGCCTGGCCGCATTGGTGTCCGGCGTCGGGTGCCGAAAAATCGGCAATCACGCACGCCGGCCGCGGGCCCCTCTAAGGAACTCGCCATGACTGCACCAACGCCGGCACCGAACCGTGGCGCTGCAGCAGTGCACCGCGATAGCGGTCGCCTGGTGCCGTTTCGCTATCGTGAACTGGGCGAGCACTGTTTGGTGACCAACGACTTTGGCCGCTACGTGCTGCTTACCCGCAACGAGTTTGCGCGCCTCGCCGAAGGCCGCATGGGGCCGGGTGATCTGGCCTGGTCAAAGCTGCAGGCCGCCTGGTTCGTCGCGGGCGATCTGGATCGCAACCAGGTACTCGCCCAGACCGCAGAGCGGTCGCGCTTTCTGCGTTCGGGCCCCAACCTGCACATCCTGGTGGTGACGTTGCGCTGCAACCACACCTGTCAGTACTGCCACGCCTCGCGCGCGCCGATGCACCACACCGACACCGACATGTCGATCGAGACCGCCGAGCGGTCGGTGGACTTTGCCTTTCAGTCGCCGTCGCCGGCATTGACCCTGGAATTTCAAGGCGGTGAACCGCTCGCCAACTGGCCGGTCGTTGAGCACATCATCGAGTACGCGCTGCAAAAGAACGCGCTGGCGCGCAAATCGCTGATGTTCTCACTGGTCAGCAACCTGACCCTGATGGACGACGAGCGCCTCGATTACCTCATCGAGCGCCGGGTCCAGATCTGCACCTCGCTCGACGGTCCGCCCCAGATCCACGACGCCGTGCGCAAGTGGTCCGACGGCGCTTCGCATGACACCACCGTGCACTGGATGGCGCGCATCAACCAGCGCTACCGCGATCTTGGCCTCGACCCCCACCTGTATCGCGTCGAAGCACTGCCCACCATCACGCGGTTGGCCCTCGATGCCCCCGAGGCGCTGCTCGACCATTACGTCTCCGTCGGCTGTCACAGCATCTTTTTGCGCCACCTCGATCCGTTTGGCTGGGCGGCCACCACCAAAGCGCGTTTGGGCTACACGATGCCGGAGTTCCTGGAGTTCTACGCCCGCGCCTACCATCACGTCATCGCGCTCAACCGCCGTGGCGTCGACTTCGTCGAGCGCACCATGGCGTTGCTTGTCGCCAAGGTCATCGGCAACTTTGAGCCGAACTTTCTCGACTTGCGTAGCCCGTGCGGCGCCGGCATCGGTCAGATCGCCTACAACAGCGATGGCCGCCTGTTCACCTGCGACGAGGGCCGCATGGTCGACCGCGCCGGCGACGACTGCTTTTGCCTCGGCGACGTCGCCACAACCGCTTACCGAGACGCCATCGCCGGTCCGCAAGTGCGCGCCATGGTGCTGGCGTCGGCGCTCGACGGTCAGCCGCACTGCGCGACCTGCGCCTACAAGCCCTGGTGCGGCGTCTGTCCAGTCCACAACTACTGCGAGCAGGGCAGCCTGCACGGCCGCATGGCCGACTCGAGCTGGTGCCAGAAGTACATGGGTCTGTTCGACTTCTTGATGCAGCGCCTGCTGGTCGCCGACGACTTCGAGCGCGGCGTGCTGCAACGTTGGGCCACGCCGCGGCGGCAAGAGCACTTCGTCCAAGAGGCGGCGGCGTTGTAGTCACTGCCCCCCGCGTTGTCGCCCGGCCGCACCACGTTTACACTCGCCGGCCGGAGGCGACTTGCCGCATGAGCCATTCGCGAAAGAACCGAACTTGGACGGCAGCCAAGCGCATGCGTGCGCTCGCGGGCACGTGCCTCGCTGTACTGGCGGCGGCGTGCGACGCCGAGCCACCACCCGCGCCGACACCTGCGGACGCCGTTGATGGTCCTGCGGTTGCGGTCGGGCTGGGCGGGCGTGGCGGCTGGACCACGGCGCAGATCCACACGCGCATGCTGACGGCACAGCTGCTGGCCGATGCCACCGCGATCGATCCCGCGGCGACACCGAGCGCCATCGCCGACGCCATCGCGGCGCACGCGCAGAAATCCAAAGCGAACTGCGGAGGACTCGGTGTCAAGCACGTGCCCGGCACCCCGGCTGTCGAGATCTCGCTGCCAGCGAATGCTTGCAAGGTCGGCGGCCACACCGCGGCTGGCTTCGTGGACGTCACGGTGAGCATCAAGGACGCAACGGCGACGGTTACGGTCAAGCTCAGCGCCGTCAAAGTGCGCGGTCACGCGGTAGCCGGCACGCTGTCGCTGGCCGTTGGCAGCGACAAATCAGTCACCACGACCTGGACCGATTTCAAGGTCGATGGCAACACCTGGAACTGGATAGGAACGCCCAAGCTCGACGACAACGGCGTCGGCGTCACCCTCGAGGGCAGCGGCACCGTCGTGACCGCCGATGGCAAGACCATTGCCGTCTCGTTGCAAGGCGTGCATCGCAACTTTGCCGCCTGCTACGCCAACGTCGGCAAGTACACCGAGACCCACCAGATCGCGCTGACTCAGCCCAAGGCCAAGGCTGGCACGCTCGTCGACGCGACCGTCACCGCCAGCTTTGACGCCGACACGCCGCGCGACGGTACTGTCGATGTGACGGTGGCCGCCGGCAAGCTGCCCGCCACCACCCACAAGGAAGTGGTGCTGCCCAAGTACGGCGACTGCCCTGACGGCACGGCCCCATGACCGACGGCGATCACGTCCGCAGCGGACGCCTGGCTCGCATGGCCAAGATTGCCAAGGTCGGCGCTCGCACTGCCGCCGACATGTTGGCTGCCCGCGCCCGGCAGAAGCTGGGCGGCGACGACGCCGCGTTTGCAGAGTCGCTTAAGCCCACTGCCGAGCGCCTGGTGGAAGTGCTCGGCGAGATGAAAGGCGTGGCGACCAAAGTGGGCCAGTTCGTGAGTCTGGTCGATCAGGAGAACTTTCCCGAAGAGGCGCGCAAGGCTCTGCACCGGCTGCTGAATCAGGCGCCGCAGCGCATGGATTGGGACCAGGTTCAGGCCGTCGTGCGCGGCGAACTGGGAGGCAGTCCAGACGACATCTTTGCCACGTTCGAGCGAGAGCCGCTGGCTGCGGCGTCGATGGGCCAGGTGCACGCGGCGACGACCCGCGACGGCGACGACGTAGTCGTCAAGCTCCAATACCCGGGCGTCGACAAAGCGATCGAGTCGGATTTGCGCAACGCGGGTGCGATCGCCCGGACGCTGTCGATCGCTGGCGGTGTGCTCGAAAGTCGCCACTATTTTGAAGAGCTTGCGGCCGTGCTGCGGCGCGAACTGGACTACCAGCAAGAAATCGACCAGGCCGAGGTCTACCGCGAAGCGCTGAAGCCGTGGCCCGATCTGGTGGTGCCGGAATTTCGGCGCGATCTGTCCACGCAGCGCATGCTGACCATGGAGCGGCTGCGCGGGCCGACCATGCTCGCTGCTGCGCAAGACGAGGCGACGTCCGCAGAGGTGCGATTCCGGCTGGGGGCCCAGCTGGTCGCCGCGACTTGGGGTCCGTTCTTGCGCCAGGGCGTCATCCACGCCGATCCACACCCCGGCAACTACATTGCGCTGCCCGATGGCCGGCTGGGCGTGCTGGACTTTGGTGCGACCAAGTCGCTCAGTGTGCCGTTTGCCCATGCCTACTGGCGGCTGCTCGACGCCGCATTCCGCCGCCAGGTGCCCGATGTCTACGCGGCGCTGGTGTCGGCCGGGTTTGACATGCAGTTGGACAAGGCGGCGGCCGACGTCTGGTTGTTACCACTGACGGCGACTGTCGAGCGGCCGTTCCAGACGGACTGGTACGACTGGGGCCAGTGCCGCATATCGGCGGATGTGCAGGCGCTGACCCGCAAGCATCCGCTCATCGTTCTCAAGGTGCGGGCGCCAGAGGAGAGCTTGATGTTCTACCGCAGCGCAGCTGGCGCGGCCGGCGATCTGCGCTTGCTGCGCTCTTCAGGCAACTTTCGCAAGACGCTCATCGCTACCGCCCACACGGCGTGGCTCCATCGCTCGACGGCGATGGGCCAGGGCCTGGAATTGCCCGTTGCGGAGTGGTCTTGACATGCAAGCGGTGGGTATGAGCGCGAGATCGCTTGGAATCTTTGTACTGACTTCGCTTGCGCTCGCTTGCGAGAAGCTGCCGATGACCATGCCCTGGTCGCAGGCTGCGGAGGCGGATGCCGGCGTCGCCGACGACAATGGGCCCGACATCCACAAGCTCAAGGTGCTGCGCGATGGCGTTCAGGTGCTGTCGATCAAGCTGGGCGAACTGTCCAAGAAAGTGCGCGACGAGCAGCCCCGCGTCGACGACGCACTGGAAGGCAACCCGGTCGTGTACGAAGGCGTCCACCTTGCCGCGCTGCTCGATACCCTGATCGGCCCGGACTGGGTCCGCGCCGACCACGTCCGCTTGCGGTTTCAAAATGGCGGCAGTGCGGACATCTTGCCCGCGCGCCTCCTGGCGCGGAAGTCGTGGCTGGTCTGGAAACGCACGGATCGGCCCGATTTCGTCGTCATGCAAAGCGGCCGCGCCGTCCCGCTCGGGCCCCTCTACCTGGTGTGGGAGACAGGCATCGATAGCGGGATCATGCCCGGCATGACTGACCCGGACACCTGGGTCCACGGCATTGTATCACTGGACATCGTCGCCACGCCGGCCCCGGCTGTCGTCGTGTTCGCGCTGCCTGTGGACGCCACCCCCGGCGACCGGGCTGGCTTCGGGCATTACCAGAATTACTGCGCGCATTGCCACACACTGGGTGGAGTCGGCGCCGGATCGGGACCGGAGTTGTTGCGGCCGGTGCCGGTGACGCAGATCTGGCGCCCAGGTTTCTTGGAACGCTACTTGGATGACCCGACCACGGTGCGGCTGCGCGCAAATGGGCCCAAGCTGCCGACCGACGCCGCCAACCGGCGCCAGATCATCGGCGACATCGTCGCTTTCTTGCACGCGGCGGCGCGCTCACCAGTGCCGACACAAGAACCGGCGGCAGCTACGCCCAGCAACTGATCGACCGGTTCACTTCGGCAGCGTCGCGGGTCGGCGTGCTCCGCCAAAGCGGCCGGCACCAATGCGCAGGGCCGACGCACTGGCCACCGAGACTTTGCGCAGCGCCGAAAAGGCTTCCTCGTCCGGCGCATCGGCATAGGGCCGTGGCACGGCGCCGTCGGGCAGTGCAGCCTCGCTCAGGTCCCACCGCTCAAACAGCCACGGTGGCATCCACGACACGAAGTCCATCTCCGCGCTGGCCAGCGGCGGTCGGAAAAGCCGGTGCGCCCAAGACTCGACCGGCAGCACGGTAGCGAACTGCTGCTCGGCCAGCGCCAGTGCGCGCGCACGCGGCGGGTCCAGGCCGCGGCGATCCTCCAGGGTGATCAGAAGCGGTCGCAGCCGCGCTTGCACGGCCAGGTTGCGCAACTGCTCGGCCCAGGCAACGTGCTCAGCGGCCTGCCGCTCGACTTCGGGCGGGACCTTGCCGCGCGGATAGTTGGGAATCGCCAGCACCAAATCGGCCGGTGCGTCGCCGCGCGCGTCGTCCAGCGCTGCCAACAGCGCACGCCACTGTTCCGCCAGCTCGGGCTCGGCGCCAATCCGCAGCGCATCGCCGACGTTGAGCAGCAGTCGCAAAGCTGGCAACGGCTGGCCCGCCTGGCGCTGTGTGGCGAGGTGACGTAGCAGGTGCGCCAGCGCATCAAAGCTGCCTTTTTCTACCACGCGCTGGGCCAGGAAGCGTTGATCGGCCGGCTGCGCGACCAGCACCAGTTCGGCCAGCGCCCCAGCGGCCGTCAGCTCCACGGCCAACTGGGCCATCTGCTGCCGGTCGGTCCGCTCCATCGCCGCCGTCATCCAGGCAACGGGGCCGTGCTGGCGCGCGAGTTCCGCCAGACCGCTTTGCAGCGAGGCAGGGTCCAGCAGTTCGGTGCCGGGCACGATGAGCGGTCCTTCGTCGTTTCGGTGGTCGTCGCGAGCCACAAAGGCCGATGCGGCACTGCCGAGGTCTTGCACCATGCGCGCCTGCGGGTACTGCTCAATGCGAAAGCCGGGGCACATCTCCCTGCACGTCTTGCAGTCGTCGATGCGGTACCACTGTTTGGCGCGAAAGGCCTTGAATTCACCGGCAGTCTCGCGTTCGAACTCGCGATAGACTGTGATGCCATAGAACTGCGACTCCACGTGCTCACGGCCGAGCGGCCACAGCAGGCAGTTGGGCACGTTGTAGGGCTTGACGCGCGCGCCGTAGCGCTCCAGCGCTGGCAGTGCCCGCCTGACCGCGTCGACCACGTCGCTGTACGGCACGAAAAACCGTCCGAGGTCAGCGACGTTGCTGCGCTGCGCAATGAACGGTTGGACCATGAACAGCCGCACACCGACCGGCGCCAGCAGCTCGACCATGTCGACGATGTGGTGGGTGTTGGCGGGCAATAGGATCTGGTTGTTCATCAGATGCGGCCGCACGCCGTGGTGCGCGCACGCCGCCGCGATGTTGCGCAACCCTGCCAGCGCCTGTTCCAGCGCACCCGGACTTGCCGTGATGCGGTCATGCACCTCTGGCGTGGGGCCATGCAGCGAAAACGTCCAGGCATCTAGGCCCGCCGCCACCGCGGCCTGTGCAAACCGCGGATACGCAAACATACGGCCGTTGGTTGTAACGCCGATCCGCTCGAAATCCAATGACTTGGCGTGGGCGACGAGCTCCAGGAAGTCGGGTCGGATGGTCGGCTCGCCGCCCGAAAACCCGATCTGGTCGTAGCCGTTGTCGGCCGCCCACTGGATACGCGCCAACAGGTCAGCGGTCGGCAAGTCGAGGCGCTCTGGCTGCGGGATGGCCCGGTAGTCGAGCTGCGTGCAGTAGTTGCAGCGGCTGTTGCAACTGAATCCGGTCTCGATGGTCAGCAGCTTGGCCATGCACAGCTAGGCTACGGCCAGCGTTCGGTGCTGTCGAATCTGCACCGCCAACCGCCGCAATTCGCGCGCATTCTTGGACCGCGGCCCGCGCTACGCCGGGTCACCGGGCCGAGCCTGATCGCGCGTCGCCCATTCGTACAGCGCCAGTGCGGCCGCAGTGGCGCCGTTCAGCGACTCATGCCCCTCCGACATCGGCACCGACACAGAACTCGCGCGCAACGCGGCTGGCAAGCCCGGTCCTTCCAGCCCTGGCAGCAGCACAAATCCATCCGGAAAGCGGAATTGCGGCAGCGGCGTGCCTTCAGCCGACAGTGTGACGAGACGATCGGCCGGGACACGCGCCGCAAATTCTGCGAGCTTGCCGCCTCGCCACAGCCGCATCCGCCACGCAGCCAGACCCCCCGCGCGCAATGCTTTGGGGTGATAAGGCGATGCGGCCTCTTGCAGCATCATCGCGTCGCCCACGCCCAGCGCCGCCGCCGACCGCAGCACCGCACCGACGTTCTCCGGATCCTGGAACGGAACGGCGAGGATTGGGCCCTCCGGCAACTCGGGCCAGTCGGCCGGCTGCGTCGCGCGCACCACTGCAATCGGACCGCGCGTGCCCGCCACATCGAGCTGTTTGTGCAGCGATAGCGCCAATTCGACGACAGGCAGGTCCGCGGGCAGATCGTCTGGCAAGCGGTCCAGGCCTCGCGGAACCAAAAGCGCCGTACAAAGGTGGCCAAGTTCCGTCACGGCCTCGCGCACCAGCTTGGCGCCGGCGACCAGCGCGAACCCGTGATCGCGCACGCCGCGCCCTGTCAGCAATTCCAACCAGACCTTGAACTCCGCGTTGGCCGGCGACTCGATCGCGCGGACGCGGCGCTGACCGACGTCGCTGGCATCGGCAAGCCGTCGATACGCGAGCACCCGCCGCCGATGGGTCGTCATCGGGATGGCGTAGGCGACGTCGCGTTCCAAGCGCCAGCCGCGCACCTGGGTCAGCGCAGCTTCGTCGACCTCTGGCTGGCAATTGGGGCCTTTGAGAAAGACGGCGACGCCGCCCGCGGGCACCAGCTGGGCCACGCGCTGCAAAGTCGCGCCGACTTTCTCGAATGCGCGGGTGATGATGCCGCCGGCGGCCAAACCCGTGCTGTGGTGCAGCGTTTCGTGCACGACTTCGCTCGGCAGCGCGCAAGTTGCGACCGCTTCGCGCAGGAACGCCACCCGCCGCGCCCGCATCTCGCACAGCACCACGGTCAGGTCCGGCCGGGCGATCTGCAGCGGAATGCCCGGAAAACCGGCGCCGGTACCGATGTCCAGAACGCGATCTGGTAGCAAATCCGAGACCTTCTGCGCTGCGAGCAGACAGTCCGCGTAATGCAGCGACACCATGGTCGCAAACGCGTGCAGCCGCGTCAGATCGGCGTCGGTGTTGCGTTCGCGCAGCAGCTGGTGATAGCGCCAGAGATTGTCGACCTGCGCACCGTCGAGCGAAACGCCCGACGCCGCCAGCATCGCGCCCAGACCCTCGCGGTTCGCTGGATAGGCGCTCACGGTGTGCGATCCGCCAGGTTGCTGGCGTGCAGGCCGCACTCTTTGCGCGTCGCCTCTTCCCACCACCAGCGCCCTTCGCGCTCATGCTGGCCAGGCAGCACTGGCCTGGTGCACGGTTCACAGCCGATCGACACAAAGCCGCGCTCGTGCAGCGGGTTGTAGGGCAGCTCGGCGGCGCGGATGTACTTCCAGACCTTGGCCGACGACCAGTTGGCCAGGGGGTTGAACTTGACCAGCGCCGTATCGCCGTTGCCGCCAAATACCTCGTCCAATTGCACCACCGGCACGTCGGCGCGGGTGTCGGGGCTCTGGTCGTGGCGCTGACCGGTAATCCACGCCGGTGCGGTCGCCAGCGCGCGGCGCAGCGGCTCGACCTTGCGGATGCCGCAGCACTCTTTGTGGCCATCCTGCATAAAGGAGAACAAGCCCTTGGCCGTCACCAGTGCCTGCAACGCCGCCGGTTCCGGAAAGAACACCTCGATGGCGATGCCGAAGTGGCCGCGACACGCTTCCAGAAAGCGATACGTCTCGGGGTGTAGCCGCCCGGTATCGAGGCAGAACACGCGCAGTGGCACGTTTGCGTCGCGCGCAAGGCCGAGCAAGGCCACGTCTTCGGCGCCGGAGAACGAGATGGCGGTCTGCGCGCCGAATTCGCGGTGCGCGGCAGTCAGGACCGCCATGGGTGAGGCACTGGCCAGTTCGACGGTGAGGGATGCGACCAGTGATTTGGCCCGGTCGCGCGGCAGGCGGGCTGGCGTCATGCGGCGACGATAGCAGGGCGAGGCCGGCCGGACAATTGGCGGCGATCGCGAACGGTGCGGTCCACGGATTGGGGTCCACCGTCCGGTGCGCACAACTCGTGTAACTACATGGCGTTCGTGTTGAACCCGGCGGCTGAAGCCGCAGGCTTAGGATACCAAGCCCGGCCTGCGCCGGGCTGAGAGTTTGCGTTTGGTTACTCAGCCTTGCGCAGGCAAGGCTTGGCGCCCCTAGGCCGCGGCTTCAGCCGCCGGCAGTATTTGCGAGGTGTGTCTGAGCACCATCCAGCCGGTCGCCCCCAATATTAGGAACCGCACCCGATCGCGAACGACCAAGCAAAGACTGTCGCGCCGATCACAAAACCGTGGCAAAGTTGCCAGTGGCCCGGCCGCGTCTGATCGGCCTGGCGCCAATCGCGGAGTTCACAGCATGCCCAACCGCCTCCCTTGTCGTGTTTTTCTGGCCGCGATAGTTGCGCTTTGCGCCGCTTGCGGTGGCGGCGAGGTCAAGTCCACGCCCGCGCCGGCCGGTCCTGGGGCCGACTACGTCGCGCAGTGCAACCGGTCGCAGGCCAAGCGCGCCGCCGATGTCGCGGGCAAGAAGTACATGCCGGTAGAGCTCGTGCTGCACCAGTGGCCCGGCCGCGAATTACCCAACAATCTGCGCGCCTACCTCAAAGAGGAAGAACTGGCCACGGCGCTGGCGACGGCCGTGGAAGCGGGCAAGCAGCGGGTTCGCACGGCGTTGGTCCTGGCGCGCGGCGGTACCGGCAAAAGCGCGCTGGCCGAGTCCTTGACCGCGCAGTCGTGCGGCAAGATCGCCTTCTTTCAACTCGACTTGAACCTGGACGTGGTGCCGCTGTCCGAAGGCGCGACACTGACCGTCAACCCCATCGCGGTGGTCATCGCCGCCAAGATGGGCAACAAGGACCCGGCGCAGGCCGAGTCCGTCATCAAGGAGCGGCTTGGCGATGCGCCGTGGGTTGCAGTGCTGGACTCGCTGGACGAGACGCCGCTGCTGGCGCGCGACACGCTGGCCCGCCACATCGACGACCTTGTGACCCGCGTTGGTCCCAATTCGCGGGCACTGGTGATGACGCGGCCACCTGTGTTCAACAGCAACTACGGCATCGCCACTGTCGACGCGCGGCTGGAGATTCCGCAGCTGACCTGCGAGGACTCGATGGCGGCGCTTGGCCGCTACCTGCCCGACGCGGCGGATCGCAAGGCAGTGGACGAATTCGTCAAGCGCTATGGATTAGACCGCAAAGTCACGCAGTTCGACCGCTGCCACTACCCGCACATGGCAACCTACCGCGATCTGCAGGTGGTGCAAAAGCTCGCCAAGAATGCGGCCAGCGATGCGGCCAGCCAGGACTTCAAGAACTTCGAGAACAGCCGCGCCGAGGTGTACCGCTACTTCATCAAGGCCCAACTGCTCAAGGACCTGCAAGGCGTGGCGATGTCGCCCGACGACGCGATCGCCGCAGTTGACGGCATCGTCGCGCGCAAGAATCCGGACAAGGGCG
Organism: Pseudomonadota bacterium; assembly: GCA_005792545.1. Taxonomy (GTDB): domain Bacteria; phylum Myxococcota_A; class UBA9042; order UBA9042; family UBA9042; genus SXRM01. Next base: position 15,391 of record SXRM01000185.1, on the reverse strand, counting down.
AACGCAACCTGCCGATTACCATCGAGGATTGCGTGGCAGCCGCGACACTGACCGACGCCGCGGCCAAGCACAGCTCGTGCGAACGGCTGCTGCAGTCGTCGCTCTTCAAGGGCGGTGCGCTGCCTGGGCAGGCCCACTTTGCCAATCAAAGCCTGGGCGACTTGTTTCTGGCGCGATGGGCCGCGGCGCAATTGCGTGGCGCCGATGGCAAGGCGGACTGCAAGCGTCTAGAGGCCAAGGCGATGCTGCTTGAGTCCAACGAAGTCGCCGGTTTCCTGGTCGGGCAGCCCGAAGGCCAGGCTTGCCTGGTCCAACTCGCTCAGGTGCTGTGCAAGCGCAGCGGCTACGCCGACCACCTGCGCGAGCAGTTTGACCAGGGCCTGCCGAGCGGCAAGCGCCGCGGTGAACTGGTGGCTGCCGCGCTCGAAGACCTGAAGATCCCGCCCAAACCCGACCTGTGTGCCAATGGGCTGTTTGAAGCCCTGGCCAAGACGGTCGATGTGCTGCCTGCTCCGGCGCCCGAAGCTGCGCCCGCCCCCCCGGAACCTGCCAAAAAGGGCAAGGGCAAGAAATCCAAGTAGCGCTCCGCCGCACCCTGGACAACCGATGTTCAACCCCCACGCGCCAACGCCACGGCAGGTCATCGTGCGCCAGCAGCTGCCGGCACCACCGGAGCGGGTGTTTGCGCTGTTCACCACGGCCCAAGGCCTGCGTTCGTGGTTCTGCGACGAGGCCGAGAGCACAGAGGCGCTGCACGGTGAGGTGCACGCCGGCTGGACGGAAGACGACGGCTCGTCATGGGAGCGCATCGGCCGCTGGGTCGAGTTCGACCCGCCGCGCGTCGCCGTGCTCGAGTGGTATGGCGTACAGAGCGCGGGGAAGAACGCTGGAGAAGAAGGGCAGCTGGTCCCCGACTACTGGCGCATCGCCGTCGCACCCGATAACGAATCCGCCGGCAGCGTAGTCACAGTTGTCAGCCCGTTGGTGGCAAGTGATGTTGCTATGCGACCGGAATTGTTGGCAGATGCCGCGCGCATGGGTTGGGAAACGACCTTTGCCGCGCTTCGCGAGATGCTGACCGATGCGCCGGAGGGCCGATGACCAGGGCGTATGCCACAATGGTGCTGTTGCTCACGCTCGCCGCATGCGACGAGCAGACGCCACCGACGACCACGCCGGCGCCAGCTAAGCTGCAACCTGCCCCGGCAGCGATGCCGCGCCTGACTCGCGCGCAGTACGACAACACCGTCCGCGACGTGCTCGGCGATGATCTGTCGCTGCCGCCCACGCTGGAGCCCGATGTCGCGTTTGAGCACCTACTGACGGTTGGCAGCGCCGTCGCCAAGGTGTCGCCGCGCGGCGTCGAGCTGTACGAGGAAGCGGCGCGCAGCCTCGCCGCGCAGGTGGCCGGCAAGCCGGAGCGCCTCGTCAAGCTGCTGACTTGCAAGCCTACGGGGCCGCAGGACAGCGCGTGCCTTAGTCAGTTCGTCGGCGAGGTCGGCGACCGGCTATGGCGGCGCGCGCTGTCTCCAACCGAAGTTGCGACCATCGCGGCCACTGCGACCAAGGCCGCCACTGCGCTCGGCACCTTCGAGCAGGCGGCGGAGTATGCGCTGGTGCAGCTGTTGCAGGCGCCAGGCTTTCTCTATCGCACCGAGCACGGTCAGGCGGATCCCGCGCACGCCGGCTGCAAGCGACTGACGGCCTATGAGCTGGCGTCGCGCCTCGCTTATTTCCTGTGGGCAGGGCCACCTGATGCCGCGTTGTTGGCAACCGCCAAAGATGGCTCGCTGCATGACCCGAAAGTCCGGGCAGCGCAGGTCGATCGCCTGCTCGCTGACCCCAAGTTGCGGCGCAGCGTGCGCAACTGGGCTGGCGAGTGGTTGCAGCTGCACGACGTGGCCAAGCTGAACAAAGATCCCAAGGTCTACAAGCACTTCAGCAGCGATCTTGGGCCGTCGGCTCGCGAAGAGACGCTGCGGCTGGTCGAGCACCTGGCGATCGACACCGACAGCGACTTTCGGGCGTTCATCACGACGCGCACGACGTTTGTGGATCGGCGGCTGGCCGCAATCTACGAAGTGCCGGCCGACAATGAGAAGGGACACGCTGCAGTGACGTTGCCGGATTACGGCGAGCGGCGCGGCTTCTTGGGCCAAGTGTCGTTTCTTGGCCACGCGGCCCACCCGGTGTCGAGCTCGCCGACCTTGCGCGGCGCGTTCGTTCGGCGCTTTCTGCTGTGCGACTTCGTGCCCGACCCGCCGGCCAATCTCAACACGGCGATTCCGGAGCCGTCACCCGAGGCCAAGACGCTGCGGCAGCGTCTGACGGCCCACATGAACGTGCCTGGCTGCAGCTCATGCCACAAGACCCTGGATCCCATCGGGTTTGCCTTTGAGCGCTTTGACGGCATCGGTCGCTATCGAAGTAAAGACAACGGTGAACCCATCGATACCACCGGCGATCTGGATGGCGTGCCGTTTGGCGACCTCGACAGCCTGGCCGTGGTGCTGGCCGACAGCGCCAAGTTTCGCCGCTGCGTGACCCAAAAGCTCTACGGATATGGGGTGGCGCGGCCGACGGTCGCTGGCGAGAAGTCGCAGGTCGACGCGTTGGCGGCGACATTCGGCAAAAACGGCATGAAAGTCAATGCTTTAATGCGCGACATCGCCTTGTCCGATGGCTTTTCGCGGCTGGCGTGCGCGGGGGCCAAATGAACGTGCGCAACCTCACCCGTCGTTCGGTGCTGCGCGGCCTGCTCGGCGGCTCTGTGGTGGCGATTGGCCTGCCGGCGCTCGATCGCTTTTGCAACGACAACGGCACAGCGTGGGCCGAGCCGGGTAGCGATGGCTTTCCCAAGCGCTTTGGCTTGTTTTTTTGGGGCAACGGCATCCTGCCCGACCGTTGGGTGCCCAAGGCCCACGGCGTCGGCGGGGCCTGGCAACTGAGCGACCAACTGGCGCCGCTGGCCAAGCACAAGTCACGCATCGCCGTCGTCACCGGCACCCGCCTGGGGATTGCCAACACTCAACCGCACGGCGCCGGCGCGGCCGGCATCCTGAGCGGCCGCCCGTTGCTGCATCAGGGTGGCGACACCACCTTTGCCGGGCCAAGCATCGACCAGATCATCGCCAACGTCATCGGCAAGGACACCCGCTTTCGCTCGCTGGAGTTTGGTGCGTCGGCCGGCAACGGCTACTCGTTCAACGGTCCGAACTCGCAGAACCCGGCCGAGACCAATCCCTATGCGCTATTCGAGCGGATCTTTGGCGTCGGTTTCACCATGCCGGGCGAAAAGCCCAAGTTCGACCCGACGCTGGGCCTGCGCCGCAGCGTGCTCGACGCGGTGGCGGCCGACCTGAAAAGCCTGCGCGGTCAGGTGGGGACCGCAGACGCGACGCGGCTCGACCAGCACTTTGAGGGCGTTCGCCAGCTGGAGCAGCGGCTCGCAAAACTGCAGCTTGCCCCGCCCAAGCTCGATGCCTGCAAAGTGCCCAAGACGCCGGACAAGGCGTATCCCGACATCGAAGGCCGTCCACAGCTGGCCAAGAAAAACCAGCTGTTTTGTGAGCTCGTCGCCTACGCCATGGCCTGCGACCAGACGCGGGTGTTCAGCAACTTCTTGACCATGCCGGTCACCAACGTACTGTTTCAAGGCGCCACCACCGGCCACCATGAGCTGACCCACAACGAGCCCGGCGAGCAGAAAGAAGTGCACGCGATTACCGTCCAGTGCGTCGAGATGTTTGCGGCGCAAGTGGACGCGCTGGCGCAAGTGCAGGAAGGCGCTGGCACGCTGCTCGACCACTGCGCCGTGATGGGTTGCAGCGAAGTGTCGCTCGGCAAGACCCACTCGCTGGAAGAAATGCCATTGATCATCGCCGGATCCGCTGGCGGCAAGCTCAAGAACGACGTGCACTATCGCAGCGTCGGCGGTGAGAATACCTCCAAGGCCTTGTTGTCGCTGTGCCGCGCTGTTGGCTGCGATCTCGCAGAGTTCGGCGGCGAAGGTGGCAAAGTCAGTGACGGCTTGGGCGCCATCGAGGCGTAAGGTTGGGGACGATGCGCGGTTGTCTGCCGGCCCTGCTGGCACTGATCCTGGGATGTGAGGGCACGGCGACGCCTGCGGCGGGCGACGCGGTCGCGGATAGCAAGGCCGATGTCACGTTTGAGACCAAGGTCGCGCCGTTTGCGACCAAGCGCCTGTTCGTGCTCGACACCATCAAGTTTGCGCGGCAGAAGCCGCCGGGGACGGTGCTGGGCTGGGATCTCGACGGCAAAGTCAGCACCGCTGATGACAAGGCCACCTGCGGCAAAAAGGACTTCGTGTCGCCGGACGGCGTTGCGGGGATCGACAACCAATTTTCGCTGCTGGTGCCACTTATCGAAGCGTCGGGCATCGCCGCGTTTGAGTCGCTGCTGCAAGCCAGCGTCGAGTCGGGCGGCGTGCTGCTGATGGTCGAGCTGGTCGGCCTGGACAGCCTGACCGACGACAGCGAGGTCACGGTGCGCATCCGCGCCGGCCAGGGCATGCCACTGCTCGGCACCGACGGCAAGGTGCTGACCGGACAGACCTTTCACCTGAACAAGCGCGATCCCGCGACGGTGTGCGGCAAGGGCAAGCTGGTCGCTGGGACCATCGACGTCGGACCCTTTGACATCGACCTGCCGATCCAGGTGTTCGGCAAGGAGTACACCTTGGAGATGCGCGGCGGCCGCGTGCGCTTTCACATCCTGGACGACCAGCGCGTGGACGCCGGCCTGGTCGGCGGTGGAATCACACTGTCGAGCATCGCCAAAATCGCCAAGACCGCGGCCGAAGACCAGGGCAACATCGACGACATCGTCGAGTCGCTGACAGGGACCATGGGCGATCTGGCCCAGGACGCCACGGGCACGTGTACGCAGCTGTCCGCAGCGCTGACCTTTACCGGGGTTTCCGCGTTCTTCTACCCGGCCGACGTGACCAAGGACAAACTGTGAGCGCTTTGACTGTGACCGCCTTGTGACTGCATAAACAGGACTATTTTGGTCCGGTATTGACGCTCCCGTCAGCCCACCTACGATTGCACCGCGGTCGACTCGACCGCCCGGAACCGACCATGCACATCACCAGCGCCGCCGTCCGCAAAGTCCGCGAGATGGGCGACAAACAGCAGCCAGAGGGCTACGGCCTGCGCGTCATCGTCGACCTGGGCGGCCCCGATGGCTACTTCTACGACCTGGATTTCGAGACCGAGGGCAAGCCCGACGATCACGTGATGGTGGCCGATGGGCTCAGTGTCTATGTCGACGAAAAGAGCTACGGCCGCTTCAAAGACGGCACCATCGACTACATGGAGACCGCGGACTTCTCCGGCTTTCACTTCGACAATCCGGCCGCGGCGGGGCCTGCAGCTGACGCACCACTGTTTGAGCGGGTGCAGTGGGTCATCGACACCGAGATCAATCCGTCGGTCGCGTCGCACGGTGGCGTGGTCAACCTGGTCGAAGTACAGGACGGCAACGTGATGCTGCGCTTTGGCGGCGGCTGTCACGGCTGCTCGTCGAGTTCGGCCACGCTCAAGTTCGGCATCGAGACCCGGCTCAAGGATAAGTTTCCGGACATCAAAGAGATCGTGGACGTCACCGACCACTCGACCGGTGAGAATCCGTATTTCTCGCACTAGCCCGTCTCGCCTTAGATCATTGCAAAGCCTCAGGCGTCCCAGCACGATGCGCGCATGATCCCGCCGCGCGCACCTATGGGAAGCCATGAAATCCACGTTCCTGTTCGCGCTTGCGGCCACCTTGCTGGCGTCGCTGCCCGCGTACGCGCAGTCGACCGGCGATTCGTCTCAAAAGTCGCGCTTTTACGACATGGGCGAACAGCGCTTCGACGGTTCGGTGCGGCGGCCGGTGGCGTTGGCCGTCGAGGCCCACACCCGGCCCAAGTGGCAGCGGCTGTTCGCCCTCAAGAAGTCGCTGCGGTCCGCGCTGCACGCCACCGCCGCCGAGGCTACGCTCAAGTAGTCGCCGCAGTCGCGGCGTGGTTGCTGGCGCTGCCTGCACTTGCACAACCGTGGCCAGCGCAGAGCCCAGTCCATGGCCCGTTGCGTTTGCTCGTCGACGCCTGGCGCAGCGGCGACCTGCGGGCCGCGCTGGAGAACCCCGCCGTTCGCCCGTACGCGCGCAGGCTGGGCCGGCCGCTTCTGCGAGGCGATCACGTTCTGGTCGAGCTGTACGCCAAGAACGCGGCCTCAACCACCGCTTGGACCCACGCGCGCACAGGCACGCTGGGTCTGGACGTTGTCGCGCGCGGCTGGGACGCCTGGCTGGTCTGGCTATCGATCGAGCGGGTCGCCGATGTCGAGCGCACGCTGAGTGGCGTGACCGCGGTCCGGTTGCCCTGGGCGCGGCGTCCGCTGCTTGGCTCGAAAGCCACCCAAGGTATTGAGCTAACTGGCGCCGATCGCCTGCACGCCTGTGGCACGGCCGGGCAGGGCGCCAAGGTGGCCGTGCTCGACGACGCCTGGCACGGGCTCAGCGCTGCGGTCCAGTCCGGTGAACTGCAAGCGCTCGGCGGCAAAGCGCCGTATCAGAATCCCGACCCCGACGAGGTGCACGGCACGGCCTGCGCCGAGATCGTCGCCGATCTGGCACCGCAGGCAGAGCTGTACGCGTGGTCAGCGGTCACGGTCCCGGAACTGCAGGCGTTGCTGCCCAAGCTGGTCGCTTCCGGCATCCATGTCGTCAGCGACTCTTCGGGGTGGACTACCGGGTTTTCGTTCGCCGATGGCACTGGCAAGCCTTGCGAACTGGTGAGTCAGGCGGCCGCGCAGGGCATCGTGTGGGTCGCCGCCGCCGGCAACGAAGCCGATCACGCCATGTGGTTGGGCAAGTGGCAGGACCAGGACGGCGATGGCTGGCTCGACTTTGAGGGCAACAACCGCGCCATGCTGTTCGCCCAAAAAGACAGCTACGTCGATGTCGAGCTCGACTGGGACGCCTACCCGAAGACCGCGATAGATCTGGACCTCTATGTCTGCAGCAGCGGCACGTGGCCGTGCGCCAAGGTCGCCGTCTCCAACAGCACTCAGGACGGCGGTCAGGCGCCGCAGGAGGTCTTGGACTACGCATTCAGCAAAAGCGGCGCAGTCTACATTGGCGTGCGCGTCAAGCCTGGTGCGGCGGCGCCCACCGGCAAGCTCGGGGTGCGCGTTGCTGTCACCGGCAGCGCCAGTCTGAACCCATGGGTCAAGGCCGGCACCATCATCGACCCGGCACAATGCCCGGACGCCGTGGCCGTCGGCGCCATCGACTGGGACGACTACACCACCGGGCCGGCTGCGTCGTACAGCTCGCGGGGGCCGACTTGGGATGGCCGCACCAAGCCCGACCTCGCTGCGCCGACCAGCGTGCAGACTTCAGTGCTGGCCGCCTTTGAGGGCACCTCGGCCGCGTGCCCGCATGTCGCTGGGGCGATCGCGCTGCAGATGTCGCGCGCCCAGGCATCCCCGGCCGCCGCAGCGGCGTTCGTTGTCGAACACGCCATCGCCATGAGCGCCAGCGCCCCCGACAACACCTACGGCGCCGGCAGGCTGGATCTCGCCGCGCCAACCGGGGGCTGCGAGCAACGTGCTCGGGGCGACACAGAGGCTGCCGCTGACGCGCCGGACGCGTTGGGCGATGGGGCGCCGGGCGCCGGCGGACCCGGCAACGCCGAGGTGGCCACAGCGGATGCGGTCGCCGACATCAAAGTGATCGCCAAGCCCCCCGCCACTGCACCAAGTGCGTGCTCGGCCGGTGCTGGCAGTGACAGTTCCGTTGCAACGCTGGTCGGCCTGGTCCTTGCAACCGGTTGTTGTCGCTTGCGGCGCTGGCGCAGCCGGGCAGATAATTGGCGCGCGCAATCTGTCGCCCAAGCTTGAGGTGCCCGATGTTCGAAACCGCCGAAGTGGGTCATGTCATCGACAAAGAGACCTACGCTGCCGAGCTGCCGACGCTGCGCTCAGCGTTGCTGGACGCGCAATTCGATCTCAAGCAGGCGCGCAAATTCGCCACGGTGGTGCTGATCGCCGGCGTCGACGGCGCCGGCAAGGGCGAGACGGTCAACCTGCTGAACGAATGGATGGATCCGCGCCACGTCGAGACCCACGCCTTTGGCGCGCCGAGCGACGAAGAACTGGCGCGGCCCAACATGTGGCGGTTCTGGCGGGCGCTGCCGCCGCGGGGCAAGATCGGCATTCTTTTCGGCAGTTGGTACACCGGCCCCGTTGTCGGCCGCGCGCTCGGCAATCTCAGCGACCCCGAGTTTGACCTCGAAGTCGAGCGCATCAACCGCTTTGAGCGCATGCTCGCCGACGAAGGGATTCTGCTGCTCAAGTTCTGGTTCCACCTGAGCAAGAAGGCCCAAAAGAAGCGCCTGCAAAAGCTCGAGTCGAATCCGCGCACCCGCTGGCGTGTGACCGACCAGGACTGGCACAACTTCAAGCGCTATGACGACTTTCGCGCAGTCTCGGCCAAGGCGGTTCGCGAGACCGACATGGCGCATGCGCCGTGGATCATCGTCGAGGGTGCCGATGCCCGCTACCGCAGCCTGACCGTCGCCAAGACGCTGCTGGGCGCTTTGCGCGTGCGCCTCGACAACCCGTCGGCCATCCACAGTGCGCTGGCTGCACCGCCCGTCCGGCCGATCGACGCGCGCAACATCCTCGATACACTGGATCTGGCGCAACGCACAGAGAAGTCCGAGTACGAAGCGCGCTTGGAGGAGCTTCAGGGTCGTCTCGCCCTCGCAGTTCGTCATCCGCGGTTCGCGGGCAAGAGCGTGGTCGCGGTATTTGAGGGTTCGGACGCCGCCGGCAAGGGCGGCGCGATCCGCCGCATCACCGCCGCGCTCGACGCACGCCACTACGACATCGTGCCGGTCGCGGCGCCAACCGAGGAAGAGCGCCTGCAACCCTACCTGTGGCGCTTCTGGCGGCGGCTGCCTGGTCGCGGTCGCACGGCGATCTTCGACCGCAGCTGGTACGGCCGCGTGCTGGTCGAGCGGGTCGAGGGCTTCTGCGGCGACGCTGACTGGCTGCGCGCGTATAGTGAGATCAACGACTTTGAAGAGCAGATGCACGAAAACAACATGATCGTGTGCAAGTTCTGGCTGCAGGTCAGCAAAGACGAGCAGTTGGCTCGCTTTACCGAGCGGCAGTCGTCGCAGTTCAAGCGCTTCAAGATCACCGACGAGGACTGGCGCAACCGCGACAAGTGGGACGCCTACACCATGGCTGTCTGCGACATGGTCGATCGGACCAGCACCGAGATCGCGCCGTGGACTTTGGTCGCCGCCGAGGATAAATACACCGCCCGCCTCAAGGTCTTGGAGACCTTGTGCGACCGCATCGAGGCGGCACTGCAAAAGAAGAAGAAGAAGTAGCGCGAAAAGCGCCGGGGGCAGGGCAATGGCAGACAGTTCAGGCACTAGCCCCGGCGTTTTGGGCGTCGGCGGCGTGTTCGTCCGCGCGCGCGACCCGGCGGCCTTGGGCCGCTGGTATGCCGACAACCTTGGCATTGCGATCGATCCGGGATGGCACGGCACCGCGCTCATCGCCAAAGACGGCGACATGACGGTGTTTTCGATGTTCAAGGCCGAGAGCGACTATTTCGACCGCGCCCAGCAAGTGATGATCAACTGGCGGGTCGCGGACCTGGACGCCATGCGCGCGTGGCTCATCGGACGCGGCGTACGGGTCGACGACAAAGTCGAGTCGAGTGAGTACGGCAAATTCGGCTGGGCTTGGGACTTGGAAGGCAACAAGCTCGAGCTTTGGCAGCCGCCCGCAGAGTGATGATCGAGGTGCAGCCTCTTCGGCCGCTGGTCGGCGTCCTGCTGGTCAACACCGGCACGCCCAAATCGACGGCGACCGGCGATGTACGGCGCTACTTGCGCCAGTTTTTGAGCGATCCGCGTGTCATCGACTTGCACCCGCTGGCGCGGTGGCTGCTGCTGGAGCTGGTCATCCTGCCGTTTCGCCCGGCCCGCAGCGCCGCCGCATACCGCAAGATCTGGACCGAGCGCGGCTCGCCGCTCCTGACCAACGGATTGGACCTGGTGCATGGGCTGCGAACCCAGCTCCACAGCGCGGTGGGGGCGGCCTATCTCGTTGAGCTCGGCATGCAATTTGGCGAGCCGTCGATTCCCGCGGCGCTGGACCGCCTGCTGGCAGCCGGCGTCAGCGAGGTGGTGGTCGTCCCGCTGTTTCCGCAATACGCGGCCGCTTCGTACGGTTCGGCCGCTGCCGCCGTGTGTAGCCACGCCGCGCAGCGATGGGTGGTGCCGTCGCTCAAGTTCGTGGCGCCGTTCTGGCAGTCGCCGGCCTATTTGGACGCCGTCGTGGCAGGCGCCCGCGCCGAAATCGCTGATTTCGCGCCCGATCACGTCCTGTTGTCGTACCATGGCGTGCCAGAGCGGCACTGCACGCGCACCGATACCACCGGCAGCCATTGCTTGCGCGCCCAGACCTGCTGCGATGCGATCGTCCCGGCCAACGCGCACTGCTACCGCGCTCAGTGTATGGCGACGTCGCGGGCACTAGCTGCAGCGCTGGGTCTTGACTCCCAGCAGGTGACTACGGCCTTTCAGTCGCGCCTGGGCCGCACGCCGTGGATCCGCCCTTATACCGACCACGTCATCGAATCGCTTGGCAAGGCGGGCGTGCAGCGTTTGCTGGTCGTCGAGCCTAGCTTTGTCGCCGATTGCCTGGAAACGCTTGAAGAAGTCGGCATGCGCGGCCGCGAGGACTTTCGGGCGGCGGGCGGTGGCGAGCTGCGGCTGTGCCCGTCGCTCAACGCCAGCGCGGTGTGGGTGCGCGGCTTGGCGAGTCTGGTCAAGCAGACAACAAGCGGCACCGGCTAGGCCTGCAGCAATCTGGTTCTCTGCCTTGGTCAGCCCTTGACGCCCCCAGCGGTCAGACCGCCGACCAGGTGCTTTTCCACCGCGTAGAACAACGCCATCACCGGCAGCGACACAATGAGCGAACTTGCAGCAAACAGCGACCACTGGACGTCTTTTTCGCCGACGTAGCCGCGGATCATCACCGGCATGGTGTAGGCGACCTCTTTGGACAGAAACGTGTAGGCGAGCACGAATTCGTTCCACGCCGACATGAACGAGAACAGGGCCGTGACCGCGATCGCCGGAGCCGACAGCGGCAGGATGATCCGCAGGAAGATCTGCAGCCGGGTGGCGCCATCGATGAGCGCGGACTCTTCGATCTCCTTGGGCAAGGTGTCGAAGTAGCCCTTGAGCGTCCAGGTGCAGAACGGAATCGTGGTGGTCGAGTACACCAGCACGAGGCCCCACAGCGAGTCGAGCAGCCCAAGTTTTTGGATGAGCACATACAGCGGAATCAGCGTCAGGATGCCCGGAAACATCTGCGTGGCCAGAAAGCCCAGCAACCCGGCGCGCCGACCGGGGAATTCGAAGCGCGCAAACGCGTAAGCAGCGGTGCAGGCTAGCGCGATGCCGGCGATGGTCGTGATCGCCGAGACGGCAAGCGAATTCAGCAGTTGATGGCCAAACAGCCACTGGCCTTGGGCATCGGCCGTTCCGACCACCTTGCCAAACGCCGAGAAATCCAGGCGATCGGGCAACGGCGACGGCGAGGACGACACTCCGGCGGTGCCCGACAGCGCCAGCTTGACGACGTACGCCACGGGATACAGCGTCAGCGCCGTCACCGGCACCAACAACAGGTGCGGCAGCCAGGCGCGCGCGCCCTTGGGAGCGACAGAGTTGTCCGCGCCGTGTGCCATGGTCAGGCTCCAACCGCTTGCGTGGCGCGCGTCAGCCGATTGGTGACCAGCGTGTAGCCCAGCAGCATCAGGAAGATGAGCACGCTATACGCCGCGGCCAGCCCGGTTCGCCGTAGTACAGTGAACGTGTAGTACGCCTCGGTGATGAGAATGTCGGTCTGGTGGTCCGGACCGCCGCCCGAGACCAGCCAGATGACGTTGAAGGCGTTGAAGGTCCAGATGGTGCCCAAGATGATGGCGGGGAACAGAGCAGGGCGCAGCAAGGGCAGGGTGATGTGCCGAAACTTCTGCCAGCCGGAGCCGCCGTCCATGTCGGCCGCCTCGTACAGTTCGCTCGGGATGCTCTGCAGCGCGCCGAGCGAGATCACCATCATGAACGGGAAGCCGAGCCAGACATTGGTCGCGAGGTTGGCGGCGAAGTTGGTCCAAGGGCTGGTCCCCAGCCAATCGACGCGATCCTGGCCAAGCGCGACCAGCATGGCGTTGAGCGGACCGGCCTGCGTGTTGAACAGCCACTTCCAGGTCAGCGCGGTGATGTAGCTCGGCACCGCCCACGGTACGATGAGCAGCAGGCGGTACAGCGCGCGGCCGCGCAAGTGCGGCCGATTGAGTACCAGCGCCAGGCCGAGGCCGATCGTGACGTGCAGACCGACATTGACGACCGTCCACAGGATTGTCATCACCAGCGTGCGGCCAAAGTGTGTGGAGCTGTTCGGGTCGGTGATGGACTGCAGCACCTCGGCATAATGCGCGAGGCCCACGAACGCGCCGGACTTGTCGACGAACGACAGCCCGACGCCGACGGCGAATGGCACGAATATCAGCAAGGTGGTCGCCGCCATGGCCGGGCCGACGTACAGATAGGGCACCACGTCTTTGCGTGCGCCGTCCAGCACCCGCGCCAACGGCGTTGCTGCCCAAGCTCCCGCGACAGCCAGGAGCGCAGCGCCTACCGCCACGTGCAGTATCGTCAACGGCTCGGCCGCGCTCGGCGCCGCATGGGGGACCAGGAGGTCGCCACCTAGGACCGCAATGCCAGACGCCGGTTGCGCCGCCAAAGTGGGCTGCAAGACCCACCACAGCAAGCCCATTCCCGCGATGGCCGCTGCGTCGAACAGCAGTCGGGCGCGGTTACGTGCCGCCGCAGTCGCGCCAGCCAGTAGCGCCGCAAGCACCACCGCCAGCCACAAAGGCCTGAGCGCGCTGGCGGCACGCGGCTTCATCAGCGTGCCTGCAACACCCGACACCGTCTTGCCCTTGGGACCTTCGCGCAGCGGCGCAGCGACGACTAGCCGGCCGTCGGGCAGGTGCAGTTGCAGCGCCTCCGCCGTCATCGGCGTCGCAGAGGCCAAGGCCCGCGTCGCGTCGGCCGTCACGGTTTTGGCGTGGTCAAGCAAGGCCTTGGCATCGACATCTGCCACTTTGCCGTAGGCGAGCGCAGTACCGCGCGAGATGCCGAACTCGTCCACGCCGCCCTCGACGACGACGAACAGCTCTGCCGCAGCCGGGTGGCCGGCCAACAATCCCGTCAGCGCTTGCGCCCCGGCCTTGTCGTCGCTCCGCGTTGCCCAGGTGTGCGCTGCGGCGTCGGCGACAGTGGTGGCCTCGACGACGAGACTGCTGGCACTGCGTGCCGATTCGACGAGGCCCAGGCCCGCGGCGACCACGCCCGCGACCGCGCAGCCGAGCAGCCAACGCGCGGCAAAGGTCGATCGCGGATCAGGGCCAGGCAATTGCGGCGCCACGTTGGCCTACTTTTGCATCTTGGCGATGTCTTCGACGGCGCGCTTTTGCGCCTCGGCCAGCGCTTCGAGCGCCTTGGCGTCGCCGTAGATGACTTTTTGCAGTGCGGTGTTGTACGGATTCCACACCGCCGCCATCTCGGCCGCCGCCGGCATTGGCACGGCGATATCGGCTTGCGCGCGAAACACCTTGACCACCGGGTCGTCGGCCCACCTGGGCAGTTCGTACGGCTTGACGTTGGCGACCATCTGCTTGCCGGTCTGCATCCGCGTCAGCGCCGCCTCGTCGCTGGTCAGGTAGTCGATGATTCGCAGCGCGCCGGGCACGTTCTTGGCCTTCTTGGACAGCATCACCGCCTCAGAGCCGAGGAACGGCCGCAGCGGCTTGCCGGGCTCAAGCTCAGGCAATAGCGCCACGCCCCACTGGACGGCCTTGTCGATCTCGCCCATGAACCACGGCCCCTGCAGTACGAACGGCACTTTGCCGTCGTTGAACATCGCCGTGATCACAAAGCCCGACACCGAGCCTTGCGGCAGGATCTTGTGGGTTTTGTAGAGGTCGCGCGCCACGGCGAGGCCGACGGCCGCTTCGGGCGTGTCGATCTTGGGTACCCGCCCCGAGTCGTCAAAGATGGCACCGCCGGCACCCAGCAAGAAAGGTGCGTGGAAGTACAAGTTTGCGGCTTCGTAGGCCAGGCCAAACGCCTCGGCGTCGGGCTTGGTAAAGCCTTTGGCGACCTCGATCAGCTGATTGAGTGTCTTGGGCGGCTCGGCGACCAGCTTCTTGTTGTAGAACAACACCAGCGACTTGAACGCCAACGGCAAGCCGTAGATCGCCTTGTCAAACACCAGCGGCTTGACCGTTTGCGGCAGGAAGCGCTTGAGCTTGTCCGGCGTCGCAGCCTCGCCAATCGGCGCCAAAAGCCCGTCTTTGGCCCACACGCCGATCTTGTCGTGCGCAAAGATGATGAGATCCGGGCCGTTGCCATTGGGCGTCGCGACCTGGAACTTGTCGATAATGGCGTCGGCCGGCACTGCCAGGGCTTCGATCTGCGCGGCCGGGTGGTTCTTGTTCCAGTGGGTGACCAACTCGTCCAGCCCCGCGCGCTCGGCGTCGCGGTAGCTGTGCCAGAGCGTAACCGGACCCGGCGGATCGGGCGTTTCCGGCGCCACAGTGGCAGAGGCCGCAGCGGGCGCGGCAACGGCTGCGGGCTTGCCCGGTTGCTCGGCGGCAGCGGACGAAGGTGCAGGCGCTGCTGGCGGTGTAGTCTTGCCACAGCCAGTGGCAAAGCACACCGGAAAAAGGGCGAAAAAGGCTAGCAATCTCACTGAATCACTCCCAGATCGCCACTGACTGGCCAGCGCCGGCCAGCGGCATCGAAAAGGTGCAAACGCGTCACGTGCAGGCCCACAGCCTCGCCATCGCGCACCGGGTCTGCCGGGTCGGTACGCCAGATGGTCGCGTTGGCCTGCCGCTGGCGCGTCGTCGCGTCCGGCACAGCGACGGTCGATGGCTGCGCGTCCGCCAAGTTGCCAAACACATTGGTCTCGGCACCCAGCGGCTCGGTGACCTCGACATGCAGGCGGGCGTGGCACGCTTCGCCGTCCGCAGCGCGGCGCCAATCCTGCGGGCGAACACCCACCACGAGTTCATCCGGCGCGTCGCCTCGGGCCTGCACCCGCAGGTCCAGACCAGATCCGGACAGGCGAAGTCCGCCGGACTGTCGCTCGACCCGCACCGGCAGCAGGTTCATCGCCGGTGACCCGATGAAGGTCGCGACATAGGTATTGGCCGGCGCGTTGTAGATGGTCTGCGGCGCGGCGCATTGCTGCAGCACGCCCTCGTGCATCACCGCGAT
>SXRM01000184.1 GCA_005792545.1 Pseudomonadota bacterium | reverse complement strand
CTTGCCGGTGCCGGGGGGGCCCATCAGCAGCACGCCCTTGGGAATGCGCCCGCCAAGCTTGGTGAACTTCTTGGGGTCTTTGAGAAAGTGGATGATCTCTTCCAACTCCTGCTTGCACTCGTCGATGCCGGCGACGTCTTCGAAGGTCACGCGGTTGGTCGATTCGGTCATCATCTTGGCGCGCGACTTGCCAAACGACATGGCCCGCGAGCCGCCAGACTGCAACTGGCGCATGAACACGAAAATCAGGCCCAACAGCAGCAGCATCGGCAGCCAGTTGAGCAACAGCGACACCCACACGGCGTTGGCGTCTTCGCGCTCATAGGTGATCTTGACGCCCTTGCCGATCAGGTCCTTTTGGAATTCCTTGAGCTCGCCCGCGGTCCGAAACGGCTTGCCCTCGCGGGTAATGCCCTCGATGTTGAGCCCACGCACCGTGATTTCGTCGATCTGGTCTTTTTCGGCGACATCTTTGGTCGCGGTGGCCTTGTGGATGAATTCGGTAAATGAGATCTCGGCCCCAGCGGCGCTCGATCGCACGCCGGTGTAGAGCACCACCACCAGCAAGATCAGCACCACCCACACCAGCATGTTCCGATATTGCTTCACGAAATCCTGCTTTTTCCGGCCGCGGCCGGTCGTGCGCGTTTCGAGACCCCAAGCAACCTGCGGTCGGCCCCGCCACGCGCGGCAGGCAACCGTCAGGTCAGGTTAGTCCGCACCTGCCGGTCGCGCAATGTTTCAGGCCAATGAAAGACCGATCGCAAGCGCCCTTGTCGCACCGCAGGCCAACTGAGACGCGCCAGTCGCGCGGACGGTGCGCGAGCTGCGGTCACCCGGGCTCAAAGCGGTACTGCGCGGCCGAAACGCGCACTCGCATCCCGCGGACCAGGCCCTGACTGCCCGGTGGCGCACGTGTCAACGCGAAAAACTGTTGCGTGGCGGCCAGCGTCGGCGGCGGCGCACCCACGAGCGCGGCTGCCCACCGCAGCAGCAGCGCCAACGCGCCCAAGTCAGCGGGCACGCGGTCGCGCGCGACGGTCAGGGCGTCGCCGTCACGGGTGATGGCCCCCTCAAGCGCCGCCTCCAGCCACGCCTCGGCGCCGCCACGGGTCAAGGCAAGCGCGTCGGCGCTGCGGCACAGCCCAGCCACCGCGTCCGGTTCGGCGGCGGTCAGCGCGGGCAGCGCCAGATGGCGAATTCGATTGCGCGCCGGCTGCAGCTCCGCATTGCTGGGATCGGTCCACCACGGCAGGTCGCCATGCAACTCGCGAAGCTGGGCGCGGGTCAGACTCAGTAACGGTCGGACGACACCGTCGTCGCGGGCCGCCCAAATGCCCGCCAACGCATCGGGGCCAGCGCCGCGACACAGGCGCAATAGCAGCGTCTCAGCCTGGTCGTCGGCATGGTGGGCAGTCGCAATGACGGTGCAATCGGAGCCAGCCGCCAACTGGGCCAGCGCGGCATAGCGGGCGGCGCGCGCGCGACCTTCCCAATCGGCACCCAACGGCACTGAGACAGCGGCTACGGTCAGCGGCACAGCGAGGTCGGTACACGCAGCCTGGATGACGGCCAGCGCCTCAGCCCGGGTGGCAGCGACGCCGTGATCGACGTGCAGCGCCACCAGCCGATGGCCGAGCCGCCGGCGCAGCGCGCACAGCAACCGCAGACCGCACAGCGAGTCCAGACCGCCCGACACCGCCATGCCCACGGTCGCCCCTGCGCGCCACAGGTCGTGCTCGCGCACGTCGGCGGTCACGCGCTCGGCAGCGCGGCGCAGCGTCCGGCTTGGCGGCAGGCGCCAGCGGCCCGCAACGAGATCGACGTGCGGTAGCGACATCTGGGTAATCCGAGGGCGTCAAAAACGCTGGCGCCCGCTGTCCGTTTGCGCGACAATTGGCGCCCTTTTCGGGGCCCCGCGGCTCCGCGCACGGACGACCCCATGGCCGAAGAATACGCCACCTTGAACCCCACTGCCCAGGCGCCCGTCGCCGACCAGACTGCGCTGCCGCCGGTCGCGGGCCACGCTGGGGTCAGCGCCCCCATTGGCCAGTTGCCCGCGGATGCCGACCCGCGCCTGCACGCCGTGGCGCAAGAGCTCGGCGCGGCCAGGTCGCAGCGGCGGGTGTTCCGGTCGCTCGACGCCCGCGATATCGACGCGCTGTACGTGCCGCGCGCGCCCGACAGCGCCTACCACGATCAGATCGGTCAGCCGGGCCGTTACCCGTTCACCCGCGGCGTCCACGTCAATATGTACCGCGGCAAGCCGTGGACCATGCGCATGTTCGCCGGCTTTGGCACCCCGGAAGACACCAACCGGCGCTTCAAGTTCCTGTTGCAACAGGGTCAGACCGGGCTGTCGACGGCCTTCGACATGCCCACGCTGATGGGCTACGACCCCGATCACGCCATGAGCGAAGGCGAAGTGGGCCGCGAGGGCACCAGCGTCAGCCACCTGTACGACATGGAGGCGCTGTTTGGCGACATTCCGCTCGGCGACGTGACGACGTCGATGACCATCAACGCGCCGGCGATCGTGTTATTGGCGCTGTATGTGGCGGTGGCTGAGCGGCAAGGCGTCGGCTACGACCGCATCGCCGGGACGTTGCAAAACGACATCCTGAAAGAATTCATCGCCCAAAAAGAGTGGATCAGCCCGCCGCGGCCGTCGATGCGGATCATCCGCGACATGCTGGCGTTCTGTACCCACAAGCTTCCGAAATGGAACACAATTTCGATCTCCGGCTACCACATCCGCGAGGCCGGGGCGACGGCAGTGCAAGAGCTGGCGTTTACGCTCGCCGACGGCATCGGCTACGTGCAGGCGGGCATCGAGGCCGGCTTGCCGGTGGACAGCTTTGCGCCGCGGTTGAGCTTCTTCTTTGACGTGCACAACGACTTTTTCGAAGAAGTCGCCAAGTTTCGCGCGGCGCGGCGCCTGTGGGCGCGGATCATGAAGGAGCGGTTCGGCGCCACCAACCCGCGGTCGATGATGCTGCGCACCCACGCGCAGACGGCCGGCGTGTCGCTGACGGCCCAACAGCCCCTGAACAACGTCGTGCGCACCACCTGGCAGGCGCTGGCCGCAGTGCTAGGCGGCACGCAGTCGCTACACACCAACAGCCTGGACGAGACCTATGCCTTGCCGACCGAGTCGGCGGCCAAGCTGGCGCTGCGCACCCAGCAACTGCTGTTGGAAGAGTCGGGCGTCGCCAACACCGTCGATCCGTTGGCGGGGTCGTACTTTGTCGAGCACCTGACCGACAAGATGGAGGAGGAGGCCCTAGCCTACATCCGCAAGATCGACGACATGGGTGGCATCGTGCGCGCGATTGAACAGGGATTTCCGCAAAAGGAAATCTCCGAGAGCGCGTTTGGATTTCAACGTCGCGTGGAGTCGGGTGAGCGCAAGATCGTCGGCGTCAATGCGCACGTCGAAGAACGCGGGGATCCCATTCCGCTTTTGCACATCGATCCCGAGGTCGAACGGTCGCAGCTGGCCCGCTGCAAGAAGGTCAAGCAGGACCGCAGTGCCGATGCGGTTGCGCGCTGTCACGCGGCGATTCGTACGGCGTGCAAGAACGGCGACAACCTGGTGCCGCCGATTTTGGATGGCGTGCGGCAGTTGGTGACGCTGGGCGAGATCAGCGACATTTTTCGAGAGGAATTTGGGGTGTATCGGGATCCGGCGTTTTTGTAGGGGCTTTCTGCGAGCTGGAGCCATGGGCACGCTGACGCTCGGCGTCGTAGCCTCAGCGACGTTCGCGCGCTGGCCGGCGCGTCGGCGCAGCGGCAGTCGTTGCCACATGGGCCCTACGCACTGACCGCAGGCCGCCCAAGCTCGCCTCAGGCAGGTGGCCCGGTGTCAAGCTGGGCGGCAGCTTGGCGCCGAATGTCGTAGTAGACCTGAACAACAGCCGCCAATGCCGGCTGCCGCAGCGCCGCAGCAACGGTCTCTGTCAGCGCCATGACTTCAGCCGGGACTTTCAAGAGCGGTGGCTCTGATCTGCGCGCCGCGTGGACCTTTCGGTTGCGCAGCCGGGCTAGCTCACGAGCGGCGTCAGGCAGTATCCCTTTGTTGACGAGGTCGGTGATCGACTGCTCTCGGTGCAACCGCTCACAGAGTCGATTTACAAGGTCACCGACTTGCATAGCCATGGCCAGGTCGCTGTAGATGATGCCGGCAGCAATCGCGTCAATCCCCAGGCGGCAGTCGCCCACCGCTCCTGCCAAGTCGGCAGAGTGACCGGCTGCTGCGACCGCTTGCGTGTTGGCGGCAGCAAGCACTTTGTGGTGCTCAGCTCGCCGCTCGGCCGAAGCGAAGACCCGCGCCATCTCCTTCGCACTTGGCCGAAGGGCCGGATTAACGGCGAGCGCCGGCTCCAACAGTGCCACAATGCCGTCCGGTTTCCGGGCAACTTCTGCAAGCGTGCTGGCCATCGCGTACACGTCGGCCGCCCCGGTCCACAGCGGCACGGCCGATCCGCCGACCTCCGGCGCTACACACGGTCCGGTGACTCGGGTCGCCATTTCCGAACTGGAAACCCGCGCAAGGCCAAAGTCTATGAGCGTAGGCCGAAAGTCGGTGCTGCTGATGATGATGTTGTCTGGCTTCAGATCGCGGTGCAAGATCCCTTCTTCGTGAATGGCCGCGAGCGTTTCAAACAACTGTCGCCCGACCGCCAACGCAGTAGCCGGCGCCAGTGAGCGCCGAGCCAGCGGCTCACCAGGCACCCAGGTATAGCGCTGCACGCCGCACGCCGTGTCGTCGCGGTGCAGGCCGATTTCCAAGAGGTGGAAAACGCGGTCGAACCCTGCGGCATTGCGTCGGTGTGCGCTGATGATCTTGCCGGCAACTTGACGATCGCGGAGCAAGCGCTCGTGCCAATCGTCTTGGGGCAGCCGCCATACACGATAAGCCTCGTCGGGTTGACCGTCCTTGCCAGGTGCCACCCAAATCGTGGCCTGCCCACCGGCCGCCACCTGCGCAACGTCCACAGGCAACTGGATGCGGGGTGTCACGAGCTTTTGGATGGCTTTGCCGAACTCCGGATCGTCGAAATCGCCGGCGTCGACGCGACCGCTTTCCGCGTTGAGATATTGCCGCATCAAATCGGATTTGATGGCCTTCTTGGTCCGGTCGAGGACGTCGGAATCCACCAGATCCTGGAGCACTTTCTTGACCAGATCGTCGGCTGGAGCTAGCAACTGCTGCTGTGGCAGGTCTGTCCACGCACGGCGAATCCAGCCGCCGAGGACGGCCGACACCGCCGGTGCCGCGGCCACGTTGCCAGCTTGCCCGGCCAGGTGCTTTGCCACCGCCAAGGCGATCGGCCAGGCTTCCGTCGGCCGCCAGTCGTCCACGGTTTCGCCGGCACTGAACGCGTCACGGAGCAACATTGTATTGGCAAGTGTTCGGTTGGCAATCTCAGCGTACATCTGCTTGACGACGGCGTCCGCGTCGCGCCCGGTGACCCAGCGGCGCCCCTCAGAATTGGCGATCCGGACCAGACCCTCGACCATATGCTGCAAGAAGATGATGTTGTAGGTGTGTTTCCTGAGGATGTCGCGCACGCGCTTGGTGGTAGCCAGCCCGTTGGTCGTCTGCGCTGCAATCAGGGCAGTAATCTCGGTGTCCGGAAAATCATTGGCCTTGAACAATCTTCCGGCCCCAATGAGGTTGGCACCCGCGCGGGCTTCCAGCGTCGGCAACCCGAACAGCGCCAACTCAATCCCAGCCAACCGGCCGTCCGGCGCCGCATCCTCCAAGAATTGCTTGACAATCGCACCGCGGGAGCTTGAATCGCCCGGCGGAAACAGCATTTGGGCTTCGTCGATGAGCAGGGCGATGTAGTGGTAGCCACGCTCGCGTGCAACCCGCCTGGGCAGTTCAAAGCTCTCGAGCGATGGCCAAGGGCCGGGGGCCTGGTTGAGCAAGCTCCAACCCTGCAAGCCCAGTTTCTTGGCGCTGCTAATCGACGCCGTGACTTGCGCCCAAATGCCGGCGTGACCGGCACCCGCGCCACCAGTCAGCGCATTGAGGCGAATCGGCAAGACCCGCCCCTTGCCAGTGTGCCCTTCTTCGAGGCCCTGCTCGATGCTCTGCAGCAGTGTGGTTTTGCCGAAGCGGCGGGGCGCAACGATAAAGCAACTGCCGCCGTTTGCGAGGCGCTCAAGCACTTCGTCGCGTTTGACTTGCGGGCCAACCGGGCTGGACTCTGCCAGCCGCGGGTCGAGCCCGGTTGCGCGGCCAGCAAACCCCAGTTCGCGCTCGTCCACGACACGGCCAGCGGAAAACTCGGCGGTCACCGTCTTGCCGGCACAATCGACCGTGACCCGAATGCGCAGAAGTTCGCCCTCAAGCCTCATCAATCGGATTGCCACAATGACTGGCAACACGCCACTTATCACTGTGGTCACGGGGTCCGCATGCCACGGAACGCGAAAAACCTGCCGCGTCGCGTTTCGGGCCTGCGCTGTTTGGGGCAGACCGCGGGAAAAGACATCGGTGACGGGTTCGACAATGACGGAAGCTTGATCGAACCCCGGTTGCGGTCCGGCAAGCTGCAACCGGACCGGCACCATAACCGTGTAGAATTCAGCGTGGATGTCCGCTTGGACGGCACGCAGATCGGGTAGTGCCGGTGGGTCTCCGAATTTCTCAACCGCAATGACAAGCTCGCTGGAATTGGCTGGTTCCGGCACCGGTCTCTCTTCACCCAACGTCCGGGGCGGCCGCGTCAACAGCGCAAATGGCATTGTAGCGACTGAGCGTAGGTGTGGCTCGAGTTCTCGCACTTTCGCCATGTACCAATTGGCGTTCAGCAACGCCTGATCGGGTGTCTCGTTGGCAAGCTCGGTCAATAGTTCTTGTCGGCATCGGTCCCCGAGCGCAGAGGAGTAGTCTCGCAAAGCATTGCAGATTTCAAATGTTACAGAGCGCGGCCAGCCAGCTCCAACTTGGGCTGTCGCCCACGGCCGAAGCTCAATGGGCACTGTCGCATGCTCCAGGTGTTCGTCGAGCGCCCGACGCAGGTAATTCCCAACCTCCTCGCCCGCGGGCGGTGCCGCCGCGATTGCCGGGCCATCCCACGAGAATTCTGCGCCGCGGGCGACCTCATGACCCTCCAGCAGGTCG
Source organism: Pseudomonadota bacterium (assembly GCA_005792545.1). Lineage (GTDB taxonomy): Bacteria > Myxococcota_A > UBA9042 > UBA9042 > UBA9042 > SXRM01. The sequence continues at coordinate 11,675 of SXRM01000184.1, read as the reverse complement.
AGCACTTCAAAGACGTGCGCAAGTTCGCCGACCGCGCCGATATCCGCTGAGGTGATTCTCTCCAGCATCCAAGCGTCAAGCCACGGGAATGCACCGAGCATCTTTGGCTTATTGCGCCGCGCCAACCCGCGCGCCGCGCACAGCGCAATGGCTGGGCGCGCGACGAGTTCAAGCGATGCGGCCACTCCGTGCCAGTGCACGAGCACAGCGGCCAGGCGAACCGGGTCGTCCTCGCTCGAAGCAGCCGCAGCGGCCGTCAATGATTGCACGGCGAGTCGTAACGCGGTCGCCTTGTCGACGACAGCCTCGGCCATTGCTGCGACATGGTCGATTCCCGCAATAGAGCTATCGATGGCCGCAAGCCCAGAAAAGTCTGCGCAAACTGCAATACAGTTGCTGAGCCGCTTGGCGAAGTCCGGTTCGCGGTCTAGCGCAATAGCCCATGAGAGTTGGGCGACAATGGGGTTGATATTGGGCTGATCGTTATTCTCCACCGGTTGCACTTGCGCGCCGCGTCCGCCCTCGCCATCCTGAGAGCCTTCGGTACTCATTGGGTCATCCTGGATCGCATCTTGCGCCTTGCCGGCGGCTAATTGCGATGTGGCTACTTGAATTGGCGAGCGGGCAGGCTCGATTACCACCGGCATCTGCTGGGCCACAGCCACAACGAGCCGCCTGGCTAGCGCGACGACCTCGGCCCAGCTTTTTGGGCTACTGCTTTCTTGCGCGGCCTGTTCAAACACCGTAAGAGCGACGCGCCACGGGACCGAAACGAGGGCATCCTCTAAGAGCGGCTTCGTGAAATTGGCGTTGTTCAGCACATGCCTGACCGCGCTAGTACTGAATGCGACGGCTGTGGCGCCCCAAATGGCGGCGCGGGCTCCGTTTCGCATTGAAAGATCGTCAATGTCGCATACCAACCACCTTATCGCCCTATGTCGAACATCCGCGTGCCCGACTCTGAGCAGGCGCGCGACAAAGTCGCGTTGACCGGCGGTCGTCATGAAGTCGGGAGGTGCCAACGCAAACTTGTTCAGCAACGGAATCGGTGGTTGCGGAAGCGGTGGATTTGCGGACTGGTCAGAACAAAGCCACTTCCACGCTTTGCGGCCAAGCAGTTCGTTCTGCAGGGTGCCAATAGTGACAGCAGGTGCTTCGGATTCCGCGGCTTGCGGCCCAGGGATTCGCGGCTGGCCGTCCGACTGTGGTTCGGCATCAGGAGGCGCTGAGTTCCGAATGAGTCCACGTCGCACAACTGTGACTCCAGCAATGGTTTCAATTGCAGGTCGCACGACAGTCGCTTCTGTGATCGCTTCCGCAGGCGGATAGCCTGCTGCCGAGAGCCGGCCTTCTACCAGCAAAAGCGGCGCCCCATCCAGCGGCTGAAAACGGTGCGCAACCCTTCTGCCGTCGTAGTGGCGGGAAAAGGACTCGACGTCGAAGCGTCGGCGGCCTGCCACCAGCGCGGTCTGGCTTGCGACGGCGGTGAGCAACTCCCCCGTTGTCGGATCCCAAATGTTGATACGCTCAGGAGCGCTTGGAGTGGTTGCGGCGACCTTTAAGTACAGCAACTGGCGCAGGGGCCGCTTGCCGGCAAGAGAAGCGAAAATGCTTGAGAGCGTGTGCCCAAGGCGAAAATTGAGCGCAATTTGCATCGTGCCAACCTTTCAACAACTTGTGTGCAAATGTTCCCGGGCAACGCTGTACGCATTGCCGATGCTGCCCGCCGGAACGGTTGCCCGTCAAGTGAGGCCATTTGGCCTCGTCGCAACTGGTTGATGGGGCCTTGCTCAGCGTCCCCGTCGAGGCACGCGCGTTTTCGCGAGTCGCAAGACCGATGGTGACCTGACGGCCAAACTTGAATTCTGCCAGCCGTCCTCCGCTGCCGCGGCGATTGCCCGCAACCATTAGACTGCGCGCCAGCCGCACGCTACCCTTGCCACATGGACCGCGAAACCATCACCCGCGCGCTCGAACTGCTCAACGACGAACTCGCTGCGCACGACGAACGCGGTGAACTCTACATCGTCGGCGGCGCGGTCATGTGCCTGGTCCACCAAGCGCGCCCGGCCACCAAGGATGTCGACGCCTGGTTCGTCCCGACTGCCGCGATACGCAACGCGGCCGCGCGAGTCGCGGATCAGCTCGACCTGCCGCAAGACTGGCTCAACGACGCCGTCAAAGGCTTCGCGCCCGCCAACCCGGGCTTTGAGCTATGGCGCGAGATGTCGCATTTGCGCGTTTCGGTGGCAGATCCGAGGACTTTGCTTGCGATGAAGCTGCTCGCCAGTCGGGGACAGGAAGATGCAAACGACATCCTCACGCTCGCCGGGCTGCTCGGCCTGACCAAGGCCGACGCAGTGCTCCAGATCGCATTGCAGCACTTTCCGGCAGAGCGGTTCCCCGTCCGCGCCCGTCTATTGGCCGAGGAGTTGTTCCCATGACAGCACTTCAGGTCATCGCAGCCTGCCACGCCTCGCCGTCCGCCTTTCAGCACTTCGTCAACCAGTTCGTCGACGACTTTCGCCGCGCCGCCCCGCAGGTTCGCACGCAAATGGTGACGAACGGCCCGAACGAGTCCGGGCAATTCGAGGGGCTTATGTCTGGCGTCGTCAGCGCCCTGTGCCGCGAGTCCGGCACAGCCGCGCCGCAGTGGGTGCAATGGATTGGCAGCCCAGAGCCGTTCTTTGCGTTCCCGGCCCGTACGTTTGAGATGCGCGTGCGCCTGATGCTGGAGTCGCCAGCGGCCTTTAAGTCGCGCAATGTTTTCGTGCCGGAGAACTACCTGTCGCGGGTGTGACGGCTTGCCAATGGGCGTGCCGCTCGTGGACCGGCCGACGTTGGCCCCCGCTAGCGGCCACGTGCGGAAAAGCGTACGCTCCGACCAAGGAGTCCCATGTCGCACCTCACCGCCACCCAAGCCCGCAAGAACCTCTATCGATTACTCGAGTCCGTCTCAGAGTCCCATGAGCCGCTTTTGATTACGGGCAAGCACACCAACGCCGTGCTTGTGAGCGAAGGCGACTGGCGTGCCATCCAAGAGACCCTGCACCTGCTTCAAGTTCCAGGCATGGCGGAGTCGATTCAGGCGGGCCGCAGCACGCCAATTGACGAATGTGCGGATGAGCCAGGATGGTAACCGCCCCGCCTGGTTCGCCCCAGCCGCCCTGGCGCGTCGTCTATGCCCGGCAAGCCCAAAAGGACGCTCGACACCTCGCAGCCGCCGGCTTGCGGCCTAAAGCGGAGGCGCTGCTGGCCGTTCTGGCTGCCGACCCATGGACAAACCCGCCACCCTTTGAGCGGTTGGTCGGCGACCTTGCCGGCTGCTGCTCGCGACGCATCAACATCCAGCACCGCTTGGTCTATGAGGAGCACGCCGCCGAAAGGATGGTCAAAGTGCTGCGAATGTGGACGCACTACGAGTAGGCAACGGCAAGCTGGGCTTTGAAGTCGCGGCCCGCCGTCGGCGTGGCTTCGCTACGGCCCCTTGCCCGCATCAATCGTCCCCCACATCGACGCATCGGCACCCATGATGCCGCCGTCTTCCAGCTCCACCGGCGCCAGCGCGGTCATGCGGCAGTTCTTGGTGTCGACCTGTAGCCCGACCGTCGCCGGCTTGCCCGCCAGTTCCGCAAACGGCACGTCGTTGAAAAACAGCGGCACGTCGCGGGTCACCGATCCGCCAGCCAGGGGACTGGTCTTGACGCTCGAAAACGGCGTAGTGACGTCGAGCACGCTGCCGACTTGCGCCGAGATCTTGAGCTTGACCACGCCAGGCAACGCCACCGGACTGCGCAGGCCCAACCGCAGGAAGATAAAGCCCTGAAAGCCCAGAATCAGCGGGATCTTGGTGGTCTTGTCGCTGGCCAGCGCGCGCTCGCCACCGTCTTTGTCCACGGCAAAGATCTCGCCCAGCGCCTCGCAGGGCGGCAGCTTGACGTCAGCCACCGCGGCATCCTCGACCGGTGTCGGCGCCGGTGGAGGCTCGCAGGCAGTCATGACCACCAGAACCAACATCGGCAGGGCCGGAACACGCGCAGCCATGGGACCTCCTGTCACGGCTCCCAGGTCAGGTGGGCGAGCGTGACCAGCGCCGTCCGACCCGCCAACCACTGGTAGTCGAGGTAGTCGAACCGCACGACGTCGGCACCCAAGCCCACCGCCCACGCCGGCGGGCCCAGGCCCAACGGTCGCCACTGCACATGCAGCCCGCCCTGCAGCGTCCGCATGGGTCCAAGCTCCTTGTCGGCGGTGCGCCAGCCGGGCGCCGAGGGAAAGGTCTGGTAGGTCCGGCGGTAGAAATCCGCGCGGCCTTGGCCATGGGCGCGCAGCTCGGCGTCCAGCGTCCAATTGGCCGTCAAGACCCAACTGCTGCGCAGCGTGGCCGAGACCGCCCGCAGGCCCCAGTCGTCGCTGTGGCCGCGCACCTGGCCCAGCAAGAACCAGCGCGGCAGCAGCCGACTGCGCAGACCCAAGACCACGCCGTGGCGCGTACGCTCTTCGGGCACGGCTTCAGCAATGGCGGTGCGGTGCTGGCCCGCGTCTGCGGGGTCGAACAGGCGGACGAACCGATAGGGGCTGGCCAGCATCCCGTCCTGGTGGCCAACCGTGTACGCAAGGTCGAAAAGTGTTTCGGGACCGAGCACTTCGCTCCAAGTCGCCTGCAGGTTGTAGCCGGCGCGTGGGCGCGCATAGGTGGGGTCGTAGCGATGGCCGACGGTGGACTGGTCGGTCACCAGGCCCAGACCGAGCTGGCTGTGGCGGTCGCGAAGCTCGACGCCGCCCGACAGCCCGAGCTGGTGCGACAGAAAGTCGGGCTCGCGCGACAGCGCATACCATCCGCGCAGCGCCGTGCCACCCGACCACTGCCGGCCGGCACGCGCGTCGAGCTGCCAGCGCTCTTCGGAGAAGCCCTTGGGCGAGGCGGCGGTGGTCAAGTCCACCGACGCAGCGGTGACCAGGTCGACACCTGCGGCGACATCGACCTGTACCTCGGCCATGGTCTGGCGACCCGACACGCGCGGCGAGATCACCGTGACATTGTCGCTGTCGCTGTACACCATCACCGCGCCGCCAGCGCTGGATTCCTGGCAGTGCGCGTGCTGGCACCATGAGGTGACTGCGAGGGCCGCCGCACCAACGACGACCCGGCATGCTGCGACAGGTCCGTCAATCACAGCCGCACGCGCTGCCGCCGCCGGCCTCGACCGGTGGCGCCCCTTCGCGTACGGCCAGCACGTGACGCCGCAAAGAGGCGCGGTCGGCGTGGCGGTCCCACTGGATGTGGCGGTCGGCGAGCGCGCCGCGTTGCCAGGGTGCCACTGTCGCGCAGGCCGGCAGCGCCGCCAGAACCACCAGCGCCAGCAGCCATGAACTTCGGATGTGCATGCCCCAACTCACAGTGTCAAGAGGAAGTTGGCGAGGTCTTGCAGCGCCCACTTGTCCAGCTGGCTGGTCCCGCCGTGGGTGTCGCGCACGCCGTCGCGGACGTTGTGGCCGACCTCACCTGGCTTTAGCGCCGGGTGGTGCGGCGTGGCCAGCGACGACACCAGGCTGCGGCCGCGACCATCGTGGAAAAACCGCGACTGCGGCCGGTCCCACAGCCCGCGCAGGGGCGTACTGCCGACGTGCAAGCCCGCGGCCGTCTGCACCACCTGCGGGAAAGTGGCCATGAACTGCTCAGTCACCGCCATGGCGTCGGTGCCATCCGGCCGGCGCTCTGGGCTGATGACAGGAGGAAAGCGGAACGGCATGTTGAACGGCGAGAACGGCACCGGCAGCGTGGCCGTGGTCGTCACCGGCAGCGGGTGGCAGCTGTTGCAGCCGGCGTCGGTGCCCATGTAGACGTCCTTGCCGCGCCGCGCCGTCGGCAGGTCCAGATGCGCGTTCGGGTTGGGCAGCAGGCGAGGCGTCCGCAGCATGAACAGCCCGAGCGCGCGGGTGATGCCCTCGAAATCCAACACCATGGGCTTGCGGTTGCCCTGCAGGTCCTCTTTGACCAGCACGTCGCCGATCGCAGTGTCGCGGCCGAAAAGCTGTTTGGCGGCCGCGCGGATGAAGTCGCTGCGCTTCAAGTACGGCGTCTTGGCATAGGGCTGCGCCGCGCACTCGGGCGGCGGCTCGGCCATGCAGTTGAGCACGTGGTTGCAGCCCTTCTTGGCTGCGTCTTTCTGGCACTCCGTGACACTTGGGTACTTGGCCCACACGATCTTATTGAGCTGTTCGCAGCAGAAATTCTCGCGGCGCGCGAACTCGTTGAGCACGGGAAAGAAGTTGGTCTCGTCCATCGCGGTCTCAAAAAACCACGGCCGGGTGTCATAGAGTCCCCGCTGCGCCATGACGTTGCGCAGGCTCCAGGCGCGGCTGGACTGCAGCGGCATCACGAACGGCCGGGCGATGGCGCCGTTGTCGCGGTGGCACTGCACGCAGGTCTGGTCGCCGTCGATGGTAAACGGCGCGGTCATCTCGTTGATGGCCTCGCCCATCTCGGCGTCGGTAGCAGGGAAGGCGCCTGCGGCGACGTCGCCGATGACGAAGGTCGTCTCGGCCTTGCCCGCCGGCTGGTCGGTATCGACAAGTGTCAGGCTCTCGCCCAGGCGATTGACCGACACCAGCTTGCCGCCTGGGCCGATCGCCAGCGCCTTGGGGTTGTAGCCGGTCTTGTACAGGTCGCCCGCGGCCTGCCGGGGCTTTAGCGCACCGCCGGCCCCGATGTCGAAACCCTGAATGTCGCTGGTGCCCGCGAAAGCCACCCACAGGGTATCGCCGCGCACAATCATGGCCTCGGGCAACGCGCCGGCCACCAGCCAGGTCGACTTGGGCGGCAGCGCCTGTACCACGTCGGGCGACCACTGATCGGCGAGCGGCAAGGCCAGTCCCTTGTCGGGGTGGTCGGGGTCGGCGTCGCGGAAGTCGCCGCAGCAGATGGTGTCCGAGGTGTAACGGAAGGCCTGTTTGAGCGTAGAGGTATCGATGACACCGATCTCGTTCTGCTGGTCTTGAAAGCTCAGGTTGGCGGTGCCGTCGCCCGGGTGGCCGTCTTCGTCGATGTCGATGCCGGTGGTGGGCTGGGCGCCGAGCCCGCGGCCCATGTCGGCGACAAACAGACGATCTTTCCAAATGGCGAGGCCGCCGACCGGCGACAGCAGCTCCACGTGGCTGATGCCCTTGGGCGCGCCGAGCGTGGTGGTCTTGGGGTTGCTGTCGGCGTCGATGAGCTTACCGCTCGCGCCGTCCACAACGGCAATGGTGCCACCGGCGACGCTGCCGACGAATAATCGCTTGCCGTCGCCGGTGATCGCCAGCGGACCCGGGTTGTCGCTGACCGGCGTGCCCATCGGTGCTTCGGGCAACAGGCCGGCGTAGTTGGTCTCCTGCACAGTAAAGCTGTCGGTGGCGATGACGTCCCACCACAGCACGCTGTCTTTCCAGCGGTTGGCGAAGTAGACGCGCTTGCCGTCGGGGCGCCAGACGACGGTCTCGGTGTAGAACGGCACCGGCACGCGCTGGACCTCCCGGTCGGTGCGGGTGTCGATGATGCTTGCCAGGTCGCTATAGCGCAGCGTCACCACCAGCCAGCGGCCCTCGGGGCTGAGCGCACACGACCACGGCGAGCGGGGTAGTGACAGCCGGCGCAGCGTTTTGCGCGACACCAGATCCACGACTGCGACCCCGGTACCGGCGTCGTCTTCGATGCCCGGCAGCATCACGTAGGCCTTGGAGCCGTCGGGCAAGGCGCAGATGGCGCGCGGCCGATCGCGGTGCGGTTGCTTGGACCACAGGGGATCAAGCGGCGTCATTGGATTGGCCGCTGGCCGCAGCTCGGTGGCGGTGGGCAGCGGCGCTGGGTCCGCACAAGCGAGCAGCGCGCACGCGACCGCCCAAGGGATTGTCCGCGCTAGGGTCATGGCGCCCTCCGCCGAGCGGTCTCACCCGTCAGCCACGCCGCGATTGCCTGCACCGGCGGGTCGCTCGGCGCCTCGAACACCACCCCACCCTTGTGCCCCAACTGACCCAGTGCCTTGCGCAGTAGGGTGGTGTGGTGGGCCGTCGGATGATCGAGAAAGCCGAGCGTACTGGCGAAGTTGCGGTCGCGCTCCTGTTGCGACAGCGGCGTGGACAGAAAGGTCTGCGCCGGGTCCAAGCGGTGGCGGCCGACCGAGTACAGCACAAACGGACGGTCCGGCCGGCCGTGGCACAGCGCGTCGCCGCAGCGGGTGGCGAGCAGCGGCCCGGTGTCCAGCTCAAACGTCGCGCGGTCAGGGGTCGGCAAGGCAAACGCCGCGGGCTCCAAGTGGTCGGCGCAGCCCAGACAGACGGCGAGCGCCGCGGTCAACAGAACCCCGAGTCGTGTGCGTTGCCCCTGTGCGCGCGTCGCCCCAAACGCCATCGCCACCTCTGGTTACGGTAACGGCGCGCCCTGCCAGGCGGCCCCAAATTCGATCCAGCGCAGTAGCGTCGTTCGCTCTGCCTCGGTCAGCGCCGGCGACCCGGCCGGTGGACACGGCGTGGTGAACTTGCCTGCCGCATCCAGTTCTTTGCCCAAGATCTTTTCGGCCAGGTACGACTTGCGGGCCAGATACCCCAGCGCATCGACGTAGTGGAAGCCGCCCGCGGACTTGTCGCCCGGGCCGAGCAGACTCTCGTAGGCGTCGTTGTAGTGCGCGGTCTTGTTGGCGGTCAGCGACAGGCCGGCGGCCGGCTGCGTCAAGGTGTGGCAACCCGCCGTCGCGCACTTGGCGGTCAAAATCGGCGCCACGTCTTTTTGGAAGTCGACCAGCACAAAGAAGCTGGCATCGACGGTTGGCAGCTTCTTGGGCTTGCGGCGGTCCGCGTCGGTGTACAGGGCCGCGGTCACGCTCGCCTGGGTGACGAAATCGGTGGCTGGTTGCAGCGCGGTACTCGGGTTGCCGTCGAGCGCGCCGTGGCAGCCGGCGCAACGGGCGTTGTACGAGGTCGGTGGAATACCGACCGGAAAGCGCTCGCCCGGCGCGGCCGCGTACCACTGGTGTTGCAGGGCGCCCACGGCTTTCTTGTCGGCGTCGAGCGTGACCACTCGCACCGGCACCTTGGCCGGAATGTGCGCGGCAAGGCTACCATCGGCGGCGGGCGGGACTTCGGCAGCGGCAAACAGCGGCATACGGCCGGTCGCCGAGGCTTTGGTGGCGTTGTGCCAGCCGTGCCGGGTGTCGGCGGCGGCGACCGGCGTGGCGTCGACCTTGCCGGCAACCGACAGCGGCACCACTGCGCGCACGTAGGCCAGGTCGCTGCGCAGCACCCGGGCCTTGAGCGGCGGCAACTGCGCCAGCACGGCTTCAATGACCTGAACACCACTGTGCACCAGTGTCGCCAGGGCGTCTTTCTGGTTCCACTGCCGCGGATGCGGCGCGTCTTCTGGGGCGCGCACCACGGCCGCCACCGGCTGCGACCAACTCTGGCCGGCCTCGTCGCGCAGCACCTTGATGTGGGCGACCTTGGGCCGTGAAGCGTTGCGGTCTTCGGCCAGGGTGACCTGCACCAGGCGCAGGTGCGGCGCCGTCGCCGCTTCGGACAGGTCGAACGCGCCTTCGTGGTGGGCCGCCACGATGCTGCCGTCGGGCATCGGCGTCGGGTCGCGCCACAGGCCGCCCGCGCTTTTGCCTTTGCGCATCGCGTCTGGCGTCAGGTACGTCAGCGCATGGCGGAACGCCGGCACCGTCGCCGCCGCCTCTTGCCCCACCGGCACCTCGACGGCGAACTGACGTTCCAACACGCACAGCGGGCCGCCGCGCCACACGTTGCCTTCGTCTTGCACGGTCAGCACCGACCGGCCTTCGGGCAGCTCGCGCAGATGCCAGAACACCTGCTCGGGCTCGCTCATGCCAAAGTGCGGGTGCGCTTCGGGCTGGATGTGGTGATCGTGGTTGTGGCAGACCGGAAAGCGGAAAAGCACGCCCTTGTAGCCGCCCTCGGCCGAGCGCCGGATGGTGTAAGCCATGGTGCCGTTGAATTCGCCGGTGGACAGGAACCACGGCGCAGTCTCGGGCACCACCGTCCAGGTCAGCTGCTCCAAGTTCTGGCCGTCGGTGTCGATGGCGTACAAATCGGCGTTGCGCACGGCCAATACGTCGCTGCGATCGCCGTGCTTGACGCCGCTAAAGTAGATGCGCTCGTAGGGGGCCTTGCCGCTCGGATCGACGAAGCCGCCGTTGGGACCGAATACCGGCATATAGGCGCCCTGGAAAGCCCCGTCCTTGCCGTCGGTCGCAAATTGAGTGAGTTGCTTACTGCCGCTGCCGTCCAGGCCCACGGTCCACAGGTTGGGTGCCTCGTCGGCGGTCTTGCGCAGCGTGAACACCACCCGCTGACCGTCGTGGCTGGTCGCCGGATCGCGCACGTCTGCGGGCGCCGTGTGCAGGCTGGCGGTCAGGTTGACCGCGGCGCCGGTGTAGGGCGGATCCAGCCGATACAGGTCCGACCCAGCCAGGAACGGCGGCTGGTCGAACGGTCCCGCGGGCGCAACCGGACCGCCGACGGCGACGATCGGCGGCGACGTGGTCGCTTTGGGTTCCGCCGACTGCAACTGGGTCTGGCGCTCGGCGTTGATCCACTGCAGCAGGCCCTGCATGGTCGCCGACTTGCGCGGGTCGGCGCCGTCGGCGGATTCCTTGGCGAAAAACACGTCGTTGCCGCCCTTGTGCGCAATGCCGCCCAGTTCTAGCGGCAGGATCTTGGCGAGGAGGCGCGACCGCAGCGGGTCGCCCCACAGCGCGATGTTGCGGCGGGCCTCGGCGTAGGTGGCACGCAGCGCGGCTTTGGGCAGCTTGTGGGTGCCCGGGACGGCCGGCGCCGAGAACACCGCGCCGCCAAACATTAGACTGCCGTGGCAAGTCGCCGTCGCGCAGCCGCGATCGACCAGGAACGGATAGACGTTCTTGCTGAACAGCGACTCGTTGGCGTCGAGCGCCGGCTCGCCTTTGGCTTCGGTGCCGTCTTTGACCGTAGCCACCCACGCCGCCAGTTTTACGTAGGCAGGGTCGGTCCGCGACGGGAACGGCGCATTCTGAAAGTGCAACAGCCCGCCCTGGGCCGTCGGCAGGGTCTTGCGCAAGAGCGTCGAGTACGCCGGGTCCTCGACCGAGTTGACCTTGGCCTTGACGCTGGCGAGTGCCTTGGCTGGGTCGGTGATGCGGCCCGCGGCGTCGATGGGAAATGTTAGCCAGCGCCCCGGGTCAAGCTGGTGGTCCTTGCCGGCCAGACTGCCATGGCACGCCGCGTTGGCGCAGCGGGTCTCCAACAACGGCAGGACTTCATCTTTCCAGGTGTCGTGGCTGGGATCGGTGCATGCGGGCACAGCGAGCAACGCGGTCATCCCTACTAGGAGCCACCACGCTGCTTGCGCCGACCTGTTCATGGCACACCTGTCCGAAGCTTTTGCGCCGAAACGCCAAAGGCCCGCCGGTCGCAAGCGTAGCAGAGGGTCGGCGCGCGCAGCCGCAGGTGGCTGGTCGCTTTGGTCACACGGGTGTCATGGCAGCTGCCGATCGGCAGTTTTGTACAGAATCGCCTTGAGGTGAGATCAAACCTGCCGCAAGGAAGGAGCGACGAGTCGGCTTGCAAAGCCGCGAGTTTGCGACCCACTGAGCAAGCAAGAACAGCGATCGCAGATGACCTCGGGTCATCGCGATCCTGTATAG
>SXRM01000183.1 GCA_005792545.1 Pseudomonadota bacterium | reverse complement strand
GGGCGATGAGCAGTCGGGCCACATCGCCGAGATCGGCTACGACCTTTACGTCAAACTGTTGCAAGAGGCGGTGGCCGAGCTGCGCGGCGACGAGCTCGGCGCGCCGGTCGACCCCGAGATCAAGACCACGGTGACCGCGTACCTGCCCGACAGCTACGTGCCGGACCCCAACCAGCGGCTGATGGCCTACAAGCGCCTGGCCGCCGTGCGCAACGACGAGGAACTCGACGAGGCCGTGCGCAGGCTCGCCGACCGCTACGGCATCTTGCCCGAGCCGGCGCAGAACCTGGTGCAGACCCTTGAGATCCGGGTGCTGGCGCTGCAACTGGGCCTGGCCAAAGTTGAGCAGGGACCGGCGGCGTTGGCGCTGACGTTACACGAACGCGGGCGCCTGCTACCTGAGCACCTGCTGCCACTGCTCAACCAGCGGCCAGCGGTGTGGCGGCTGACGCCGGACATGGTGTTCAGCCGGGCGCTGCTGCGCAAAGAGCAGGATCACCCGATCGCCGCCGTCCGCGAGGCTTTGGAATTTCTGCTGAAACTCTCGCGCGATCCGAGCAGCGTCGTCATCGACACCACGCCCGAGCCGCTGCCAGCGCTGCCGCGGCCAGGTCCCGCTGCACCACCGCCGCGCAAAATCGGGCGGCTGCGGATTATCGGGCGCTAGCCGCTACTTCTTTCGCATCTGGATAGTCATGGCGCCAGATTGCGCGTGCTCGAGCGCGCCGCGAAAACCGCCGGCTTCGGCCACAAAGCGGACCTGCACGGGCTGCGCGCAGTCACCCTTTGGGCAATAGAAGCGCCCGTCGACCTCGAACCCGTCTTCCTTGGGCGCGACCCAGCCCTCGATGCGCTGCGAACCCGTGGTCTTTTGGAACCACAAGCTGCGACCGCTGCCGTCTTTCGCTTTGCGAGTCACGATGGCGCACGGCTGCGCCGGATAGGTCGTGCCGCCGGTCTCCAAGGCGCACGAATAGCGGCCCAGTAGCTTGGACTTGGGCGCCGCGGTGGCCGGTGAGGCTGGCAGCAGGGCCAGGGACAGAGACAGGAACAGGGGCAGAGACAGGGACAGGGTCCGGCACAGAGACAACGCCGTGACGGGCAACATCAATCCGCCGTCAGATTCTTGGCCCAGGTGTCGGCGGCGATGGCTTTTTCGCCTTCGTTCTTGGGGTTGCTGGGCGCGGTGGCCAGCACGCGGCGCTTGAGGATCTCGCCCTTGGGCGCGCCCTGGCCCAGCACCTCTTCAGCCTTGGCGATTTCATTGCCGACCATGGACTTGAGCGCCATGTACGAGCCCCAGCCGACCTGGCGGATGCCGTTGACGAAGAAACCGGGGGTGCCGGTGGCGCCCATCTCTTCGGCCCATTTGGCTTCCTGGTCCAGGCGCGCGCTGTTGGCGGGATCGGCGATGTCCTTTTTCCACTGCTCGATGTTCAGACCCAGGTCTTTGGCCGCCTGCTCCAGGCTGCCGTCGTCGAGCGCGCCGGTGGCAAACAGTTTGTCGTGGTACTGCCAGAACTTGCCCTGGTTCTTGGCTGCCCACGCGGCCAGCGCTGCGGGCTTGCTGCGGCCGTGCATGGCCAGCGCATTGTTGCGGAAGTACACCTTGACCTTGCCCGGGAAGTCGGCGGCCAGCTGCTTGATCGGATCGCCGGAGCGCTTGCACACCGGGCATTGGAAGTCGCTGTAGACGTTGACAACCACCAGCGGGTCTTTGACGCCGATGTACGGGCTGGCCATGCCGGGTGGCGATACGCCGAGCTTGGCGACATCGACACCCTTGCCGGCGCCCTCGTCCGACTGCGAGTCGAGCAGGCTAGGCTGCTTGGGGGCCTGCTCCGCCGGTGCGCTCGGGGCCGGGCTTGGCGCGGGACTCGGCGAAGGCGCAGGTGCTGCAGCTGCGGCCGCGGGCGGGTCGTTGGCGGTTAGAGCCGCGGCCGGGGCGGCCACCGCGGCAGTGGCCGGCGCGGCGGCACTTGGCGCTCGGCCGGCGGCGTCGAGCTTGCCGACCACAAATCCCGAAACCGCGGCGACGGCGGCGACCGCGAAGAAGTTGCTTTTGTCCATGATTGCCTCTGATTAACTGGGAATTGCGACCCAGGGGGCTACGGCTTGACCACGCCCTCGGGGTCCTTGGAAATCACCAAACGGTATTGGCCGAACGCATATTCCACCACGCCCGTCAGCGTGCCCAGCTTGGTGCCTTTTGGGTACTTGGGGGTGTAGACGTCTTTGCCGTCTGCGCCCTTGGTCTTGTCGGACAGGTACACGCCAAAGAAGTCGCTGGCGATGCGCAGCGCTTTGTCGTCCTTGTCCTTGCCGACGTATTGCTCGCCATGCGGCTTGCCGTCGCTGCCGAGCGCGTCATCGCCGACGACCACGTCTTTGAGTTGCACCAACACGCCCTCGTAGGGTTCGGTCTTTTCGGCGCCGGCTTTCTCGCCCAGGTCGTCGGTGGTCACGGTCAGCGCCACCGCCAGTTCCTTGCCCTGTGACTCGATGGTGGTGAAGGTGCTGTAGATCTGGGTGAAGCAAAAGAAGTCCTTGACGTCGCCGGTCAGCGTCAGGACGTCGCCCGGCTTGGCCTGACCCAGTTCGCCGGCCTTCTTGCCGGTGACGTAGATGCCCGACCATTGGCCGCCACCTTTCTGCTGGACGAACAGGCCCACCAGCGTGCCGGCAGTGCCTTCGCTGCGCGCCGGGCTCGACACCACCACGTTGCGGATGGTGACGCCTTTGCTGTCGCCCCACAGCTGCGGCGCCGGCGTCGGGCACTTGGCCGAGGCCTTCTGGATGTCGACGATGTTCTTCTCTTCGCCGGCCGACGAGCCGTCGGTCTTGGCCGCGGTGCTGTCGGTGGTGCCGCCGGTCGCCGTATCGCCGCCAGCGCCAGCCGTGTCCGCGGTGCCGCCGCCGGTCGCTGTGTCGGTTGTCCCGCCGCCGCCCGCTGCTCCGCCACCGCCGCCGGTATTGGCGCACGCGCCCGTCAGCGCCAACGCTGCGATCAGACCCATCGACACACAACTCAGCCGCTTCATGCGATAACCTCTTGAACTGGGATGATTTTCCAGCCGACGCAGCCAGGTCGGCGGTCGCGCGGGGGCCGAAATTGTAGCCGGCCTCGCGGCGGGCGTCCACGGCGAAAAGCCAAGGGGCGCAGATCGCAGAGAGTGCGCTTGACCACGAAGGCATAGCTAGCAGAATCAACTGGTTGGCGACATGCCTGTTCGGTTATGTGTGGTCGTCATGTAAGGCCGCTGATTTACAGACACTTTGAAGGCAGTCTGGGC
>SXRM01000182.1 GCA_005792545.1 Pseudomonadota bacterium | reverse complement strand
CGGTGTGCAGCCAGCCATCGGCGTCGATGGTCTCGCGGGTGGCGGCTTCGTTCTTGAAGTAGCCTTTGTAGACGTTGCGGCCGCGCACCAGGATTTCGCCGTCGGGCGCGATGGTGACTTCGCAGCCGGGCATGGCGAAGCCGGCCTTGCCGGTGGCCCAGCGCTGGCTGTTGCTGATGGTGGCGGGGCCGGTGCACTCGCTCATGCCGTAGACTTCGTGCACCACGAGGCCCAGCGACAAGAAAAACTCGAGCGTGGCCCGGCCAATCGGCGCTGCGCTGGTGATCTGCACCCTACAGCGGTCCAAACCCAGGGCTTGCCGCACTTTGGCGTAGACGAGCTTGTTGGCCACGCCATATTCCCAACCGGGCTCCAGGCCGTGCTGTCGTGCCAGGCCGCCGGTCAGGCCGACGCCGCGCGCCCACTTGGCGATCTTTTGCTTGAGCGGACTCGACGTCGCGCCAGCCGCCATCATCTTGGCCTGTATCTTCTCCCACACCCGCGGCACGCCCAAGAAGTAGTGCGGCCGGACCTCGCGCAGGTTGTCGCCGAGTTTGTCCAGGCTCTCGGCGAACCAGGTGCAGCCGCCCAGAAACATCGGGCCGTGCAGCGACACCACCTGCTCGGCGATGTGCGACAGCGGCAGGTAGCTGATGCCCTGGTCTCCGATGCGGATGTCGACCGACGCCAGAACCTGCCGCGCGGTCCAGGTCAGGTTGTCATGGGTAATCAGCACGCCTTTGGGGTTGCCGGTGGTGCCGCTGGTGTAGATGAGCGTGCAGGCGTCATCGGGCTTTTGCGCCGCGATGCGCGCGTCGAGCTCGGCCTCGGGCAGCTTATCCGCAAGGCGCCGCAGTTCGTCCCAGCTGTGTACGCGGTCATCGGGGTCTGAGCCACGCATCAACACGATGTGCTGCAGCTTGGGCAGATTGGGCCACTGCTCTTTGAACTTGGCCAGTTGCTTGCCATCTTCGACCACAGCTACCCGCGCGTCGCAGTGGTCGGTGATGTACTGGCACTGCTCTGAGCTGCTGGTGGTGTAGATGCCGGCGGGCACCGCGCCGCACAGGATGGCGCCGACGTCGGCTAGGAACCATTGCGGGCAGTTGCCGCCGATAATTGCGATGCCCTCGCCTGGCTGGACACCCAGCGCAATCAGTGCGCGGCCGACCTGGCGGGCGCCGTCGCGGTATTCGCGCCAAGTGGTGACCTGCCACAGGCCGTCGTTCTTGTGGCGCATCGCCGGCTGGTCGCCGTAGGCGCGGGCGGTGGTGTCGAGGACTTCAGAGACGCGGCTGCACTGTAGCGTGGCGGGCGAGGCGGACATGGGCGACTCCAGATTGGGGCGCGCGGTGTACCACGAACGGCCAGATGCGCGCAATAACAGCGAAAGTCAATGGAAAATGGACTACGGACCGGCCAGGTTGCGCCAGGTCGCCCGATACCGCGGCTTGCCATCGGCGGCGGTCGGGCCTCCATCCGTCGCCACCGCCCCGTGCGGGTCGGCATGCTGTAGCGCGGTCGTGTAAGCCTGCACGCCCATTACCGCTCCCTGATCAACCGATGGCCACGCGGCAGCGCCAGGCCCAAAGCCCAGCGCCGTCCACGCCGCGGATACCGCAGCCCAGCCCGGATCTCCGGTGTGACCAAACGCGTACCATTGGGTGTGCGCGGTCTTGTGTGAGGCGGTCATCCACGGCGCAGGTTTGCCTGGCTGGCCGTCGCTCGGCCCGGCCAGCAGCACCACCCGCGCGACCTGCAGCTGCGTGCCGACGAACGCCGCCTGCCCCGCGCCATCGCCGTGCCCCGCGGCGATGACCTTGGCCCACAAGGGCTTGCCATTTTCGCTGAATTGGCCCCAGCCTTGCCCAGACTTGGCCAGCTCCAGGGTCACCAGACCCACGCGGTTGGTCGCGCTGTCGGCATAGGCGACTTTGAGCGCGTCAGTACGCTCGGTGCCGTCGAGCAACTCCCAGCGCGCGTTCTCAAAGCAATTGGCGGGCTGTCCGGCACAGACCTGCGCCAGTGGTTTGGCCACGCCCAGCGGCAGCGCGAGCGCGTGGTGGCCCATCCGCGCCCACTCGCGCAGGATTTCGCGGTACTGGGCGCTCGACGTGCCGACTTCGGTCCACAGCACCGCCAGTTTGCCGCTCCACGGTCCGGCTTTGCGCACCGCTGCGTGCACCGTCGCCGGCAAACGCGTGTTGGCGTCGGCCTGGGTCAGGTCGATGGCCAGGTCGATGGGCTCGTCCAGCGGTTTGCCGACACCGCGGCCATCTTCGGCTTTGATATCGGCATAGGGATCGCCGCTCGCAGCCGGCGTTGTCGCCGCGGGGGGATTCGAGCACGCGGCCAAGCACGCGACCGCAAGCGCGGCAAGGACTCTGGTCATGGCGTTCCCCGATTGCCGCGGTGCCGCGCGTACAGGCCAAGCACCCAGCGTCCCGCGGCATGCGCCGAGAACTCTTCGCGCAGCGCCAAAAAGTCAGCTGGCCATTGGGGGCCAATCAGCCGCGTCGGATGCTCCGGCGGGTCCAAAAGTGGCGCCAGCAAAGCCGCGAAGGTCAGGTCTGCCGCTGTGAACCGCTCACCTGCGAGGTAGGGCCGGTCGCCAAGCGCCGCGACCACGGCATCGCACTGCTCGCGCACCCGCAGCAGGCTTTGTTGGGCCTTGGCCGCGTTGATGTTCATGCCCCGTCGCATCACCGCCATCGCCAGCGGAAACCCCGCCTTAAGCGCCGCCACCTCCCAGTCAGGTACTTTGCCGCGCAGCACGTCAGCCATCTTGGGGCCGACCGGAAAAGCGCGGTGGTAGGCCAGGCGTCTGACTTGCGGCCCCAAGCGCTTGTCGAACTGGTCTTCCCAGTCCAAGACCTGCTTGCGCTGCGCGGGGTCGGCTGGGTAGAGCTTGCGGTCGGGCGGCGCCAGGCTGTCGGCGTGCACCACGATGTCGGTCGAGTCGCGCCAGGTCTGCTTGCCGTCTACCAGCAGCGGCACCGTCCGCGACCCGTGGGGCAGGGTGGCGCGGTAATGCAAGATCATGGCGTGGCCGTCTTCGGTGTATGGCACACCGGCGAAATCCAGGGCCCAGCGCGCTTTTTCGACGTAGTGGCTGATGGGGATGGTGACCAGTTGCATGGCCGGCAGCGTACGCGGGTGTGGGATTGGCGGCAACCGAGCGCGCACTCTTGGCTTTACACCCCGGTGCCCCTTCGCTATTCTCGCGCCCTTGCAAAGGTCGCCAGTCGCTGCACTGCGGCCAATTCTCTCCGCGGGCCTGCAGTCCCGCATCGGGAACACCACCATGAACGCAAAAACCTCGCTGTTGGCGGGCCGTCGCGGGCTGGTCGCGGTCGCCGTTCTTGGTTGCCTCTTGAGCAGCGCCGCTGGCGCCGCAGTGCCTACTTCCGTCAGTCTCGAGGGCGTATTGTTGTCCGCCGGCGGCGGACCGGCTGCCGATGGCAACTATGGCGCAGCGTTCGCGCTGTACCCTCAAGCCACCGGCGGCACCGCGGTATGGAGTGAGTCGGGCGCACAGGTCGCCGTCAAAGGCGGGCAGTTTGCCTACGCGCTCGGCAGCAAGACGCCCATCGCGGCAGCCACGGTTGCCGGCGCCGCGGAGCTGTGGTTGGGCCTGACCGTTGGCAGTGACCCGGAATTGCCGCGCGTGCCACTGCGCTCAGTGGCCTACGCGCTCGCGGCCGACACGGCAAGCAAGGCGCTTGCCATCGAGTGCTCGGGCTGCATCAAGGCCGGCGCGCTCGACTCAGGCGTGTTGCAACCCTATGCAAAAGCGGCGGATCTCGGCGCCTACGCCAAATCGGAGGATCTAGGCAACTATGCCAAGGCGTCTGACTTGGGCGAATACGTCAAGGCAGCCTCACTGGCAGCGGTCGCGGCGAGCGGCAACTACGGGGACCTCAAGAACAAGCCGGCTCTGGCCGACGTGGCGACGACCGGCAACTATGCTGACCTCAAGGGCTTGCCCACGATGGCGCAGCTAGGCAAAGCCTGTGGCACAGGTTTGGTGGTCAAAGGGCTCAAGGCCGACGGCAGCCTGGACTGCGCCAGCCCCTTTGACGCCATCGACCACATGACCTTAAGCAAGCTCTCCTACGGACTGTTGACCAACAGCTACACTGAGGTAGTGCCCAGCCTCGCCGCATTCGACATCAAGGACAACGACCCCACCGGTTCGTCCAACGGCCTGATTCAAGTGCCCGACCTCGGTACGGCGATTGACCTGACCGTATCGGTCGAACTGACAAGCAAAGACGTCAGCGGCCTCATCTTGAAGCTCTACGATCCGCAGAACAATGAGTACATCTTGCAGAGCAAGGCGGGCAGCGGCACTTCGCTCAAGGCGACCTTTCCCAAGCCCGACAAGGTGCTGTCGGGCGACCTGACCAGCTGGATCGGCAAGAATCCCAAGGGTCAGTGGCAGCTGGCGGTGGCCGACACCAAGTCAAACGGCGTCGCCATCGACGGTCAGGTCATCAAGTGGTCAGTCAACATCGGCGTGTACAGCGACAAGAAGCTGGCGCTCGGCGGCAATCTCGTGCTGAGCAACAACGACCAGGTGTGCAACGTCTGGCATCGGGGCGCTATCCGCTGGAGCGACCCGCTGGCCGCCATCCAGGTCTGCGACGGCAAAACGTGGTTTCCGCGGCTGATCGGTGACACGGACAAGAATCCGGCGACAAGCTGCAAGCAAATCAAGGACTGGGCGCCGGGAGTCAAGTCGGGCGCCTTCTGGCTGGATCCGGACGGCGCCGGCTCCGGCGTCGCGGCGTATCAGGCGTACTGCGACCAGGAGACCGGCGGCGGTGGCTGGACGCTGGTTGCCAAGGTCAAGGGCAACGACCCGACCATGAACAAGAACAACACCACGCAGTGGCGCAACAAAGTGCCGGTCGGCGGACAGGATTGCACATCGGTCAAGGACGAAAACGCGCTGTGCTCGGCCTACGACAAGGTCGAATTCACCGACGCGATGATCCGCAGCCTGACCAAGCCGGCGCGCAACCTGGCCTGGGGCCACCGCGAGTCCTACAAAAGCGTCTGGGACGTCATCAACGCTGGCAAGCGCATCTACACCCACAACCGCTTGTTCGGCGCCGTTTCGAACCTGGACTACAACGGCGACCCGTACTACCACCGCGACTGCGCGGGCAATGCGTACGGCTTCTTGACCGCGGACTGGGGCTACAACGTGTCCGGTGGTCTGCTTGGCCACGGCAGTTTGCCCCACGGTCACGCGGGTGGCGTGGCTGGCGCTTCGCTGTTCGACCCGCAGCAATGGGCCAACGGCAAAACCTACGGCCCCAGCAGCTTCAGTACGCTGCACTGCATCACCGATTTTTCGATCGGCGGCGGCTACTACGACCTGAGCTCGGGCAAGAACGCTTACGCCATCAATTCGCACTGGTGGGGCGATGGCAATTCGCAGAGCTACAGCTGGAATTCGCACGGACTTTTCGTCCGCTAGGCCGACACCAAGCCAATGACCGACACCTACTTCGCGCTGCCGCGCACCACTCGGCCAGTAGACTGGTTCGGCCGGATCCTGCCTGAGTTGCCCCTTCGGCTGCCTGCACTGACGTTGAGCCACAGCGCGGTGTTCCACGTGACCGGCGTCGGCGGCGGCACGTGGTCGCACCAGCTACAAAACGGTCGCATCGTCGTCACGCCCGGCATGGTCGGCCCGGTGGCCACCCAGACCACCATCAGCGCGGCGCATTTTCGCGAGTTGCTGTTCGGCGCTGTCCGCGACCGCCATGTGCAGGTGCTGCGCAAGCTCGGTTTGCCATTGGCGATTCCCGACGCGTCGCGATTGCCCGTCGTTCCCGCCCACATCGCCGCGGTAGCTGGGATCAGTGGCACGCTACTCATCGCACTGCGCGACCGCGACCTGGACGACACCTATCGCCTCGCGCTGACGTTTGGCGGCGGTCCCACCGCGCCAGAGCGGCCTGATGCTACCATTGAAGTCGACCTCGACGACCTGACCGCGCTGGTCGCAGCCCGCACGCCGCCTTTTAAGCTGCTGACCTCTGGCAAGCTGCGCATCAGCGGCGACACCAACTTGCCACTGCGCGCCATGAGCGCTGCCTTGGGACGAACCGCTTGACACTAACCAATCTGCCCGACGCCCCATTTTACGACGACGACATTGCCCGCGAACTGGCTGAGGCGCAGCCGGGCGAGGGCGACCATCAATACGCGCCGTTGATTGGCCAGGCCGCTGACCCATACGACGACGAACCCGAAGCCCGGGCCCAAGTGCTGGCGGCGCTGTTCGCGTCGGACGAGTCGCAGGCATTGTGGAAGCTGAGCGGCGACGGCGCCGCCCGCCTTGAGCTCTTGCACGACCAACCGGATCCGGCTGCCGCGGTGCAGGCGCTGCCAGCCCAGGATTTTGCCTGGCTGGTTCACGACCTGGGCGAGGACGACGCCCCAGAGTTGCTGGCGCTGGCGAGTCCCCGGCAGCTCCAGGCGGTCGTCGATTTTTCGGCGTGGCGCGGCGCCTCTTTGCAAGGTGACGCGGTGCTCCAGTGGCTCAGCATCGCCGACGCTGCCGGCTTGGAGGTCGCGGAACGCTTCGTCGCCGCCCAAGAAGACGGCGTGCTGTGCCTGGCGCTGCTCGACCACTTGCGAGCGATTCCCGACCACGCCGAGGTAGAGGCCGAACTGCCCGACGAAGGCGAGGTGTTTCTGTCGCCTGACGGCGCATTTCGCTTGATCGTCGAGCCGACCGATCCGCTGCTGCCGGCCGTGCGGCGGCTGGTCGATCTGCTGTTTGCGCAGGACCTGCTGCGGGCGCGCGCCATCATCAAGGGCCTGTATTGGGAGCTGCCAGCACAACTGGCCGACGACGTCGAGCAGTCGTGGGCGGCGCGCATGGAGGAAATCGGCTTGCAGTCTCCGGTGGCCGCGCGGGCCATCTACGCGTATCGCGACCCCCACGCCTGGAAAACGAACCTGGAGCGCGGGGTGCCGCAAGCGGATCAACCGCTGCACGACGCCGTTGCGGCGGCCGCGGTCGTCGGCCAGTTTGGCCTCGCGGTCGCTAGCGCCCGGCAGCCGCCGCTGTTTGCGCAGGCGCTGGCACGGCTGGCAACCGCCGAGGCGCAGCGAGTCGCCACGGCAGCCCAGGTCCTGGCCTATCGCGCCCACGCCGCGAATGCGCAATCCATCGCCCACATCGACGAGCTGCCGCGCTGGGCGCGCCACGCGCTGTGTACCGTCGAACTGGCCCTGCATCACGGCAGCGGTGGCGACGTCGGCGTCGCTGCGGAGTTGTTGCGCGCATGGCCGCTGGCGGACCTGTTCGGCGTCGGCCACGGGCTGGTGGTCATCCTGGTGCACCGGGCTCGGCGACTGCGCACGGCGCTGGGCGGCGAAGCGGGTGTGGCGCTGCTGTCGGCCGCTGATGCGACGTTCTTGCGCCAGTGGCTGGGTCGACTGCCGCTGATTGCCGATGGCCCGAACTGGCGGCCGGTCGAGACGCCGAGCGAATTGGACGCCGTTGCAGCCCGGCTGACAGTTTTGGAGGCGTTGCAGCAAGCCCTTGCGCCTATCGGTGCGACCTGGCAGTTGGTCTCGTTGCCCAAGGGTGCGACGCTGCAAATGCTGCTTGGCACTGCGTTGGCCTGGCGCGCGCTCGGCCAGGCGCCGTCGCAGCAGCCGCTCGATGTCGACGCGGTAAGGGCTTTGGTTGGCACAGCGTTCGAACGCGGCCGTTGGCGGGCCGATGTCCGTCTGGCGCTTGCCAGCGGTCCTGAGCCGCTACGGGGCGCTATCGGTGCGGCGCTCGACGCGGTCGAGGCAGACCTGGGCGGCCTGGATCCCGCCGCCGCTATCGAGTTGCGGTTCATCGGCGACGCCGTGCTTTTGGCGCGCTGAAGCGACCTGCGCGTTCACCCCTAGCCCGAGCAGCAAGCCGATGAGCGGCCACACCACGACCGCCATCTGCGTGTAGCCCAAGAAGTAGTCGACCATACTGTGCACGCCGAGCGCACACAGGCCGGCACAAAGCGCGATGGCTAGCCCACCGTCGCGCCAGCCGTGTCGCCAGGCCAGCCGCGCGGTACGGACCAGCGTCATCAACAGCAAGCCCAGCGCGGCGAGGCCCAACAGGCCAAGATCGGCCGCAGTCTCGAGCACGATCGAGTGGGCGCGAGCGCGGAAGTCGTAGCCGGCGTTCGGCACGTACTCGCGGTGCACGCTGTGGTAGCGGTCGCTGCCCCAGCCCAGCCACGGCCGGCGCTCCCACAGCAGGATGGCCGCCCGCCAATAGTGCCGGCGTTCAAGGTCGAGCATCCGCGACACTCGCACCGCATCCAGGCTCGCCGGCATCACCGGCGCGACGCTGCCGGGCTGTACCTGCGCACCCCGCTCGTAGACGCCACAGCCGACGAACGCCAGTGGAGCCCCTGCGCCGCTGATGCGCAGCACCTCGTCGCGCATGATGTCGACCACCAGCACGTAGTCGCCTGGCGGACCCGGCAGTGTGACCGGCAGCTGCACCACCGTCTCTGCGCCCGGCGGCAGGTCGGGCAATGCAGTCCACGTCCAGCCTTGCGCCGTCTTCTTGCCGCGCCAGTCCAGCAGCACGTGGATGGCTGCGCCCTTGGCCTGCCGATTCGACAGCGCCCACGCTCCGCGGTTCTTGATGTGTA
This sequence comes from Pseudomonadota bacterium, assembly GCA_005792545.1. Lineage (GTDB taxonomy): Bacteria > Myxococcota_A > UBA9042 > UBA9042 > UBA9042 > SXRM01. The sequence continues at coordinate 21,703 of SXRM01000182.1, read as the reverse complement.
GCGGCACTTGCACGACGTCGCCGGGGTAGCCGGTGCAACCCTTGATGAATTTGTACTGCGGCCGGTACGACCGCTCATCAAGGCCGATGCGCGCCCGCATGTCGGGGTTGGCCACGTAGGCGAACAATACCAGCGCCCACCAGCCGATCGCAGCACGTCGGGTCCAGCGCGGTGCGTCGGGCAAGCGCGCCGACCACGCCAGCACCGCTGCGCCGACCAACGCAGCGCCGAAGCCTGCGCGCGAATAGGTGACGCTGAGCAGCAGCGCACCCACACCCGCGAGGCTGAACCACAGCCAGCGCCGCATGCCTTGCTGGGTCAGGGCCACCACCAGCACGACTGGCGTCATCAACTCGAAGAATGCGGCACAGGTGTTGGCGTGGTAGAACACGGTGGCCAGCCGCTGCTCGCCCAACATCCAGGTCGGTTCATCGCGGAACTGCAGCAGCACTGGCTCGAATTCGCGCCCCAGCGCCCGCTCGCACACGCCCATGGCGGCGATGACTCCGACCGCGGCCAGCGCGCCTACCCTGAGCCGCCGCACAAACGCGGGCTCGCCGGCATGCAGCAGCACCAGCGCCGCCAACCCCAAGTGACCGGCGACGCGCATGCCGGCCTTGAGCGCTTCAAAGCGCGGCGGCTCCGCCCACAGCGCGCTAGCCAGATGGACTGCCGCCCACAGCGCCAGGGCCAGCACAGGCCAGCGCGCTACCGCAGCCGGCGGAAAAGCCAGAGTCCGCTGCCGCCATCCGCGCAGAAGGCTGACAGCACCCACACTTGCCGCCATGGCGGCCAACAGCTCCGTGGTGGTCAGCTTGAGCGGCCCAAGCGGCAGGCCGTCGCGCAGCTCCAGCGGCCCCAGGCACAGAAGCAAGCCGACCGCTAGACCGAACGCCCGTGGATCGAGCGCACCCGTCGTGATCACGCGGGCTCCGGCACCGGCCCCGTCGCGGCGGCGATCCGCTGGCCGAGTTCCTTGCGCACCAGCCGCACGCAGAACCACAGCAACACGACCTCAGTCAAAGCCGTAGCCCAAGCCGAGCCGACGCCGCCCCACAGCGGGATGAACGCGAAGTTGGCCGTCACGTTGACGGCAATCAGTGCCACCGCGAAAGCCATTTGTGCGCGCACCAGGCCCATCGCGACCAGCATGTGCGTTTCGAGGTAGTTGATGAAGGTCAGTACGACGCTCGGCGCCAGCGCCTGTAGCACGGGCACCGCGCCCAAGTAGGCGTCGCCGTTCAGGATGCCGATGAGCAGCTCCGGCAGCAGCAGCAGCACCAGGGCGCCGCCCAAGCCCGCCAACAGCAGCACTTTGCGGGTGGCCGCGTGCAACTGTGCGGCGCCAACCGGATCGTCCTGGACTTTTTGCACCAACGCCGGAAAGGTCGCCGCCAGCAGGATCGCTGGCACCACCGACAGGTTCTCGAGCACCTTGTACGCGGCGTTGTACAGGCCGACGTCGACGTCGCCGCGCAGCATGCGCAACATCGGCACGTCGATCTTGAAGTAGATGAGGCTGGCGACGATCGCCACACCAAGTGGCAGAACCTCGCGGGTGAAGCGAGACAGCATCGGCCGCGACCAGCCCAGCTGCGGGGTTACCACCCGAAACAACAGCATCGCTGTGTAGGCCAGCGCCACCAGCGACGCGGCCAGCATCGCCGCGGCGATAAGCACCATCGTGTAGCCCTTGTCATTGGCGACTTTGGGCATCGTCGGCAGCAACGCCAGCGCCAGCGACACCGCCGCCAGCTGCGCGCCGGCAAAGACGGCGCTCGAGCGCGCTTCCAAGCCCAGCTGTTGCACGCCGCGAAACACCTGCCACATTGCCTCGATGGTCGATGCCGCCAAACCAGACAGGCCGGTCAGGGCCACAGTCCAGCCCAGCGCACCTGGCCGCGGGTGAAAGGTCGTGGCCTCTTTGAACCCCGGGTCGGCAAAGTGCCACCACGTCAACCCGGCGACCACCAACAGGTAGGCCAGCGCCAGACCCATCTTGATGGTGAACACGTGACCGATCAGCTTGGCCGGCGGCACTTCGTGGCGCGACACCTCGCGCGCCAGGAACAGTCCCAGTCCCATGTCGGTCATCTGCACCCACAGCAGCGCCAGCGCCACAGCGTAGGTGTACTGGCCGTATATCTTGACGCCGAGCGCGCGACTGATGAGCGCGACCAGCAAAAAGCGCAGGCTCTTTTCGGCGGCGACGCCGAGCGTTTTCCACCCGACGTTGCGGCGGATGCGGTCGGTCAGCACCACCGGTCGGCTACTCGCCCGCGATGACGGCGGAAAGCGTGCGCACCAGGATCTGCGCATCGACCCACAGCGTGAAGTTGCGCACGTACCACACGTCGTAGACCGTCCGGTCGGCGATCGACACGTTGCCGCGCAGGCCATTGACTTGGGCCCACCCTGACAGCCCCGGCCGCACGGTGTGGCGCAGGTCGTAGTCTGGATATTGCTTGCGAAACCGCGCCACGAACACCGGCCGTTCGGGCCGCGGGCCGACCAGGCTCATCTCGCCTGTGAGCACGTTGAACAACTGCGGCAGTTCGTCCAGGCTGGTGCGCCGCAGCAGACCGCCCACGCGGGTCACCCGGCTGTCGAACGAGCGAGCCCAGCGCGGCCCGTCTTTTTCGGCGTCCACGGTCATCGAGCGGAACTTGAGGCATTCGAAAGGTACGCCGTCTTTGCCTACCCGCGTCTGGCGGTAGAGCGCCGGACCTGGCGAGTCGACCTTGACAGCCGCAGCCAGGGCCAGCAGGACCGGCGCGCCGACCCACAGCGCAGTTCCAGCCGCAGCGATATCGAATGCTCGCTTGCACGCCATGTGCAGCGGGTCGCGGCGAACGTGCTCGCCCGGCGGCTCGTAGATGGCCTCCTGGGTGTCCTCCGTCGGCGCGAACTGCTTGCTCGGCCCGGCCTTGTCGTGGACATCGGGCGGAAACGACGGATCGCAGGCTCGCGACGGCAACTCTTCGGGCGTCGTCGCCTGGGCCGCGAAGCCAGCAGATCGGGCCACCGCAGCATAGGGCGCCGAAGGGGTTGGCATGGCACTGGGTGGCTGACTGCTGCCGTCCATCACGCCGCCATCCTATGCCGCCCGCGCCAAACGCGCCAGTTTGGCTGCCCGCGCTTCGGCGATCGCGGCCGCCATGCGCCGCAGAAACACCGGTCGATCAAAGGTCTGGGCGTTGGCGCGGCACGCGGCAGGGTCCAAGCTCAGCGCGTCTAGCCTGCGCACCGCGTCTGCGATGGCCTGCGGCGACTCGTCTTCGAAAAACACGCCTGTCACACCATCGACCACAGACTCGCGCGCGCCGCCACGGCCCAATGCCGCGACCGGCACACCACAGGCCTGGGCTTCGAGCGGGACGATGCCAAAGTCTTCTTCGCCTGGGAACACCAGCATCCGCGCTCCGGCGTACCAACTAGGCAGTTGCGACTCTTCGGCTCGGCCGATGAAGGTGACGTTACCCGGTGCCATGGCATGCAGGCGGGCGCGCTCCGGGCCGTCGCCGACCACGACGAGCTTGCGTTCTGGCATCCGTGCGTAGGCCGCCACCGCGAGATCGACGCGCTTGTAGGGAACCAGGCCGCCAAGGACCAGGTCGTAGCTGCCACCATCGGCCGGCCGCTGCACATCCGCAAACCGCGCGCACTCGACCGGCGGCGGAACCACCGTCGCCTCCCGCCCATAGAAAGACCGGATCTTGCCAGCCGTATTGTGGCTGTTGGCCACAAACGCATCGACGCGGCCCACCGTCTGCTTGTCCCAGGACCGCAGCCACCGCGCCGCCAGTGCGATGGCCGGGCGTGCAGCGCGCGCCGCCGGCGACATGCCTGCGAGGTAGTCATCGGTGCGATCCCAGGCGTAGCGCACGGGCGTGTGGCTGTAGCACACGTGCACGGCCCCAGGCGCCGCGATGGCGGCCTTGGCCACGCAGTGGCTCGACGACACCACCAAATCGAATTCGCTTAGGTCCAGCGCCTCAATGGCGGCCGGGTAGAGCGGCAACAGCCACCGGTGTCGCTGCCTGGCCCACGGAACCCGATCCGCCAGCGAGGGTGCGTGGCGCATGGCTTCGATGCGTGCCGTGCCGATGCCCGGCCTGCGGACCAGCGTGTGCAAGGTCGCGTCGGGATAGAGTTCGCACAGCGCGTCCAGCACGCGCTCGCCCCCGCGCAATGTGACCAGCCAGTCGTGGACCAGCGCCACGCGGCCAGGACGTACGGCGGATGTGCGAGAAGCGGGCGGCGAAGGCGAATGCGGCTCGGGCAAGGCAATCCTGTGCGTCGGGGTACGCCAGCGGCATGCGCGTACGGCGCAACCAAAAGGCAACGGCGGGGTCAGAAAACCGCTGGTCCGCTGCCCGGCTTCTTGTCTTCCTTCTTTTCTTCCTTGGGCGGGTCGACGGGCCGGGTCTTGTCTGGCTTGGTCTTGACCTTGCCAGACTTGGCCGGCCCTGCCGGCTCGACCTCAGGCGGCTCAGGCGGCAGGTCCGGCGGCACGTCGATTTCAACCTCAGGCGCAGTTTGCACATCCGGCGGCGGCGGTGGCAGATCAGGCGCGGCTGTGACGTCGGGCTCCGCAGCCTTGAGCGCCTCGACTTTGGGCGGCTCCACCGGCGCCGGCGGCGGGTCGCCTCTGCCAAGCAGCACCCACGCCAGCCCGCCACCCAGCACCACGATGGCGCCAGCAGCGATCGCCAGCATGGCCCCATTCTTTTTCGGAGCCTGCTGTCCGGTGAGCTTGGGCGACGGACCCTTGATGTCCAGATCGGTGATGCCGGGACCACCCGCTATCGCCACATTGGGCTGACGAACCTGCGCCGCCGCCGCGCCGCCCGTCTTCGAGGTTGCTGCGTGCGGCACGCCGCCCGCCGCGGCCCGCATCTCTTTGAGCATGGCCGCGTCAGTGACGTTGAGCGCCATCGTCGCCCGATCGTCTTCGCGGTTAGCGGCCCGAATGGCATTGGCAAATGCTGCTGCGGTCGCGTGGCGGTCGCCGGGGCGCTTCTTGAGCGCGCGCTGAATCTCAACTTCAAGGGCGGGCGGCAACTCGCAATCGCGGCGCACCATCCGCAAGGGCGGTGCGGCGGCAGTACCGTGGCGCTTGGCCTGCTCGACGGGTGTGCCCACGAAAGGCGTCCGGCCGGCGATGGCCTCGAACAGGATGCAGCCTAGCGCATACACCTCTGCGCTGGGCGTCGTCGTGGCCTCTGGCAGGTTCTTGTCGAGCTCGGGTGCGCGATAGGGGGCCAGTTGTGCAGCGTCAGTGACGGCCTCGGGCGGTGCGATCTTGGGTCGGCCGGTCGCGTCCTTGCTCTCGAACCGCACATGCCAGGGCGTCAGCGCGCCATGTGTGCTGGTCCGCTGCAATGCGACGGTCTCAGCCACCAAGCCGATGCGCGCCAGCGCGACCTCCAGCGACAGCGGGCCCTTCTTAAGCAGTTCATGCAGCGTCGAGCCATAACCCGGGTCTGCGGCCGCAGCTGTGGCCAAGATTGGCGCAGTGCTGCCAGTGCGCGGCCCAACGGTGGCCGGCGCCGGCGCGGTTGCCCTAGGCATTGCGGTGATGGGGGGCGGTGGGGCGGCAGCTGGCGCCGATGGCGCGCCCGGATCAGTTTGACCGGCCAGCGCGGCGTGCAGGGCGTCGCCGGCCATGTGCATAGTCGGCCGGTGGTGATTCTGCCCGGCTGCCGCGCCGCCTTCGCCCGCAGCTTGTGCAGCGCCAACCATCACCGACGGTGGCGGCCGACGGCTGGCCCGACCCGCTGGCGGTGGTGCTGGCACGCCCGGCGCCGGTGCGCCGAGCAGCGTCGCCCCATCGAGCGGACAGAATTCCAGGTCGTCCGGCTGACTTTCCTGGCACTGGGGGCAGAATTTGGCCACTGGTGATGTCGCCCGGGTAGATGCGCGGCGGCCACACAGGGTTCAGGCCGTCAATCGATTAGTATCGCTGCAATTCGCTGCCGCTTCAACCGACCGGCATGTGGACTGCGACGCGCGCCGCCGACGCGACGGTCTAGCGGCGGCTCGGGATCAAAAACTAGGGTTGGGCGACGTCGACCGGTCAGTCGCAGCACCGGCGGCTGGCCGGGTTGTTGGGCGAGTGGGTGCGGCCGGTCGAACTGGCGCCTTGCCGTCGTCCGGCACCGGGACACATTTGCCGACCACGAAATACGCTGAGTCATTCGACAGGTTCTCGCAGGTCCACTCTTTGATCTTGGCGAACTCTGCGACCCCATCGTCACGCAGCTTGCGCGACTCGCCGTCGAGCTTGCTATCCAGGCCCGGGATGCGCCCGCGCTCCGCTACAACGTAGAATGTCTTGCCTTTGTTGATTTCTTGCAGGTACGGGCCGAGTTGGGTCGCCTTGTTCAGCGGCCGGATTTCGTTGTTGCTGTAATACGTCTCGCCGCGCCAGGTGATCAGCCATGACACGATGTCCTCTTTGCAGACCCGCTTGGGCTTGGCGTCGAAAAAGTCAGCAACGGCGTCCAGACCTGCACGGCGCAGCAGCGGATGATAGGCCTCGTGCACCAGCGGCGGATTCGGGTGGATGTGGCAGTCTTCGTAGTATTTTTCGAACAGGTATTTCTGCGACCAGTGCGGCGCCAAGCTTGGCATGTAGTAGTTGAGCGCCCAAAAGGCCACGAGCAGCGCTGCGGCGGTGGTCGCCGCAAGGCCGATGCGCCGCAACCGCGCAGACCACATCAGTAAGATGCCGACAGCCCCGAAACAGCCCGCCACTTTCCAAAAGGTCTCAAAGCGGAACCATCCAATGTTGAGCAGGTTGGCGACCATTGGCCCAACCATGCGTCCAAACGGCGTCTCGGCCCAAGTCTGGACCGGCGCTGCATCGCTCGACCACACCACCTTGGCGCTCCAGTCCAACGGCAAGTTCTCGGGCAGCGGTCGGTCGTACTTGTAGGTGAACAGACTGCGCAGGTTCTGGTAGTCGCCGAGAATTCCGACCGTCGTGACCAGCAGCAGCGCCAGCGCCAGCACGACGGCGACGCGGGCCCGCGGGTGGCGATCATCCATGAGATCGACCAAGTACCAGCCGGTCAGCATGCCCAGCGCCGGCACGCCCGGCAGGATGTAGTGGTGGAAGCGCGTCGAGCTGAGCGTGAACAGAATGAAGGCAAGCAAGAACCACAAGAAAGCGAACGACCGCAATTGCTCGAACGGCCGGCCATGGACAGGCGCCGGCGCAAGCGGGTCGGCATCGGGTCGCAACTTGGCAGCAGCGGCGAACAAGGCCAGCGGCGCGAACGCGGCCCACGGCCACATGCCATAACCAAGCCACTCGACGAAATACTCAAAGGTTCCGGTGTCGATCTGGTGGACGCCCGCGCCGACGCGGTTGAAGTGATCGTGGATAAAGAAGCGCTGGTAGTAGGGCATACCGTGGCGGCAGAACATCGCCACGTACCACGGTAGAACTGTCACGAAAAACAGCGGGATGCCGCGCGCCAGGTCGAGCCGACCGATGATTCGCCAGTTGCCTGAGGCCAGCAAGTACAGCACCAAGATGGCGCCCGGCACGCAAAAACCGAGGAGGCCCTTGGCATAGGTGGCCTGGGCCATCATCATGTAGCTGCAATACAAAAGGAATCGCCGCAGCCACAAGTCCTGGAAGGCGGGATCGCTCCAGCCGTCAGCTTTGCTGCGGCGCCAAAGCGGCATCGCGATCGACGTCAGCAGCGCCAGCGACACCGGCGCGTAGAATAGTGCGACGTGCCAGACGCCGTTCTGCTGAATGACATTGACAAGGCCGACCGCGTTCGGGTCGTAGAGGTCGCTAGCGATGATCGCAAACTGCGGCAGCAGGTTCAGCAACGCAAACAGGTAGAACCCGGCGACAACCCAACCAAAACCGCGCGCCGAAAACTGCTGGCGACGGCCAAACACCGCAGCGAGCAGGAACATCAGGCCGATTGTCATCGTCGAGACGAACGGATTGTCGGTCTGGGCCTGGCGCGCAACCATGTACACGAACGGCGACAGCGCAACCGCCAACGTCGCCCACAGCGCGTGTCGGCGGCTGGCGATGCGCTCTGTACCAAGGTACACCGCCGCGGCCATCGAAGCACCCAGCAACGCCTGCGGCATACGCAGCGCCCAGTCGCTGTAGCCGATGAGCTTGATGAAGGTGCACTCGGCCCAGAAGATGTAGATGGGCTTGCTGAAGAACCACTCGCCGGCAATGGGTTCGCTGCCGATTTTGCGTGCGTAGCCCCACCACGGATTGACCCAGTCGAAAGTCTCGATCATGTTGCGGGTGACTTCGCCGTAGTGGGTCTCCCAAGGATCCCACAAGCCGAAGCTGCCTGCGTTGAGCAGATAGAGTCCATACACGGCGAGAATCGTGCACCAACGCCACCAGCGATCGCCCTTTTCCCAGCGGATCACCGGTGTTGCTAGCGGATCAGCACACAGCGGGACGGCCGGGCCGTCCACGACTGGCGCGGCATGGACTGCGGGCTCGGGCAGCGCGTCCTCAGGCTCGCCAACTTGCTGCGTAGCGAAAGCGGCTGCGCTTTCAATCCCTTCTGCCTGCATCGCCTCGACGCCGCCGTCGGATTCCGCCGCGGCCAGCCCGTGCTCGGGTTGGGCTTCGGGCGGCTCGGCGGTGGATTCGGTCGTCTCGGTGGGTTCAGTCATCGGGTAAGGTGCCGGCAAAGGGGCGCGGTTTCTAGCACTTTGCACCGTGGTCGGCAAGCAGCAACCGCCATGTGACCCTGCCACGTCTGCGGGTTGACGCGCCGCACCCACCGCCGGACACTGTGCCGCCCTACGGCGGGGGCAACGCTCGGCGTGGGTTTGCGAGGTCGCCATGTGGCAACGACCAGTTCCAGGGTATCGGCGCGCAGCGAGCACGGCGATGGGCGTGGCCGCGATTCTGTTCGCGCCGGGAGTGCGCGCCCACCAACCGGCCGCTGCAGCGTTCTCCATGCAGACGCTGCGACCCTCTGCCGGTGGCGACGACGGTTGGCTCGGGCGATCCGCTGCGCTACCTGCTGCAGGCCAATGGCAGGCGCTGGCGGGCGCACACTATGCCCGTGCGCCGCTGCGGTTTACCGCCCAAGGGCTTAAGCAAACCGTGCTGGGCGATCTGTCGATGGGCGAGTTCGGCGCTCTGGTTGGGCTACCCGCAGACTGGGCCGTTGGTGTCGTGCTGCCTGTTGCCTTCCAGATACGCGGCGGCGGCCCAAACCTCGTCCAACTAACCGCAGAACCCAAGGCGCCGGCGCTCGGCGACCTGCGGCTCGAAGGCCGAAAACGCTTGTGGAATGGCAAGCTGGGCTCGGGCGAGGGCCAGTTCGGTGCGGCAGCGGTGTGGGGGTTGCCCACGGCCGACGACGCCAGCTGGCTTGGCGGCGCACATGCGTTGTCGCTGCAAGCGTTTTTCGGCGGCGCGTGGGGGCCTTGGCGTTTGGACGCCGGCGCCGGCGCGCGCATGACGGCGACTGCGGAGCACACCATCCACCCGCTCAAAACCGACGGCACCCTGGACCACAACGCCCAACTGGTCGCGCTGCGCGCAGGGTCGACTGCGGATGTCTGGGCGGGGGTTGGCGGTTCTTTTCTGGACGGTCAACTGACTGCACGCGGCGAGCTGCGGGCGACGCTGGGACTGGTCGACACCGTACCGGCCGCGTCGTCCGTCGTCGACGCCATGGCGAGCGCGCGGTGGCGCCTGTTGCCGTGGTTGCACGGCCAGGTGGGGCTTGGTGGCAGTCCGTCGGGCGGCGCGGGGTCGGCGGGCGTGCGGTTGGTCGCCGGGCTGCAGTTTGCGCCTGCGGAGCTGCCCAGCGACCAGGACGGCGACGGTCTGGACGACAAGCTGGACCGCTGCCCTGCCCAAGCCGAAGACAAGGACGGGTTCGGCGACGGCGACGGCTGCCCCGATTTGGACGACGACGATGACGGCGTCGCCGATGTCAGGGATCGTTGCCGCCTGGTCCCTGAAGACCGCGACGGCTTTGAGGACGGCGACGGCTGTCCGGATCTGGACGACGACGGCGATGGCATCGCGGACGCCAAAGATCTGTGCCCACGCAAGCCCGAGGACAAGGACGGCCGCGACGACGACGATGGCTGTCCGGACCTGGATGACGACGGCGATGGTATCCTGGACAAAGACGACCTGTGCCCGCAGCAGCCAGAGCGCAAGAATGGCTTTGAGGACACCGACGGCTGTCCGGACTTCGCACCCGGCGAGGCGCCGCCACCAATCGGCCTGTCCGAGCCAGCCACGCCCGCAGCCGAGGCGCCTGCCGCGCCCGCGCCGCCTCCGCCGCCCGCGCCATCTCCCGCTGGACCACCGGCAAAGGCGCCGCCCGCCGCCAAGCCAGCCGCGCCCGCCAAGCCCAAAGACAAGCCACCGGCCGCAGACGCGCCGCCCGCGGACGATGGCAAGCCAAAGGTCAAAGTCAAGCCGATCGCGCCGTAGGGCGGGCCGGCGGGCGCCTGCGCGCTTGCGAACACCCCGCCAATCCAGCACGATAAGGGGATCTCTCGCCAAGCCGCTTGGATGCGCGCACGGTCGTGACATGGATGGATTTTGGGTTGGACGGCGCGTGGCAGCCTGCGCGCTGGCAGTGGCAGCGGTCGCGCTAGCGGCGTGCAGTGAAGATCCCGGCACGACTCCGGGCACGACGGCATCCACCGGGCCCGGCGGCGGCCTGGAGAAATGCCTGGTTGCCGGGACCAGCGACCAAAAGGAGTGCTTTGCCAAACTCGACCTGCGCCGCGCAGGCACCAATCAGCAGCTGACAGGCGCGAAAGGTGAAAAGACCGAAATCCAAGTTGGCGGCGTGCCACCTGGCGGCGAACTGCCGGTCGAGTTCCGCATTCGCAACACCATCTCAGTGGCGACCGTAGCGCCCCTGCGCATCGACGACATCCGGCTCGAATACACCGCCGCCAGCCCCAACGAAACCGACGAAAAAGCCTTGGAGTGCTTCGACAGCACCGGTCAGGTGGCGTGCGCCGACAAGAAGGGCAAGTGGAGCAAGGTCGTTCCGCCAGGCGTGCCGTTGTCGGCCGGCCTGGTCACCGAAGAGAGCTTTCGAATCCGTTACAAGCAGTTCGACACCAAGGCGCGCACCGGCAAAGTCTGCTTGCGCTTGGGTGGCACCGCTGAATACGCCAAAACCGACTTGTGCTTTGAGCTGGTGACGACGGCCGGCAAGCCCAAGATCAAGGCCCAGCCGACGCTCATCGACATCCCGTACGTGCAGATCGGCAAGCAGACCACCAGGGACCTGCAAATTACCAACCTGGGTGACGCGACGCTGTTCATCAGCAAGATCGAAGTCAACCTCGACCCTGCGTTCAGCCTGACTGCGGGCCCGGCCAGCCACAAGGGCGGTACGGCTGCCGTGTTTGACCCGCCGTTGGTGATTGCCGCCGGCGCGGCACAGGCAACTGAGCTGCTGTTCAAGCCGACCGACGACAAGAAGCGTCAGGGTGAAATCCGTATCTTTTCGAACGACAGCACGTTCGTCGGTGGCCTGCCGGTGCTGGTCACGGCGAACAGCAAGGTGCCTTGCATCAGCGTCAAGCCGGGGCCGACGGTCAATTTCGGGGCGGTCGAACTGGCCAAAGTCTCCGCCCAGACGCTGACGACGACCAACTGCGGCACGGAGAAGCTGACGATCACCAACTTCGCGATCAAGGCCGGCGGCAGCTCGGCGTATGCGCTCAACTGGGCGGGCAACAAAGACCTCAAAGTCGACCCCAAGACTGGCCCGACGGAGGCCGCGCCGATCGTGCTGGAGCCCAACGCAGCGTTTGAGCTGCAGGCGAACTATTCCCCGGCGGCACTGTCGGTCGAAGATCCGGCGACACAGGCCAAGGTGCCCGACATCGCCAGCGTCGAGGTGGCTTCGAACGCCTCGCCAGTGCAGCTTAAGTTTACTGGCGTGTGCGTCGAGAAAAACTGCCCCGAAGCCAAGATCCACGTACAGGAGGGCGAGCAGGTCGTGCCGCAGACGGTGCTGCACCTCAAGGGCGATGGCTCGATCGCGCCCGGCGGCGGCTCGATCACCAAGTTCGAGTGGAAGGTAGTGTCGCAGCCGCCCGGCAGCCAGCAGTCGTTCGTGCCCAACAACAAGACGCCCAACCCGACGTTCCAGACCAACGTCGCGGGCGAGTATGTGTTCTCGCTTGACGTGTGGGACGACAGTTCGCCTCCGGTAAAGTCGTGCAAGCCTGCGGAAATCAAGATTATCGCCGTGCCCAGCCAGGCGCTTCACGTCGAACTGCTGTGGAAGACCCCGGCAGATCCGGACGAGACCGATAAGGGCCAGGGGGTTGGCGCTGATCTCGACCTACACTTTGCGCATCCGCTGGCTCAGGGTCCCGACCAGGACTGCGATGGTACGCCCGATCCGTGGTTCAGCACGCCATTCGACGCCTTCTGGTTCAACGCTACGCCCAAGTGGGGCAGCGCGGCCACCGAAGACGACGACGCACGGCTGGATCTGGACGACACCGACGGCGCCGGGCCCGAAAACGTCAACCTCAACGCGCCGCAGGGTGTGGCCGAGAGTCCGGTCCAGTATGCGATCGGCGTGCACTACTGGAATGACTTTGGCTTTGGCAAAAGCTTTGCCACGCTGCGCATCTACGTGCTCGGCAAGCAGGTGGTCGAGCTGGCCAACCAGGAGCTCAAGCCCGTGGACATGTGGTACGTGGGGCGCATCAACTGGCCGAACAAGGAAGTCGGCTTTGAGGCGCCAGTGTTGCAGACGTGCTACCAGTCGGGCAATGCCTGTGCGGCCAAGAAGAACCCGGGCGACCCCAAGGGTGGCGCGATGTGGCAGGCCCAGGGATCCCCCTGCATCACGCCGTGCTATCTGAGCCCCCTTGCCAACTCCAGTTCGGCCGTGTGCAAATAGCGGCCGCGCGTCGTTCGCGCCCGTGACCCGCCATGGCCATCCCTCAAGCAGACGCGCAAACCGATCAACCTGGCTCTGCCGGCGCCGAGTTGACCGCAGCCGAGCACCGCCTGCGCGAGACGGTCGACGCCATCGTGCGGCTCCTTGCCGAGCATCTTGCCGCGTACGTCGAAGGTGAACTGCGTCGGCGCTTCGTCGGCGCCGAAGCCGCAGACCACTTGGGCGATGACGAATTGCGGCAGCTGCGCGCCAGTGCCGCACAAGTCGGCAAGGCCGCCGCGGCGCGGGTTGAGCGCGAGTTGGCTTGGCCAGGACCCTGGCTGTTGTCCGTAGCTCAGATGCCGCAGACCAAGGACAGTAAGCCGACGCTGCGCGATTTTCCGCTGGTGTGGTCGGTGATTGCGGCCGTTGACGCGGAAGTCGAAGCGCTGGCCAGCCGACAGCACTTGCCCGCCGACGATCGGCAGCCGCCAGGCTACCAGCCGCCGCGGCTCTTCGTGAGCGGTGCCTACCTGCCGCAGCTGACCGAGCGCCTGGTCGCTAGTTTTCACGAAATCGCCATGCTGCGCGACAAGCTCGATACGGCCCATGCTGCCGACCGCCGGGCTGAGCGCGAGCGACGTTGGCAAGCAGCCGGCTGACCCTGGACCCTTCCGCCACGACTTCGCCCCCGGAGCCCGCATGAGCTTGCGCGCCGTGGAACTCATCGCCCGCAAACGCGACGGCGGTGCGCTGACCGCCACTGAAATCGCCGAGCTCATTGCCGGCTATACACGCGGCGACGTACCCGACTACCAGATGGCGGCGTTTGCCATGGCCGTGCTGTTTCGCGGCATGGACGACCGGGAGACCGCGGCGCTGCTCGACGCCATGCAGCACTCTGGCGATGTGGTCAGCTGGGACCACCTCGATCGACCGACGGCCGACAAGCACTCCACCGGTGGCGTCGGCGACAAGGTCTCCATTCCGCTGGCACCCGCCGTAGCGGCGTGCGGCGTGGCCGTGCCGATGATCTCGGGCCGTGGCTTGGGGCACACCGGCGGCACGCTCGACAAGCTGGAGTCGATTCCCGGCTTTGACGTGCGCCTGGGCCTGGATGCATTTGCCCGCATCACCGGCGAAGTCGGCACGTGCTTGATCGGCCAGACCGACCGCATCTGCCCGGCCGACCGCAAGCTGTACGCGTTGCGCGACGTCACGGCGACCATCGAGTCGATTCCGCTCATCGTCGCGTCCATCTTGAGCAAGAAGCTCGCCGAAGGCGCGGGGAGCCTGGTGCTCGACATCAAGGTTGGTTCTGGCGCCTTCATGAAGACCCGCGCCGACGCGCTGCGCCTGGCAGAGGCGATGACGCGCGCGGCCCACGCGGCGGGACGGAACTGCACGGCCATGCTGACGGCCATGGACCGGCCGACCGGGACCCACATCGGCAACGCGCTCGAGATCGCGGAGTCGATCGAGGTCTTGCGCGGCCGGGGACCCCTCGATACCCGCGAACTGGTCGTGCGCATGGGTGGCGAGATGCTGCGCCTAGCTGGCGTGGCCGCTGATCTGCCGGCAGGCGAAAGGCGCGTAGCGCAAGCGTTGGACGACGGCTCCGCGCTTGACCGATTTGCCCGGCTGGTGCGCGCCCAGAATGGCGATGGCCGCGTTTGCGACGACCCGTGGTCGGTGCTGCCGCGGGCGCCGATCGTGCAGCCGCTGTACGCAACGGCCAGCGGCAACGTGCTGGCCTTGGACGCGTTGCAGGTCGGTCTCGCTGCGGTGCGCCTCGGTGCCGGTCGCGACAAGGCCAGCGACAACGTCGATCCAGCGGTGGGCTTCGTGTTGCAGCTGCGGCCGGGCGACCTGGTCCACGCCGGAGATGTTCTTGCGCTGGTCCACGGACGGGACGCCGCCCGTACCGAGCGGGCGCTGGCTGAGTTGGGCGCCGCCTACACGATCGGCGACGGTACCGCCAGCGGTTTGCCGCTGTGGCTGGACGTCGTGCACTGAAAGTCCATGAAAGTGCAGTTGTCTCACTCTTGCCTCACTTCCGGTCTCAGAATTTCCACGGCCAAATCTGCGACAAACGGCCCCGGCGAATTCTAGAACACTCGTAGAATCAACGTCCTGACTGGCCGTTGCGCGTGGCACGCTTCTTGCGTGGCGCCGGACCGTCGCGGCATTCCGCCGCTGCGGGTCGGTTATGAATAACAAGCGTTTTGCGGTCGCATGGGCGGGCCGCTTTCTAGTGGCGGCTTTGGCGTTTGCGGTGAGCGCAGGTTGCGCAGTCCACCACGCACCAGAGCCTTCTGGCACCACAGCCGAAGCACTCAGCGTGCAAAGCCACACAGGCTTGCTGTCGCACGCGCGCCGCGCTGACGACCAAGCGCCGGCTGCCGAACTCGCGGACTGGATTGTCGAACTCGACGAGGGCGCAACTGGCGACCTGGCGACTACGGCTGCCGAAATGCTTGGAGCCGACGATGACTGGCTCCTGCTGCGCAGCTACGACCGGTTGCACGCGTTTGCGGTGCGAGCGTCGCCGGCCGCGGTTGCGCGCCTGCAAGTGGACCGCCGAGTGCTATCGGTGACGCCTGACCGGCTGGTGCAAACGCAAGCCAGCGCAGCCGAGATCGTCGGCGCAAGCAAAGCGCGAGCAACAATGGGGCTCGCGGGGGCCGGTGTGCGCATTGCGGTCATCGACAGCGGTGTCGACGCCGCACACCCCGACCTCGCCGGCCGAGTGGTCGCCCAGCAGTGCTTTTCGGCTGCAGGCTGTCCCGGCGGCGGCAAGACCGGCCCAAGCGCAGCGGACGCGCACGGCCACGGCACCCACGTCGCCAGCACCTTGGCTGGAGCCGGCAAGCTCGCTCCGGCCGGCGTTGCCCCCGAAGCCAAGTTGGTGGCCGTGCGGGTGTTCGGCAAAGACGGTACCGGCCCGACCTCGGACTTGCTGGCCGGGCTAAACTGGTTGCTTGGTCAGGTCGCGGTCCATAACGTCCGCGTCCTCAACCTGAGCCTGGGCAGCAGCGAGGTGTTCGCCGGCGTTTGCGACAAGTCCGATCCAGTGACTGCAAAGGCGCTAAAAGCGCTCGAGTCCAAAGGCGTCCTCGTCGTCGCCGCAGCTGGCAATGGCGCGGCGATAGGCAAACTCTCCACGCCCGCATGTCTGACCGCGGCCCTGCCGGTTGGCGCGACGTATGCAGGCAACTACGGCCCCCAAGGCTTTGGCAAGCTGTGCAAGGACAGCGTGACCTCATCGGCCAAAGTCGCATGCTTTTCCAACCGCGCGCCGCAGCTCAAGCTCGTCGCCCCTGGCGCCTACTTGGCTGGCGCTGTGCCCGGCGGCAAGGTGGCGTCGTTGGCCGGCACCTCGCAGGCGGCCCCCGTGGTCGCCGGCGTTGTAGCGCTGTTGTTCGGTTGCAACCCGACTCTGACCGCGACCCAGGCGCGGGCGCTGGCCACGGCGACGGCCAAGCCCCTGATCGACAAGACCAGCGGTCAAACGTTCGGGCTTGTCCAAGCCGCGAGTGCCGCCAAGGCCGCTTGCCCATGGCTTGCGCCCGGCGGGGCCGGCAAACCCTAAACTCCAAAGGCAAAATCAGCACCCAGACCGTATGGGCAAATCGTTGCACGTCACGGCCGCGCAAGCTACACTGGCAGCCTTGCGAGCGCGCACGGTTCACCGCGGGGCGGCGCCGGGAGGGAAGGGGAATGCTCAACTTCGGCCAATTCAGCGTGGGCGCACGGGCGTTCGCGATCGTCGCGTTGCTTGGATTACCGCCAGCGGGATGCACGGAGGACGAGAAGCCGCCGGTCGGTGGTGCTGACGGCGGCAAAACTGACACGGCTCCAGCCGAGGAAACCGTCGCTGGGGACGCCACGCCAGGCTCAGACAGCGTCGCGGATACCGCAGTCGCGGACGGCGCGCCGACCACGGACATCGCGGACGCAGGCGCGACGGACAGCGGCAGCCCACCCGACGGTGATAGTGGTGCTCAAGTCTTTTGCGTCAGCGACGACCAATGCAGCAAGACCGTGGTCAAGAAGTGTGAAAAGGCGGTGTGCGACAAGGCCACCGGCCAGTGCAAAGGGCAAAAGAACCCCAACTTGTGCTGCGACGACGCCGACTGTGACGATGCCAACGAGTGCACCAGCCAGAAGTGCAACACGGACACCGCGGCGTGCGAATACTCGCCGGTCCAGAACTGTTGCAAAGGCAAAGAGACCCCGCTCGTCAACGACTTTGAGCAGAAATCGCTGCAGGGCTTCCAGGCTGAATACGGTCCGACCAATGGCAACGTCAAGTGGAGCGTCGAGACCAAGCGCGCCCATGGCGGCAAGTACTCGCTGTACTTTGGCAACGAGTGCTACACCTACGATGCCTCACACACCAGCAAAGACGGCTGCCAGAACGCCAACACGGGCGGCGCGGTCTCGACCAAGCTTAAGTCCACCACGGTGACGCTGACGCCCGGCAAGCAGTTCCTGCTGCACTTCTGGCTGTGGCTCGACACCGAGCCCAGCTGGCTTAAGGCGCCAGACGTCAAGAAGGGCAACTGCGCCACGCCGTGCAAGTCGGACGAAGTGTGCGTGCAGTTGACGACCAACAGCCAGTGCCTCGTCGAGAAAGACGTCCTTAAGATTGCCATCAACGGTGTGCCGCTCGACTGGAATTCCGTGGCGATCGGCAAGTCGACCAACGGCAACTGGCAGCACATCGCCGTCGACCTCGCCAAATTCAGCGGCCAGGGCATTGCGGTGTCGTGGGAATTCAACACCGGCACCAATGGCCTCAAGAACAAATTCGAAGGCATCTACCTCGACGACATTCGCATCGAGTCGGTGTGCGGCACGGTCAACGAAAAGGACGTCACCTGCGACGCCGCCAAGAAGTGCGCTGACGACAAGAAGCCCTGCACCGTCGACGAGTGCACGCCGTTCGTCAACGCCGCCAATGGGGCTGGTCTGTGTTTCAGCGACATGATCCCCAACTGCTGCGCGGCGTCGGTCGACTGCAACGACAACAACGACTGCACCATCGACTCCTGCCCCAAAGCCGCCGGTGCGGAACAGGGTTTGTGCAAGAACGTGCCCAACGCGGCAAACCTGCAGTGCTGTAAGCCTGAGAACCTGCTCAAAGAAGGCTTTGACAACGGCGACTCGACTTGGACCAAGACCGAGAACAGCAAGGTCGTCAAGTGGCAGACGGACCCCAAGGGGGGGACCAATGGCGGGCCCGGTCTGCGCTTTAGCGACGCGAACTACACCAGTTACGACGACCCGACCATCGCGCCCAAGGGTCCGGCCGGTACCATCTGCTCGCTACCCAAAAAGTTGATGGCCGGCACGCTGTACAACACGGCGTCGTTTGCGGTGAACCTGAGCACGGAGTGGGACAAGCTTCCGGCTGACAAATACAAGAACCCGGCAATCGCCAACGAGCCCAAGCTCGACGAGTTGAAGCTGCTGGTCTACACCAATGGCCAATACTGCGGCGCTACGGACTGCAAAGCGCCGGGAACCGGCATGCCGGCCGGCATCTGGAGCAGCGACGCCATCGCTGGCACGACCAAGGGGGAGTGGGTTTCGGTCAACGTGCCGCTCGACAAGTTCGCCGGCAAGGAAGTGCAGTTGTGCTTCCACTTCGACTCCGGCGACGGTCTGGCCAACAAGTCGTCCGGCGCCCGCATCGACGACGTCAGCGTCGACATCACCTGCACCGACGAGAAGCCGTGCACGGAAGACAAACACTGTACAGGTGCAGGCAAGTGCGAAGTGGGCGTGTGCCAGGACAAGACCTGCCTGTACAAGCCGCTTGCAGGCTGCTGCAGCGCGGACGCGCAATGCGACGACAAGGACACCTGCACCGACGACAAGTGCGCCGCGGGCACGTGCACCTACGCGCTGACTTCGCCAACCTGTTGCTCCAACAAGACCGTAGTCGACCAGGCTTTTGACAGCAGCGAGGGCAAGCTGCCCGACGGCTGGAAGTCCTCGTTCATGAAGGGCGCGCCGCCGATTTCTGGCGGCAAGCCCTACAGCACGCTCGTCGGCTGGAGCGTGACGCCGACCAAGGCCAAGAGCGGCCAGTACTCCATGTACTTCGGCACCAATGGAATCACCTACAACGCGGGCCAGGAAGTGCCGGCGGCGGTGGTTCGCAGCCCAGACATCGAAGTGCCCAAGAACGGCACCACCCTGCTGACCTTCCAATTGTTCCTGTCCACAGAGTGGAATCCGCCGGCCAATGATCCAAACTTCGTGTTCAAGGCGCCACCCGACCCGATCTACACCGACCGCCTGCGCATTGGTGCCTACGATGCCGCAGCGGCCGACCCGGCCAAAGCCAACGTGTGGTGGTGGAATAGCTATGCCATTGAAGGCTCGACTAACGGCAAGTTCCAGTCGGTGGTCATCAAGGTGCCCGACGAGTGGAAGGGCAAGAAATTCAAGCTGCAATTCGAGTTTGACGCCGGCACCGTGTCGAACAACAACTATGAAGGCGTGTTCGTCGACAACCTGCAGCTGTCCACCGTCTGCGAGGCGCCGCCGTGCATCGACGACGGCATGTGCAAGCCCGCAAAGCCCGACCCCTGCAAGAAGTACATCTGCAGCAAGGACCCCAATGCGCTGCTGTTTGCCTGCATGACCGATTTCAAGGCCGGACCGGGTTGCTGCGCGCAAACCACCGCACTGGCCGTTCAGACCTTTGAGGGTGGCAAGCTCGATGGCAGCGGCTGGGTACCAGCTGGTAACAGCCAGGTCGCCAAGTGGCAGGTCATCGCCAAGAAGTACGGCAACGGCCAGTACGAGGCCTACTTCGGCAACGAAGCGGGGACCAACTACGCCGACGGCAGCAATGGCGTCTCTGGATCGTTGACCAACGAAAAGGCGATTGTGCTCAACTTTGATGCCAAGAACGCGGCGTGGCTGCAGTTCAAGCTCTACCTCGACATCGAAAAGAGCTTTGAGACCTTCGAAATTCGCGTTTCGGTGCCCGGCACTGACATCAAAAATGAAGTGGTGTGGTCGCACGCCAACAAGGCGCAATTCGACTTCGATCAAGAGGCCAAGAAGCTGGTCGATAAGAAAGTCGACCTAGTCAAGTACAAGGGCAAAGGCGGCCTGGTTATCGAGTTCTACTTCGACTCGAAAGACGGCATCAACAACGCCAAGAACCAGGGCATCTTTTTGGACGACATCACGGTCGTCGAACCTTGCCTGTGACCCTTTGGTCGCGGCGACGATGAATTGTCGGCAAGGACCCGGGTTCAGCAAGCCCTCAGCGGCCTTCACGCGTCCAAGTCGCCGGCGCTAACGCGCACCCTGCGCGTTGCCAGAATGCTGTCATGCCCTACCTTGCCGCGGCGGGCCTCGACCCGCAGAGCTACGCAATGCCCGCGTTGAGTGATCAGACGTTTGGCCCCAAGGCCTACGCCCGCATGGCCGTGGTGGCGCTCGCGCTGCTGGCAGTGCTTGCATCCTTGGTGGCGATCTACTTCCTGTACCAAAAGAGCGTCGAGGACCCGCGGATGCTGCGCGGCCGCTTCGACGACCCACCGGGTCAGGCTGGCATGTCGACCGTGCGGGTGGCCGCAATGGGCGAACGGGCCGTGCCTACCCTCATCGGGGACCTAGACAGTCACAGCGGCGAACGTCGGTCCAAGGCCATGGAGATGCTCGGTGGCATTGATGACCCGCGTGTGATCCCGGCGCTCGCGGGCCAGATGGCTAGAGGTGAGCTATCGGGGCAACTCGCGGCCATGGCGGCGCTCGCCCGGACCGGCAAGCCAGAAGCTGCTGCCCACATCTGGCCTCTGACCGAGAACAGGAATGAAATCGTGCGCTACCGCGCCTGGATTGCCATCGGGCTGTGCGGCGGCGACCAGGACCAGAAGCGCTTGATCGAGTTGGGCAAGACGCTCGGCGACACCGATCTTTACGTGGTGGCGTGGGCGGTTGGGCACTTGCAGCGACGGACTGAGAGCATCGCGGCCGGCCACAAGGGCTACGTGCGACCCGCGCCCGATCCCGGCGACGAGGCGGACATCGCGCGCGTGCAGGCTGGCGTCGACGAGGCGCTGCAGCAAATCGACAAGGGCGCTGACTTGGTGGCCGCCGGCAAGCAGTTGGCGGAACTGACGGACTGCGACTTTCAGCGCAGCGACATCGGTCACCAAATCGCGCTGCAGTTGATCGCCATCGGCGGGCCTCGACAGTTTCGCGGCGCGGGGCAGCAGGACGCACCCATCGGTCCGAGTCGCAAGCCGGCCGTGCAATTGCGGGCGCCCGTCCAGGCCGTACCCTAGGTCCGCCACCAGGCGCGCAGCCAAGCGCAGCGGCAGAGCGAATGCGGCCCCATGCTGCACGAACATCGCCGCTACGGTTGAGAAATCTTGTGAAACTGTGACCCTTTGGGCCGCGCCGGGCGCCTACACGTCAACTTGATCTGTGCTACAAATCATGCCGATGCCGCCCGTTTGGAGGCGGCCACGAGGCGGCGATGGCGCGCATCTTGTTGGTTGACGACGACATCCGGTTAGGCGCCCTGCTTGAGCGGTTGCTCAAACCCGAGGGCTTTCAAGTCGCGGTTGTGACCGACGGCCTGCAAGGCGCGCGTCGGGCCACGTCTGAGGTCTTTGACCTCGTGGTGCTCGACGTGATGCTGCCGGGCATCGACGGCTTTGAGGTTTTGCGGCGGATTCGCCAGCAGAGCAAGGTGCCGGTGGTCATGTTGACCGCAAAAGGCACCGAGAATGACCGCATCGTCGGCTTGGAGCTCGGCGCCGACGACT
>SXRM01000181.1 GCA_005792545.1 Pseudomonadota bacterium | reverse complement strand
TTGAAACTGGACAAATTCACTTTGGCAAGTTCTCAACGAGTTGAAAAACGCGATAAGCTAGGAGCCTGTCGGAGGCCTGAAATCATGTGTGTATTCGTCATCAAGAACTTTCCGCCAATCAATAGTCCGACAGGCTCCTAGTGCCGGCGCCGACCAGGCCTATTCGTACAGCACCAACCAACTGCGCTTGTTGATGCTGGCGCCAAAGCCACCTTGCGGCTTGGGGTTGGGCTTGGGCACGTAGTCGACGCCCTTGAACAGGCCCTTGTAGGTCAACGTGTTGGCGCCGCCGATTTTCATGGCGCTGGTGACGTCGACGCGGTAGGGCCGCACGTCCTGACCGGGGCACCAGCCGCCGCGCCCCAAGTACCAGGTGCCAAACTGGTTGGGCACGGTGCCGTCTTTGTCGACCGCCTCGGCGCAGCCCATGAAGGCGCCCGCCGCTGGGTGGGTGTGCGAGAACTCCTGGCCGTTGATGCCGAAGTGGTGGGTGTGGTTACAGAACTCGGCGCAGTTGTCCAGCTCGGTGCCGAAGCCGTGGCCGGTGATGAGCGCGTAGAGCTCGACTTTCTTGGTGCTGGCCGGAATGTCCACGGTCAACGGCTTGTATTTCTTGTTGTAGTCTTGGTAGAACGGGCCGCCGCCAAACAGGTCGACCAGTTTCTTGGGCCGCAACGGCGACCCGCGCTTTTGGAAGCGCAGCGCAAAGTCGACCATCGGCAAGTTGGCGGCGTCAAAGCGGATGCGGTGCTTGCCGCCGGCCCGGAAGTACACCAGCGACGGCGTGACGTCGCTGACCCAGCGCCCTTCGCGGTGGTACGGCGTAATCCAGCGGCCGAATTCCAGCGAGCAACCGCAGGGGCAAGGGGCAAAGCCGCTGCCGTCGCCTTTGCAGCTGGATTTGTGTTCGATGGGCGTGCCGTCCAGGTTGCTGCAAGAGCAGGTCGCTTGTTCGGCGGGGATCCCTTTTTTGGCGGTAACCGGCGCTACGTAACCCTTGCATGCAGCGGTCGGCGAGCAGTCTTCGGCCAGCTTGCAGGTCGCGGTGGTGTCGCCGCACAGGCCCAGCCCCTCTTTGACTTCCGCCACATCGGGCACGCCGGCCTGGCACTTCTGCGCCGGCACCGGCACCAGTGGCCGCTCGCACAGCGCCGCCGATGCGATGTAGTCCCACTCCGCGCAGTTCTCGTCTTTGTGGTCCTTGCACCAGGCGCCGAGGTCGATGAGCAGCGTGTCGTACTCGGCCAGCTTGTCGGCCGGCCCCACGTCGACCTCGACATCAAAGTGGTTGCCGTCGCTGGCCTTGTGCACGGGCACCACCAGCTCGGGATAGCTGGACAGGGCGGCTTCGCGCTGCACCTCCCAGTTCCAGTAGCGCGGCTCGTAGGTCAGCAACCGCAGTTCGGGCGCGCCACCGACCGTTTGCAACAGGCCAATCTGGCGCCAGTTCTGCGTGCGGTCGATGCCGATCGCGGCCTGACCACCTTGGGTCTTGATGAGGTCGAACAGCCCACCGCCAAAGTTCTGCGCGATGTCGCTGGCAAAATGCACGCGCTTGGACCACAGGCAGATCTCGTAGTCGCTGAGCTTGCTCACCTGCGTCTTGACCAGATCGCGTTGCTTGTCGACCAGGGCCTGGGCTGCCGCTTTGTCTTTGCCGGCGAGCGCAAAGAACACGTAGTGGACGTTCTTGGGCGACGCCTGCAGCCACTGCTTGAGGTTCGACTTCCACAGGTTGGCGGCGTAGGCGAAGCCGTCCTGGGTGGTCAGGAACACGAACACGTCGCGACCATTCCAGCGCTCGGCGACGGAGAAGGTGCCTTCTGCGGTGGGAATTTTGGTGTCGCCCGCCTGCGTGCGCCACTTGCTCCCATACGGGCCGGTCGAGAAGGGTTGGGAATCCTTCCAAATGCCCAGACATGCGGCGGCGTCTTCACACGACTGCACTTGCGGCGCGCCGACGCAGTGCTGGGCGCAGTCGTCGACTTCGCACGCGGCGAGGCAAGCGGCAAGCGGCATGCACGCTTGCCACTTGACGCAGCCCTGGGCGCAAGGCGTGTCGGGGATGCGCTGCGCGTCGGCTGAGGCGTCCGCCTGGGCAACCTCTTCGGCCACTTCGGCGGCGACGTCAAGCCCGTTATCTGCTACGTCGGTTGCGGCGGCGGTCTCGGCGGCGGCGTCTGCGCTGCTGATGGGCGCATTTGCTGGTGGGGGGTCGCCGCAGGCTATCGCAATTGCGGCCAGGGCGAGGATCGGCGAACGCAACATGGCGGGCTCCTCAGCACCAGCGGTTTGTCCGAAACACGCAAGGCAGTCAACGCGACGCAACCGGCGGCGCGCCGCAGCGCGAGAGGTCTACCTCCTGGTCTGGACGCAACGCATCGGTTTTTTGGCCCTGCCCTACGGCTGACACCCCGGAATCGCCTTGAACACACACTGCCCAGTGCCCGAGTTGCAGCTGTCGGCCGTGCACGCGATGTTGTCGTTGCACGCCTTGGCGGAGCCCACGCAGGCGCCGGACTTGCACTGGTCACCCAAGCTGCAGGCGTCGCCGTCGTCGCAGGCGTAGATGCCGACCAGCACCTTGTTGACGCAGTTGCCGGTATCCGGGTCGCAAGCGTCGTCGGTGCAGGGGTTGCCGTCGCCGCACTCGCGCAGCTTGCCCATCACGCACTTGGCTTTGGCGCAGATGTCGCTGACCGTGCACGGGTTGCCGTCTTCGCACTGTTGGCCGTCAGGCTGCGGGTTGAACAGGCAGCCGCCAGCGCCCTTGGTGTCGCAGCTGTCGATGGTGCACGGGTTGCCGTCGGTGCACGGCTTGGTGGTGCCGCTGCTGCACACGCCCGCTTTGCAGCCATCGCCAAGCGTGCACGGGTTGCCGTCGTCGCAGGGGCCCAAAGCAACCGGCGTGCTGATGCAGCCCTTAGTCGGGTCGCAGACGTCGTTGGTGCAAGCGTTGTTGTCACTGCAGCCGTTCTGCGCCACGCCGAGGCACTGGCCGCCCGAGCACTGGTCGTTGATGGTGCACGAGTTGGCGTCGTCGCATGCGCCCGGTGTCGGGTTGTAATAGCAGCCCTGCGAGGTCGAGCACGCGTCCACCGTGCACGCGTTGTTGTCGTTGCACAGGTTGGCAGCGGTCGCCACGCACTTGCCGGCCTTGCAGGCATCGCCCACCGTGCACGGGTTGTTGTCGGTGCAGCTGGCACCGTCGGCCTGAGCGTATGCGCAGCCGGCCTTGGCGTCGCACGAATCGGTGGTGCACGGGTCGTAGTCGTCGCAGCTGGCAGGCTTGCCTCCGGTGCACTTGCCCGCCGCGCAGACGTCGCTGACGGTGCAGGCGTTGCCGTCGTCGCAAGCGGTCGCGCCCGAGTCCTTGTGGCCGCAGCCGACTTTGGGGTCACAGTAGTCGCTGGTGCACGCGTCGTTGTCGTCGCAGTCGACCACCGAGCCCGATTGGCAGAAGAAGCCCTTGCACCAGTCGCCGACCGTGCAGCCGTTGCCGTCGTCGCAGGGCACGGCGCCCCCCTTGGCGTACCATTGCAAGTCGAGCCGGAACAGCAAGCCGGCCGGATTGCTCTGCGCGGTGCTGCCGGGCTTGCCTGGGTTGGTTACCGTGCACGCGAACACGTTGGGGCCTGCTACCAGCTTGCCGTTGAGCGAGAGCTTAATCGGCGTCTTGTAGTTCTCCTCGGCGGTCTCCACGCCAATTACCTTGCTATTGAGCTTGCATACGAACGCACCGTCGACGGCGATCGTGGCCTGCCCAACGACATTCTCAATGCCTGCGGGCACGTCGAAGGTGCGCTGCAGCGTCACAGTGGTGGTCTTGGCCGGGTCCAGGACCTGCGTCGCCGACCACAGCCAGGTCGCGCCGGCAATTGCATGAGTCCAGTCGGGGTGCTGGTCCCATGTCGCGGTGGCGGGTGCGTTGCCGCCGCTGCCGGCGATGACGGTCTTGCTGTCGCTGGGCACGGCAATAGCGGTGAACTGACCTGACGACGTCGATTTGTGGTTGCAGCCCAACTTGGGATCGCACAGGTCCACGGTGCACGCCTGGCCGTCGTCGCACGAGACGCCATTGCCCTTGGTACACTTGCCGCCTGCGCACTTGTCGCCGCTGCTGCACGGATCGCCGTCTTCGCACGCGGTGCCGTCCACGACGGTATTGGTGCAGCCCTTGCCGTTGCTGCACTTGTCGGCCGTGCAGGGGTTGCCGTCATCGCAGGTCTGACCGACCACGCCGGTGCAACTGCCGTTGAAGCAGACATCGACGGTCGTGCACTCGTTGCCGTCGTCGCACGGGGCGCCGTTGACCAGGGTCTTGATGTCGAGGCGGTAGGCGAGGCCGGCAGGGTTGCCCTCTGGCGTGGCGTCGGCGAAGCCGGCGTTGGTGACCTGGCAGCGCAGCAGGTTGTTGCCGATGAGCAGCGCGGCCTTGATCTCTACGACTTTGGGCTGCAGGAAGTTGTCGGTGCCGCTGGCGTTGAGCACCATCTTGTCGTTGACCCAGCACACCAACGTATTGTCGGCGGCGACTTGCAGCGTCGCAGTGACCTTGGCGGGATCGTTGATCGGAAAGCTCTGCCGGAACTCAGCTGTCACATCTTGCGTCGGATTGGCGACCTTGAAGCTGGTCCAAACCCAGGTTGCGCCCTGGATGGCGCTGGTCCAATTGCCACCCTGGAAGGTCGGCACGGCCGCCTTGAAATTGATGAACGTCGGGAACGCGCCACCGCCCGGTGCCGCGGTGTCGCTGGCCTGGGTCCCATTGCTGCTGACGAACACGTCGGTGGTCGAGCCACCGCCCTGTACCGGCGCAAAGATGCAGCCGACCTTGGGGTCGCAGGTGTCGGTGGTGCAGACGTTGGCGTCGTCGCAGAGGACCGCGCCCTGGCCGGTACACTTGCCGTTACTGCAAGCATCGGGGCCCTGGCATGCGTTACCGTCGTCGCAGGGCACATCGACGTTGCTGTGGGCGCAGCCCTTGAGCTTGTCGCAAGTATCGGCGGTGCACACGCTGCCGTCGTTGCACAGGTCCAACGTGCCCGACGCGCACTTGCCGTTGGTGCAGACGTCTTTGAGCGTGCAGGCGTTGCCGTCGTCGCAAGGCAGCGACTGGTTCGGCGTGACTTTGCAGCCGACGGACGGGTCGCACCACTCCGCGGTGCAGGGGTTGGCGTCGTCGCAGTTCTTGGTGCCGGCGCCGAGCTGGCACTTGCCGGCTTTGCAGGCGTCGCCGGTCGAGCACGCGTTGTTGTCGCTGCACGTGTTGGTGTCATCGGCGGTAAACGTGCACTCGCCGTTGGCCGGGTTGCATTGGTCGTCGGTGCAGTCGTTGCTGTCGGTGCACAACGCGGCGGTGCCGCTGACACACTTGCCGGTGGCGCAGCTGTCACCAACCGTGCACGGATTGCCGTCGTTGCAGGCGCCATTCGTCGCGGTGTACTTGCAGCCAGACTTGGGGTCGCAGGTATCGACGGTGCAGGGGTTGCCGTCGTTGCAGCCGATGCCCGTGCCTTTGCAAGCGCCATTGAGACACGCATCACCGCTGGTGCAGGCATTGCCGTCGCTGCATGCCAGGCCATTGTTGGTCGGCGCGTGCGTGCAACCAGTGGCAGGGTCGCAGGCATCGGCAGTGCAGGGGCTGCCATCGTTGCAGCTGATCGGCTTACCAGTGCAGGTGCCGCCGGCGCAGGTGTCGCCAGCAGTGCACTTGTTGTTGTCGGTGCAGGGCTTTGTCACTGCGACGTAGGCGCACTTGCCGGTCTTGGTGTCGCAGGCGTCGTTGGTGCAAGGCTCGCCGTCGTTGCACACGATGAACTTGGCCGGCGTACAGATGCCGTTGGTGCAGGCATCGTTTTCGCTACAGGCGTTGCCGTCGTCGCACGGCGCCGTGCCGTTCTTGGCGACGCATTTGCCGGTCGCTTTTTCGCAGCTGGGCAAGATGCACGGATTGGTATCGCTGCAGACCTTGGCCGCGCCAGACTTGCACATTCCCGCGCTGCAGCTGTCACCGACGGTGCACTCGTCGCCGTCATTACACGCGGCGCCGTTGTTGCCGACGAAGGCCGTGCACTGGCCACTTTGGAGATCGCAGCCGTCGAGCGTACAAGGGTTGTTGTCGTTGCAAACCGTGTACTTGCCGGCAACGCACACCGCGTTCTTGCACGCATCGCCGACCGTGCACGCATTGTTGTCGGTGCACGCGAGGCCGTTGGGCGAGGCCGGCGCGGAGCATACGCCGTTCTTTTCGTTGCAGAAATCGGCCGTGCACGGCTTGCCATCGTCGCACACGACCTTGCTCTTGGCCTGACAGACTCCTGCGTTGCACACGTCGCCGGTGGTACACGCGTTGTTGTCGTCGCAGCCGCCGCCGCTGGTGCCCGTGAACACGCACAGGCCGCTGCCCTTGTCGCAGCTGTCCTGCGTACACGGGTTGCCGTCGTCGCACCACTTGGGCCCGCCGCCAAAACAGGATCCCTTGCTGCAGATGTCGATTTCGGAGCACGGATTGCTGTCCGTGCACGGTTTCTGGTTGTTGACGTAGCTGCAACCGCCGGTCAGGTCGCACAGATCATTGGTGCAAGGGTTGTTGTCGTCGCAGCCGACCGCGGGCCCTGGCTCGCAGATGCCGGCCAGGCACGCGTCGCCTTTGGTGCACGCGGAGCCATCAGCTTCACACGGTTTGCCGGTCGGCGCGTTGGCCGGCTCGCACTTGCCGATTTTGGCGTTGCAAGCCCAAGACAAGCACTCGGTGTTCTTGGTGGCGTCGCAAATTACCACCGTCTTCAAGTCGATCTGGCACTTGTGCGACACCTGCTCGCAGAACAGCGTGCCGTTGCAAGCGTTGCCGTCCTCTTTACTGGCGCAGTCACTGGTCTTTTCGCACTCGCAGCTCGACTTGCCGGACTTGCATGCGCCGGCCGTACAGGCATCGCCGCCAGTGCAGGGATTACCGTCCTCGCAGGCAATGCCGTCGTCGTTGACATGCACGCACTTGCCGGTGGCGTCGCAACTGTCTTTGGTGCACGGGTTGCCATCGTCGCACACCAAGGGCTTGCCGGGCAGGCATGCGCCGTCTTTGCAAGACTCGCCGCCGGTGCACGCCTGGCCGTCGTCACAAGCGATGCCCTCGACCGAGCTCTTGACGGCGCACTTGCCGGTCGCCGTGTCGCAGTTCTCAATGGTACAAGGGTTGCCGTCGGCGCAGTCGGTCAGCTTGCCTTGCACGCACTGGCCCTTGGCGCACAGGTCGCCAACCGTACAGGGATTGTTGTCCGTGCATGCCCCGTCGGTTGCGGAAAACACGCATGCCGCATTGCTGGCGTCGCAGGCGTCCAGGGTGCACGGATTGCCGTCGCCACACTGCTTCTTGCCGCCGGGCTGACAGGCACCGTTCTGGCAGGCGTCGCCGAGCGTGCAGGCGTTGCCGTCGGTACACGGCGCGCCCTGTGTCGGCTCGTGCTGGCACTGACCGTCGGTCACCTGACATTTGTCAAAGGTGCACGGATTGTTGTCGTCGCAGTTCTTGTCGACGCCCGAGCAGCTGCCATCGTGGTCGCAAACCTCGTTGGCCGTGCACGGGTTGCCATCGTCGCAAATGGTGTTATCGGGCACCAACTTGTACTGGCACTTGCCGGCCTCGCAGCTGTCGATCGTGCATGGGCTTTTGTCGGAGCAGTCCTTGGCGGAGCCGGCGCAGCTGCCGTTCTTGCACAAGTCGGCCTCGGTGCAGTCGTTGCCATCGCTACAGCTGGCCGCGATCGGCAGGTTGACGCAGTCGCCGGCTTTGCACGTATCGAGCGTGCAGTCGAGCTTGTCGTCGCAGGCTTTTGGCCCGCCGCCCTTGCACACGCCTTTTTGGCAATTGTCGCTGACCGTGCAGGGGTCCTTGTCGTCGCAGGCGGCGGTGTTGCCCAGGTTCAGGCAACCAACCTTGGGATCGCAGCTGTCGTCGCTACACGGATTGGCGTCGTCGCATAGCAGTGCCTTTCCGGGCGTGCAGACTCCGTCGGCGCACTGGTCGCCCAGCGTGCAGGCGTTGCCGTCTTCGCAGCCACCTTGCAGCTTCTGGTTGACGCAGGTGCCGTTCTTGGCGTCGCAGGTATCCAAGGTGCACGAACTACCGTCGTCGCAAGCGCTCTTGCCGCCCGGGCTGCACTGGCCGTCTTTGCATGCGTCGCCAGCGGAACAGGCGTTGCCGTCGTCACAGGGCAGTGTGTTGTTCGGGTGACCGCAAGCGCCGGCGGCATCGCAGACGTCGTCGGTGCAGGGGTTGCCGTCAAAGCAGAAGCCTTCGTCCGTCTTGCCGTCGCAGTTGTCGTCCTTGCCGTTGCAAACCTCGGCCGTCGGGGTGCAGTTGGGCTTGGGCACGCAGACCTGGCCGACCGGGATGCCGTTTTCGACCACCGGCTCGCAGGTGAAGCCGTCCGGGCACGCGCCTTGCTGGCAAGGCAGCGCACAAGTACCGATGCCGGTCGCGGGATCGATCAGGCACTTGCCCGTCGCGCACTGCGCGTCGCTGGTGCAGGGGCAGGCCTGCCCGGCCTGGCACGTTCCGCTGGCGTCGCCGGCGACCTCGACTGGCGATACGTCGTCAGTTCCGCCGTCGTCGGTCGGCGTAGCGTCCTCTGCTCCGGTATCGGCTGTCCCGGCCCCGTCAGCGCCACCATCGAGCGCGAGGTCAGGGCCGCTGCCGTCGATTTTGCCTTCCTCGGTGCGGCCAACCGCCACGTCTTCGGTGCACGCACCCGCCGCTAGCAGGGCCAAAAGGCCAAGGCTGGCGGTCAGCGCTGCGAGGTGCGATCGCATGGAACCAGGGGTATTCGGCATCAGCGCTCCTCGGGCACGACCGCGCAGACACGCGCTGAGAGGCCCAGGATCGTAGAGCATAGCGACGCGTTGCCGCCGCATGCGCGAGCAAGCGCGATTCTGCCGGCATTGAGCACATATTTCTACACAGTGTTCAGCGACGTAGATGCGTCCGATGCACATTATTTTATACACTTGCGACTTGTTTTCCCCTCACGGCAAGGTGTCAGCTGGTCGGGCATTGGACCGCCACGGACGTTTGGGTCATGATCGTTTTGGACCCGCTGGAGCGCGCACATGCGACAACAACGCAAGAGCAACTGGATGATGGCCGCGGCCGTGCTCACCGTCAGCGCGTGTAGCGACCCGCAAGCCGGAGGTGCTACATGCGTGCCCGGCAGAGTCGAATCCTGCCCGTGCGGCGGGGGCACGAGCGGCACCCAGACCTGTGGCAGCAGCGGCACCTTTGGAACTTGCTCGTGTACCAACGTCCAAACGACGGATACCGGTAGCGTGGGCGACGGCGCGACGGCGCACGGGAGCGCGGGCGACGCAGGGGCCGAAACCGGGCAAGTCGCCGACATCGATGCAGCAACCGCAGACGCCGACGGCCTCGCAAGCGGCGACGGTGTCCAGGTTTCAAGCGATTTGCCGGACGGCGCCGACGCCTCGCAGGCTTGCCAGCCCTGCGGCTACGGCTCCCTCAAAGGCCTGATTTGCGCGCCCAGTGAGCAGATCTACGTCAACGGCGCCACGGTCACGCTGACGGTGACAGACTGCGACGGCACTGCCAAGCAAATCTCAACGACGACCGACCAAAACGGCGCCTACACATTTGACAAGCTACCCTGCGGAAAGCATGAGGCGCTGGTCTCCAAGGGCGCGTTCAAGGCCACCTACTGGATCAACATCAAAGCTGGCCAGCAAACTGACCTGTCCGGCATCGGCACCAAGCTGTGTTTCGCCGCCAACGCCGCCAAGATCGCGGTGTTTTGGGGCCAGTGGGACCATCAGCACAAGCTGCTCGACCAGCTGGGTTTCAAGTACAAGTACTTCCAGTTCGAGTATGAGTACTTCAAAGACGTGGACCCCAAGACCATCGAAGGCGTGCAGGTACTGCTCGACTACGCCAAACTCAAGCAATACCAGGTGCTGTTCTTCAATTGTGGCTCGGCGGCGCAGAAGTGGGCCAACGCGTATCCAGAGATCGCCAAGAACCTCAAAGACTTCGTGCACAATGGCGGCTCCATCTACGCCAGCGACCTGTCGTGGGCGTGGATAGAAGCGGCCTTTCCCGACGCCATCGACTTCTACGGCGGCAAGGACCTGCCCGCTGGCCCCAGCAACGACGGACCCAACGTGGTGGTCGGCAACCAGTCGGTTCCGGCGACCATCAAGGACAACGCGCTGGCAACGCTGGTCGGCACCACGACGTTTACCGCCAAATATGGCCCTGGTCCGCTGATTGCCATCCAAGCGCCTGGCGACGGCACCACTGTTCACGTAACCGGCCTGACCAAGATCGAGAACAAGGCCAAGAAAGGCCCGTTCGACCCCGACACAGTGCCCCACGTCGGCCCAGTCGTCGTCAGCCACCAACCGCCGGTTTTGGGCGCGGGCCGGGTCATCTACACCACCTTCCACAACGATGAGCAAGCCGACCAGTTGATGACCAAGGTCTTGAACTACCTGGTGTTTCTGCTATGAGCGAGCAACGCTCACCGCCGCAGATCGAACCCAGCTGGCTTGCCGTGCTCGGCGACGCCTTCGACGAACCGTACATGCAGAACCTGCGCGCGTTTCTGGTCGAAGAGAAGCGCCGCGGTGAGGTCTATCCTCCTGGCAAGGACATCTTCGCGGCGTTTTGGGCGACGCCGTTCGACAAGGTGCGAGTCGTCATTCTAGGCCAGGACCCCTATCACGACACCGGCCAGGCGCACGGTCTGTGTTTTTCGGTCCGGCCTGGCGTGGCGACGCCGCGATCGCTGCACAACATCTTCAAAGAAATCGAGGCCGATCTGGGCATTGCGCCACCCGACCACGGCTGCTTGCTGCACTGGGCGCACCAGGGCGTGCTACTGCTCAACACGGTGCTGACGGTGCGGGCCCACGCGCCGGCTAGTCATGCCGGCAAGGGCTGGGAGACTTTCACGGACCGCGCGATCGTCGAGCTGAACCGCCGTCGTGAGGGACTGGTGTTTGCGCTGTGGGGTTCGCACGCGCGCAACAAGGCGGCAGCCGTCGACCGCAGTCGCCACACGGTGCTGACGGCCGCGCACCCGAGTCCGCTATCGGCCTCTGCGGGCTTCTTTGGCTGTCGTCACTTCTCGAAGATCAACGCCCAGTTACACAAGCAAGGCACGGCCCCCATCGACTGGGGCCTGCCACCGTTGCGCACGCCATTGGGCTGAGCGGCCGCGAGTCCGTCGGAACGCGAGCCGGCCTACGGACTACAGCGTCGGGTCCTTGTTGTCCGGCACGCTGCCGCCCAGGCGCTGCTGCTGGTGCAGCTGGTCGGCCTTTTCCTGCATGCTCGCCAGCTTGCGATACAACTGCGAGAAATTCGGGTTGCGGATGTAGGCCATCAGGTGGTTCTGACCGCGGAAATCCTGCGTGGTCGCGCGGTCGATGATTTCCTTGAGGATGTGGATCTCCTGCCGGGTGAACGAGTTGGAGACGCGGACGATGTTGCTTTTGCTCATCTAATCACTCAGGGCGCGTGCAAGCCGGCCGTAGCGCGAGGACAGCGGGCGCCAGACGGCGGTGCCCGCGGGGCCGAGTAGTCTGCACTAGATCGTCAAGAAACGGAAGGTGGGCGAGGGCGGTCGACATCAGGCTGCTGCCATGCAATTGTGTGGAACGCCTACGGTTCGACCGCACGGATACGGTTGTTCTGGGTATCTGCGATGTACACGCGGCCGGTTTTCTTG
>SXRM01000180.1 GCA_005792545.1 Pseudomonadota bacterium | reverse complement strand
GGACTGCGGCACGCTGTTTGGCTTGCGCACCGGCGGCCGCATCGAGTCGATCTTGATGTCGATGCCCGCGCATGCGGCGTGGGCCTATGACCACCAGCCGGCGGCAGGGTCGCCAGAAGCCGCGATGGTCGAGGTCCTGCGCAATGGCGTGCCGGCGGAGTGGATCGCCTCACCCTGACCGTGCCGTCGCGTTCACCGTGGCCACCCGTGGCGCGTTCTGCACTTGTGGCCCGGGTCGCCATCGGCCACACTGCACGCACGGCGAGTCGCCCGCGGTCATCGACCATGGTCAATAAGGACACATCTCTGCTCACGCTGTTGCCAACGACGCGCGCGCATCTGGAACTTGTCGATTCGGCGCGCGCCGCCGAAGTGATGGACCAGCTGGCCCGCCAAGACCCGGAACTACTGGCGATGGTCGACGACGTCGATTTCTCCTTGGTGCAATACATGCTCGCACTGACACCTCGTGAGCGCCTCGACAGCGTCCGCAACATGGCTCTGCTGTGGGCGGCAGGCCGCGATGCACCCCAAAGTCGCTGATCCGGCAGCCCTGCTCGCCGAACTCGCGCGCGCCGACATCGACTGCATTGTCATCGGCGGTACGGCCGCGGCGCTGCACGGTTCGATGTTGGGAACGCTGGGTGTGGACGTTGTGCGCAAGGTCGCTCCAGCCGCAACCCAAAAGCTGTTGCCGCTTTTGGCCGATCTGGACGCGTGGTTCCGCTTCGATCTCGCCAATCGGCAACTTCGGCCGGACCACACCCACCTCGACGGCAAGGGTGCCCTGCTGTTTTCGACCCGCCTTGGGCCATTGGACATGCTTGGGCAGCTGAACGACGGGCGCGACTACCAGCAGCTGTTGCCGCACACCATCGAAATGACCATCGGCGTCGCCCGGGTCCGCGTGCTGGACTTGCCGACCCTGATTGAGGTCAAGCGCGCAGCCGGACGCCCCAAGGACCTGCTGGCTGTTGGCCACCTTGCTGCGCTATTGCGTGAGCGCCGAGGTGATGCCGGTTGAAGTCCCCCAACAGGCCACGGCGGTCCGCCAGTTGCTACCCAATCGTCTGCGTCAGCTCCGTGCGCCAGTCGTCCGGGTTTGGGCTTTTGCTCGGGTCCAGCACGTACGTTTCCCACATGTGGTCGCCACATTGCAGTCCCTGGGCCTCGACCCAAGCCCGGAATTGTCCCCACGCCTCGCCAAGCCCGCTGTAATTGCCGTGGAAAGTCGTTCGCGCGACCCGACCGCCCGGTGTGCCCAGGTTCTGCACGCGGCCGGTGGGCTGGATCGGGCTCGCGACCGGCACCGAAATCTCGAAATCGAAAATCTGCGGGTCCATGCGGCGGTGATGGGTCAGCCAGGGTCCGGCCGGGGCGACGCCTTGCGCGGCCAACGTTGCGTATACCTCTTGGATGCCCGGCCCCATAACTTCGCGAATTTGCGCGCGCGGGATGACCACATGCACGGCCGCGGTTGCCTGTGCACCGATGTCCAACAGAACGGGTGGTTCGATCACGACAAGGCTCCCGAGCGTGCGCGGTTCAACCAAACCGCACCGAGTAGATCGGCGGCAAGTTGTTGGCTACCGCCGCCCACGAATCGCCGCGGTCGTCGCTGACGTACAGGTTGCCGGTGGTGCTGCCAAACGCGACGGAACCGGCCGACTGATCCAGCGCGTGACGGTACACCACGTCGTACGCATTCTGCTGCGGTAGTCCCGCGCGCAGTTCGGTCCACGACTGTCCACCGTCGGTCGTCCGCGCCACCATCAGCCCGCCATCGACCGCCATGCGCTGCTGATCCGAGCGACCGGGCACCACCCACGCGGTCTTGCCGTCGCGGTCGTCCGCCGCCACCGGAAAACCAAAGTGCACGCGGTCGCCGGCCTTGCTGACCGATTGCCAATTCTCGGCGCCGTCGCTGCTGTAGTAGATGCCGACGTGGTTCTGCTGCCACACGTGGTCGGGCGCGCCGGGGCACAGGTCGATGTAGTGGGTGTCATGGCCCCACTCGGCCTCGGGCTCCGGCGAATTCTCGTTACGCATGCCCTTGTTGCGGCTGCGCCATGACTTGCCGCCGTCCGAGGTCTCGATGACACCGGCGGTAGACACGGCGACGAGCACCCGGTCGGGGTTGCGCGGGTCAACGACAATCGAGTGGATGCCGGCTGCGAACTCGCCCTCGGACGCTGGCGTGCCAAACCACGCGGTGACCTTGGGGCTGCCGTCCGCGTTGGTGTTGGTGCCGTCAAACAGGTCGCCGCCGCGCGAGTCGTGGTTCCATAGCGGCAGATTCAGGGCAAAGGTGTCGCCGCCATCGGTGCTGTGGAACAGGCCGCCGGGGATGGTGCCGACCCAGACATGGCCACCGGGGCCAAAGCCAATGCTCCACAGCTTGAGCAGCGTCGCCGGCTTGGTCGAGATCTTCCAGCCGACGCCGTACTCGCTCTCGCTGTCCTCGAACATGTCTTGCGCAATGTACTTGGCGCCGGCCGGGTACTTGATCTGATTGCTGGCATCGGCCCAGTTGGCGCCGCCGTCGTCGCTGACCGACAGCTTGGCGCCCCAGTGGCCGTGACCGAGCAAGGCCCAGATGCGGCCGGTGTACGGGTCGCGCGCAGCGTAGTTGACGCCAATGCCGGCGTGGCCGACCAGGCGCGTCTGC
The DNA here is from genome assembly GCA_005792545.1 of Pseudomonadota bacterium. Taxonomy (GTDB): domain Bacteria; phylum Myxococcota_A; class UBA9042; order UBA9042; family UBA9042; genus SXRM01. The sequence goes on along the minus strand of SXRM01000180.1, from coordinate 550 downwards.
CAACCGCTGGCTGATTTTTCAACCACGAAGGTGCCCTTGCGCGTGCCTACCCAAATGCGATCGCCCTTTGCTCCTGCCATGTTAGCCCCCGCTCAGTGCTTGAAGAATGGTGACCTTGTCGCCAGCTTGCACCCCGTCGCTGAGGCGCCGCCGGTCGCGGATCATGTCGTTGCCGATGAAGACGTTGACGTGCGTGCGCAGGCGCCCCGCCTCGTCGCACAGGTAAAAGCCGATGCCCGGCGCCAGCTTTTCGAGTTCGCCGAGCACCTGGCCAATGGTCAATGCCTCTACGGCAATCGCCTGGCCCTGCAGGTGCGGGAAGAACGTGTACAGATGGCGGGTGAGCTCGACGGTGACCATGGGCGCGGCAAATAGCATGGCCCTGGCCGCAGGTGCAAGGCGTCGTCCGGCGCGGGCGCAGATCGCAGAGAGTGCGCTTGACCACGAAGGCATAGCTAGCAGAATCAACTGGTTGGCGACATGCCTGTTCGGTTATGTGTGGTCGTCATGTAAGGCCGCTGATTTACAGACACTTTGAAGGCAGTCTGGG
>SXRM01000179.1 GCA_005792545.1 Pseudomonadota bacterium | reverse complement strand
GCCATGGCGTTCCTTGCCACTCATGCAAGGCGACATTCCGCCAAACGCGACCTCAACGACGGCAGGCTTTCTGCTGGCTTGGAGGCGTTGCTGGAAAATGATGAAATTACAGGGTGTCATGCGTAAAGGAATTGGCTATGAGGGTTCCTGCAGTTCACGCAACGATTCCCGGGTCGAGTCAGGTCGAGCAAACGCCACCAATGAGCTTGCATTTTGCCTGGCTCTTGCACAGAGCGGAGTTCATGCAGTCCGCGTCGCTTGCCGGCCAGCACTTGGTTCCAACGAAGGAGCACGCGCCAAAATTGGCGCAGTCGGTCGATTTCGCGCAATCAGCATCCTTGGCGGGCTTGCAGGTACCGCCTATAATTGAGCATTGGCCGGACACCACGCACGCCTCGGACTGCTGGCAATCGGCATCAGAGTTCGCTACGCACCCGGTGGCGCCAAGCGAGCAATTCCCCGCTTTCTTGCAGTATAGTGAAGCAGCGCAGTCCGCTTGATTCACCGCGGTGCATTTTCCGTCGCTAAACGAGCAGGCGCCGTATGCGGAACACTCGGGCGTCTTCTTGCAGTCGGCATCGCTACCCAGAATGCACACTCCATCTTTCGCCGTACACTTGAATGACTTGACGCAAACTTGTGCGGCAACGCAGTCCTCGTTGGTGACCGCAGCGCAGGCCTCTGCAAGCAACGAGCAATATCCGACCGCCTTACAGTTGCCTGAAGTGCTGCAGTCCTTGTCGCTTCCAGCAACGCAACTTTCGCCGTTGAACTTGCAGAAGCCCGACCGCGGGCAAGTATACAGCGCCGCGCAATCTGCATCCGTTCCAACAATGCAAACACCCGCCTTCGCGGTGCACTTTTTCTGGACAGCGCACGCAGGGGACATTTTGCAGTCCTCATCGGTTGCGGCAGCACATGCTCCAGCCACCGCCGAGCATTTGCCCTCCTTGTAACAGCCGGGCGTGGGGCTACAGTCCGACTTCTTGGCTGCCAGGCATATGCCGTCGGCTGCAGTGCATAACCCGCTCGTTTTGCACCCCTGCGACGCTTTGCAGTCCCCATCACTGCCTGCAATGCACTTGCCGTCCTTCGGCGTGCACAACCCAAGGCTCGCGCAGCAGGGGCAGTTTGGGAATACGCTCGACACGCATTCGCCCTTTCCCAGCGCGCAGATGCTGCATGACTTGCACCAAGTCGAATTCTTGCAGTCCGTCACGCCACTCGCGGTACATTTGCCGCCGTCGGCTGTGCACTTGCCGTGGTCCTTGCAGGCGGCTGCTTGCTGGCAATCGGCGTTTGAGGCAGCGATGCAGCCAGTGGCGGATTTTGTGCACAGGCCATCCGCCGTGCAGGCCTTGGATGGTTTGCATTCCGCCGGTTGCTGGGCGACGTCAGCAACAATGGTCTCTGCGGCTGGATTGCTATCGCCGCCGCTTTGGGCATCTGCCGCGCTGACAGGGCCGCCATCGGTTGGCGGTGGTGATGCAGTTTCGCTTGTGGCGACGTCAGCCGAAGGCGCATCGGCCGCAGTACTACTCCCTTCGCCATTGGCGTCTGCGTCTTGCGCGTCGCCACCGCCTTGGCCACTGCGACCGCCACTAGCGCCTGCGCCACCACCTCCGCCGCCGGCGATGCACCCAACCGCCGTAAGGAGCCAGCCCGCGAGAAACAACCGTGTCGCATGCCGACATAGCGTTGCGTCAAGGTTGGCGCGCCAGGCCCTCCGCAAGAATCGCCGCATTCCTTCCTCCAGTTGACCGCGCGCACGTGCGGTGCACGGCTCGTTTGGTGTAAGTCGCCGCCAAGCGATCTGGCCGCGGTTGGCGGGCAAAGTCAACCCGGATTTGCGCGCATCCCGCTCGAACATCAGACAGCCGTACCCCAGGCCATCCGTTGCGCTACGCAACCGCCCAACCGCGCAGGCGCACCAGCAACGCCGCAGCATGCGGGCACGCCTGCGCAACGACGGCCGGTTCCACCTCGCAGAGCAACTCAAACGACCGCCTTCCCTTCGCGTAGCGCCGCTTACAGCCAACAGTCGCCGAATCAAGCGCGCCGAGCACATTCGCCTTGGCCACGGACTCCAGCGCCGTCCATGTCGGCACAGCCGAACCACGGAAATCGGCGCCGAAAAACCCGCCAAGCGCCGCGCGGTCGGCAAGAAACCACGTCTCCATGACCTGGACCATGAGAAAGGCCTGGTCGTCCGCCGCGCTGTCTGGCCGCACAAATCCATCTCGCTCCCTGAGGTGCTGCCAAGCTGTCGCACCCGCAGCCACAGGATCTTCGCTGTCGATCAGCAACAGCGGCACCTCACGCCCGCGGGGATTGGCCACCGCGTGACAGAACCGGTCGAAGGTTTGCTGGCGACCGCCACCGCGAACGACCGCCGGCATCCTGCCTTGCAGGCCCGCTTTGGCGAAAAACGCCTGCCATGCCTGACGAAACTGCCCGCCTTCGGCGCTGCTGTCGCCACCGCCTTCGATGTAAATCTTGAAAGTCACCATCGATTGCCGCCCAACTCGCCGTCTGCCCACAGCCGTCCCAAGGTGTAGTCGCTCAACCACGCAGCGAGCTGGCCGGCGTCCAGGCGGCGAAACCGTGACTCGCCGGCTACTCGTTCGCAGACAACGACCGCCTCAGGGTCGTCGCTCAGCGCGTCAACGAGTTCGCGCGAGTGCGTGGTTACGACAACTTGGGTGCGCTCGCTGGCCGACCGCAGCAGCTTCGCGACTTCGTGCATGAGGTCGGGATGAAGGCCAAGCTCTGGCTCTTCAATGGCGACCAGTGGCGGCGGGTCGGGCTGCAACAGGGCCGCCACGAGATACAGGTAGCGCAATGTGCCGTCCGACAGGCGCGATGCGGGCACTGCCGGCCGATGCGCGGATTCTTCCAGCAGGAGCTGGATATTGCCATCGCGGATGTCGATGTGAAGGTCAGTCGCACCGTCGATCAATGTGGCGAGCGCCGACTGTAGTTGCCGTCGCGACAGAGAGTTGCGGATGCGGTTCAAGACGAGCGCAAGGTTGTCACCGCTGTCGGCAAGGACGTCGCTAGCTGCGGTCGTCGCTTGCCGACGGCGGACTGCGGCGCCGGTGCCAAAGGTCCAGTTTCGGTACAACCGGATGCGTTCGTAGTTCGACTGCAACTGGAATAGCGCCGGGTATTGCTCCTTATCGCGCACCTGCGATAGCACCGATTCGTCGGTGCGAAGGGTGTCGGCGCGCAGGTACCGTTCGTGGCCGGCTTCGCCACGCAGGGTTGGCACGCCGTTGGCCATTTGGTAGGCGGGGCCATTGTCTGACCCGTTGTAGGCGACGCGTTCTGCGACGACAAGCAGGCGGTCGTCCGCTGCTGAAATCTGAAGGCCGTGGCGTAGGTCGCCTGGGCCTCCTGGATAGCCGACGAGGGCCTCGAGATCGGCGACCACCGACGCACCTTGGCCTTGCCAGAGCCATTCGGCAACGCCGCCCGTTTCCTTGATTGGGGCAGTCAGGCGGCTTGGAGCCGCGCGGATGAGCGCAAGGAGTTCAAGAAAGTTCGACTTGCCAGAGCCGTTGGGGCCGATCAGGACGTTCAGCGGGCGCAAGGGCAAGTCGATGCCCGTTGGTCCGAAGGAGAGGAGGCCGGAGGCTTTCAAGTGTCGAAGCATCATCTTCAGCCTCGCGCCGGCCAGTGCGGCCTTTGCATCCAGCCCCGCAGGGGCTTCTTGAACGTCGCGGGGGACTTCAGTCCCACGTGTTCGTAACTGCCGAGCCTGCAATCATGCGGCTGGGCTGCGCTACTGCTTGACTACTACCAAATGGACGCCCTTTGTTGCCGGTGTCGGCGGCGCCGCCAAAGTGGCGGATTCGATGGCGATCGCCGTCGTCGCGCCGAGGTCCACAGCACCTCCCAGCCCTCGCCATGCGAGTGCTGCCGCAGGACTGTCCGCCGTAGCACCTGCGGTAGTTACGACCGGCGATGGAACTTCAGAAGTCGGTCCAACTGCGCCTGTGGCCACGTTCCAGTAGCGCAGTTTGGCTTTGGACTCGCTAAGGCCGAAATCAGCAGCAGCGACAAGCCAATTCGCACTAACCGGCGTAACTCGCGCCGATGCGTAGCCGTACCGGCAATCACCACTGGCTGTCGTAGGTGCGTTGACTTGGACCGCCTTCACCGTCCCCGCCGCATCCCGCGTCAACAGCGTCACCAAATCCTGGCCCCCGCCCCGCCCCACCACCACAACCCCCAAATTCCCAGAGGCATCCACCGCGGCATCCAGCCCGCAGACGTCGGAGAAGTTCTTAAACACGTCCTTGACCGCCGCCGACGTCGTCCAAGCCGCCACGTCGTTATCGACGCCCTTGTCGGTAATGCTGTAGCCCCAAAGCCCAAAAACCCCGGATTTGGCCGTCACCCCCAACGCCAAGAACCGCTCCGCCGCCGCAGCCTTTGCCCCGAGGTCCACGACCACGGGGTGGACCTTGGCAAGTGACCCAATCATCGTCTGTGCCGGCCCGGCATCAGTTACCGACTTGCCCTTCACCAAAAACGACGTTGTCCAGTCGCTCAACTTCGTCCCATTCGCCCGCACGGTCAGCAGCGGCCGCTTGGCCACGTCCATCAACTCAGCCGACGTCCCATCCAGCACCGCAAACCCTTGTGTCAAAAACAGCGCCCCGTTCCCCGTCGTCGCCGTACAAACCTCCCCAGCCACCTCAACCTTCCCCTTCCCCGTCTTGCCATCCAACCGCGCCACCCGCAAAACCCCACCCTGCCCGCCGCCAGCCAGGCACTGTTTCCCGGCATCCGCATTCCCCGGATCCGCCTCCAACCACCCGACCCAAACCTGCTCCTTGCTCAGCGGATCCGCCGCGACCACCGGAAACCCCTGCAAAACCGTCTTACTGCCACCAAAGAACCCCGCCACCGGCAGCGCCACCACCTCGGGCTTCACCTTCAAGGCCACCGCCGCCTTCTGCGGGTCCAGCGGCAGCGCGAAAATTCCCACGCCTTGC
>SXRM01000178.1 GCA_005792545.1 Pseudomonadota bacterium | reverse complement strand
GGCGATGAGCCAGCGCATCGACAGCGCAGCGCGACGCTCAGGGCGGATTTCCACCGGGACCTGATAGTTCGAGCCACCGACGCGCCGCGACTTGACTTCGACGGCAGGGCGCACGTTCTCAAGGGCCATGCGAAACAGCTTGACCGGCTCGTCCTTGCCGCGGGTCTCGACGCGCTCAAGCGCGGCGTACAGCAGCGACTCCGCGGTCGACTTCTTGCCATCGAGCATCAGGCAGTTGGCAAACTTGCCGACCATCTGATCGCCATACTTGGGGTCGCGTTGGGCGGGGCGGTGCGGTACTTCGCGGCGGCGGGGCATGAGTTCCTCTCGGTGCGAGCGCTGCGGCTCGCGGCCAGGGTGCGGTTCGGACTACTTCTTGGTGGTCTTGGCGCTGGAGGCGGCGCCTTCCTTGGGCCGCTTGGCGCCGTACTTGCTGCGGCTCTTGCGGCGATTGGCGACGCCCGGGGTGTCGAGCGAGCCGCGCACGATGTGGTAGCGAACGCCCGGAAGGTCTTTGACGCGGCCGCCGCGGATGAGCACGATCGAGTGCTCTTGCAGATTGTGGCCGACGCCGGGGATGTACGACGTCACTTCCATGCCGTTCGACAGGCGAACGCGCGCGACCTTGCGCAGAGCCGAATTCGGCTTCTTGGGTGTGGTCGTGTAGACGCGAGTGCACACACCGCGGCGCTGCGGGCAAGCATCAAGTGCAGGCGACTTGGTTTTGCGGTGCTTGGCGGCGCGGCGATCGCGAACGAGCTGGTTGATGGTGGGCATCTGGGTCAATCTCCGGGGGCGCTGTCGGTGGCCGATGTCGTTTGCCGTCGTCGAACAGCCTGGGTAGAACTGCCTCTGTCGAACCGTCGCTATCGGATGTGCCGCCGTCCGCCGCGCAACTCGCGCAGCTTTAAGGCGATGCACTTCCGGGCCAACGATCGGCGTTGCCGCCAGGCGTTGGCCAGAAGGGCGTTTGCGACATTGCGCTTGCAGGCAGAGCCAGCGCGCAGTGTGCCGCGTCGCCAGGAGTCACCACTGAATTCGCAGCTGGTCCGCCTGTTGCGGCGTTGGCTTGCGACCGATGGCGCCCATCGTTCCTTCGCGGAGGGCCGGGTCCGTGTAGGCCGCGGCCTCTTGCAGCACAAGGTGATCAGCTTAGTGACCGCCTGCCAGCCGTTGATTCGGCTGATTTTCGTGCTGCGAAGGCTCCTTTCCCGATGGGAGGGTGGGCTGTTTTGCAGCCCGATTGTCGCGCTTGACCCTGAGGGGGGCGGCGCGGGGGCGAAAGTCTACGCCCGTGCGCTTCGGGTGTCAACGGGGATTTTCAGACGGCCGCTATTCGCGCCAGATGAATTTCCAGGGGTGGCGCTTGAGGTCCTTGAGCAGCAGCTTTAAGTCCATAAAAAGCTCATTGTCCATCAGCAGCCCGCCGACCGTGCCGCGGCCCTTGCGGGCGTTTTGAGTCACGGCCTGGACGTCGTCGACCGCGCGATCGGCCTTCTGGACGGCGCCATCGACGCGATCCAAAACGCCGGTCACCTTGCCAACGGCCTTGTCGCCGAGCAGTACCTCCGCGGTCGGTTGGTCGCGCAGCTTTTCCGACAGGCGCCGCACGTTCTTTGCGATCGCCTTGGCGTCGACCAGGATCGGGTCCGTGGCCTCGTCGACCTTGGCGCTAACCCGCTCGACGTTGGCCAGCGTGCGTTTGATCTGCTTGCCGTCGCCGACAGACGTCTCGAGTACCGCAACCAGCTTGTCGAGCTTGGCGCTGGTCTGGTCCAGACGATCGAGTACACGTTTGACCGTTTCGCGGTTGTCGAGCACCAGTTGGTCGGCGTCATTGACCATCTTCTTGGCGTCGAGCACGGCCTGGTCGGCGTGAGTCAGGATGTCGCTGATCGTGGCTTCGTTGCGCTCGAGGATGCGGGTCACGGCGCCTGCGACCTTTGAGAGCTGCTGGCCCAAGATCTCCATGCGCAGCGGCGGCACGCCGACTACTGCGGTTCCGGTTCGCACAATCGGCTTGTCGAACGATCCCGGGTCGATTTCGATGTATTTTTCGCCCAGGATGCCCTGCGTCGAGATGTAGAACTGCGCGTCGCTGTGGATGGTTTTACCCTTGTCCGCTTCGATGTCGATCCAGACGCGCACCACGATGCGGCGGCCGCTTTTTGGGTCGAGTTTGCCGCCCATGTACTCAATAGTTGTGACTTTGCCGGCCGACACGCCGGCGAGTTTGACCGGGGCGCCCGGCTTGATGTCGCTGGCTGTGTTGTAATCAATGGCAATGGTGTAGCCGCCCGAGCCGCGCAGATCGCCCAGAACGACGACAAAGCCGATGAGCAGGGTGGCGCACACCAACACCAGGGCGCCGACTTTGATCTCGATCGACTTTTCCTTCACGGACTGCCTCTGGCGCCTGTGGCCATGGACCGCGGCATGTTAGGCCAAACGGGCCGATCCGTCGAACACCTGGCCTGTTGCAACACAACACCGGAAAAAAGTAGGTAAAACGCGACCGCGCTCACAGAACCATCGCGCCTTCGGCCAGGCCGCGGATGAACTGGTAGATGACGCCGTCGCGACTGTTGCGAAAGTCGGCGGGTGTGCCGTCTAGCCGCACATTGCCTTGGTAGATCATGGCGATGCGGTCGGCAACGGTGAAGATCGAGCGCAAGTCGTGGCTGACCACAATCGAGGTAACGCCTTGCTCGTCGCTAAGCTGCCGGATCAGGCGATCAACGTTAGCGGCGGCAAGTGGGTCCAAACCGGTCGTCGGTTCGTCGAAGATGACGAAGTCCGGGTCGAGCGTCAGTGCCCGCGCGATCGCGACCCGCTTGCGCAAGCCGTCGCCAATGTCGCTCGGAAAGCGGTTGGCCATGTGGTCCATGCGCACCCGGCGCAGGAAGCCAATTGCGGCATCCTGGGCCTGTTTGTGGTTCATGTCCTTGTGCTTGCGCAGTGGCAGCATCACGTTTTCGACGAGCGACATCGAATCGAAGAGCGTCGAGTGCTGGAACACCATGGCGCAGCGCATGCGTACTGGATAGAACTCTTTTTCGCTCAGGTGCGTGATGTCGCGGCCGTCGAGCAGGACCTGGCCGGCGTCGGGCTGGATGAGGCCTACCAGGTGCTTGACCAACACGCTTTTGCCCGCGCCCGACAAGCCAACGATGAACAGAATCTGACCCTTGTCGACGACCAGGGACACGTCGCGCAAGACGTGCTTGCTGCCAAAAGCCTTGCTGATGTTTCGGAATTCGATCATCCGGAACGGCTCCTGGACGGCGGGGTGCCAAGCCCCGAGTCCGCGCGCTAGCATACCCGGCCGAGGCGTCGGCGGAAATTGCTGCTGATCGCGATCGCAAGGAGCAACTTGAGCCGTGGATCGTGAGGAACTATTGGAAACGCTGGATGAACTCCAGCACGATCTCGGCAAGCACCTGCTGATGCCGGTCGCGCTATTGCCCCAGACGGCGTCGCATGTCGACCTGCGCGATGCTGTCAGTCGCGGCCTGCGCCAGGTTGCGGCCTGGCGTGCATTTGGCCAGGGACCGGGGCGCAGCCTGGCTGGAGATCAAGCGTTTGCCGTTGTCGATGCGCGCGTCGCTGCGGCCGCCCAATGGGGCATGGCGGTGCATTTGGACCGATCGCGCGTACAGGCCGATTTCGCTGCAGTCGGCGAAGCGATCTGCGCGTGGCGCCGGCAGGTGATCGGTGACTAGTCCGCAGTCGGGACCTGTGCGCGTGCTGCTGGTCGACGACGGCACGTTGTATGCACAGACACTGGCCAGCATGGCCGCTGTGCGCCTTGTCGAAGTCAACGGCGAACTGCGTGCAACGGACGGCTTGCAGGCGCTCGAGTGGCTGGAGCGCAGTCGCGACCGCGTAGATGTCGTTCTGCTCGACATTCAGTTCGACGTGGCAGAGAACCGCCTGCTGCAGCTGGATGCCGCCGCGTCGCCGCGCAAAACCCGCCGCTTTCAAGGAGTGGCTATCCTGCGGGAAATTCGTCAGCGGTGGCCCGATTTGCCGGTTGTGCTGCTCACCGAGCTGCAAGATCTTTCGTTGGCAGAGGCCGCCGCCGATGTGTCAGCGACGCCCGTGACCTATTTCGCCGGCGCCATAGACGCTGACACCTTGCGTATCCGTATCTGGTCGGCGCATGCCGAGGCAACTCAACCACTCGAAGACGAGGGCGTGATCTGGGGCCGTGATCCGGCCATGAGGGCGCTACGGCACCGTCTGGCTGTGTTGGCGCGCGGCGGCCTGCCCATTGTGATGGAAGGCGAGACGGGGACCGGCAAGTCGCATCTGGCCAGGGCGTTCGTGCACCGCAACAGCGGCCGGCGTGGCGCTTTTGTGGCCGTCGACCTGGCGACGTTGCCCACTGAACTGGTGCCCGCCCACCTGTTCGGCGCGCTGCGCGGCAGCTACACGGGCTCGGTCGCCGACCGCAAAGGAGCCTTCGAGGCGGCGCACCACGGCACGCTGTTCCTCGACGAGATTCAGAACGTGCCCCTCGATGTGCAAAAGCAGCTGCTGCGGGTCCTGCAAGAGGGGCGCGTACAGCCGCTTGGTGCGGTCGCTGAGACCGCGGTCGACGTCAAGCTGGTGGTGGCGGCAAACGTGCCGCTGTCGGAGCTCGTTGCTGCAGGCAAGTTCCGGCGCGATCTCTACATGCGGCTGTCGCCTGCTACGCGCGTCACCGTGCCGCCGCTGCGCGATCGGAGGCCGGACTACCCGCTGTTGCTGCGGCAGCTGACGGCTGCGTGTGCAGAGCGACCGGCCGTTCGCGCGTTGGTGGTTGAGGTGGCTCGGGCGATGGGGCTTCGCCGCGACGTTGGCCTTCAGTTGGTCGTCGGAGCAGACCTGCGGCAACCGCCGCGAGGCGATGCGCTCGAGCTCGGACTGCCCGACATGGCGTGGCGTGCCATTGCGCGGCATCCCTTTGCCGGCAATCTGCGCGAGATGGCGATGCTGGCGGAGAACCTCGCGAGCTTTACGTTGTTTTCCGCTGCCGAGGCCGTACGCGCGGGTGTGGCGCTGCACCACGGCCGCTTGCAGGTGGACGGAGGCCTGGTCGCGGAGTTGCTAGCGAGCGTGCCGACCACGCAAACAACGACCGGCGTTGGACCGCGCATTGAGGTCAAAATTGCCGCAGCCCAGACGCTGAGCCAGGGCGCTGTCGCGGTCGAGCGGCAGGTAATGGAGCAACTGTTCAGCCGCTGTCGGGGCGATCTGGGGGCCATGGCGGAACTGCTGCTTGGCGACCGGGGTCGCGCGCGTGCCGTGCAGCTGCGGCTCAATCAGTTGGGGCTCAGCGTTCGCGATCTCCGCGCTGGGGACGAGTCGTGATTGGCGGGCTGGCGCTGTTGTCGGCGCTGGCGACGTTGCCGCTGAGTTTGCCGGAGGCTGCCACCACCGTCTGTGCTGCTGTGCCTGAGAGCCCGGACGCCAGCCGAGCACTGGCTGCAACGCTGCGCGCGAAGGCAGTTCGGCTGCGCGACAGCCGTGATTGGGCGGCGGCCGCGGCGACACTGCGAATTGCCGTCGCGGTGTCGCCCAGAGACGCGCAGCTATGGCACGAATTGGCCCAGTTGGAAGTGCAACTTAACCAACCGCTGGCCGCTGAGGCGGCGTGGCGTCAGGCAATCGGTGTGCAGGCCGACCAGCCGATGGTCCGCATGGCGTTTGCCGAATTCCTGATGCTGCGCGCCAATGGTGGCGATCTGGACCAGGCTGCCGAGCTCGCGCTCAGAGCGCAGCGCGAACCTGGCTCCACCTGCCTCGCGGCTCGCATCGCCGCCCTGCGCGGGTTGTGTGACGACGCAGACCGGCACTGGCCCGATTGTCAGCGCAACCCTGCACGCAAGCCGGCGCGGTTGGCGCCCGCCGAACTGCACCTCGCCCGCGGACGCTGCCGTTTTGCGCGCGGCGAATATGACGCGGCCGAGTCGGCATGGGAGCAGGCGCAGGTGGCCGGTGCAGAGGTGACGGCCTTGCTCGCTCAGCTTGGCGAAGCGCGCCGCAAGGTCGGCGTCGAGGCCAGGCCCGAAGACCGCAAGGCCATGGCGACCGTGACCGAATTGGCGCGCGCGGCACTGCAAGGGCTGGATCGCGGTCAAGAACCGCCCGATCGCGGGCTGGAGCGCGCGGTCACCGCTGCGCCGGCTGTTGGCGTCGGCCACCTGGCGCTGGGCGAGATCGCCATTCGGCAGGGGCGGCTGGAGCGTGGGGAATTCCACCTCTTGCGCGCGCTGGCGCTGCCGGTGGGCGATGGCGATCGGGCGCGAGCGCTGCGCGCGCTCGGCCGCCTGTGCGCAACCTCATTCGCCGAGCCCCGCTGGGCTGAAGCTGCTGCGTTCTGGACCGCTGCTGCGCCGCTGGAGGATCTGCCACACGCGGAGCAGATGCTTTGGCTTGAAGCGCTGCGCCGAACCGGACAACTGCGGGCGGCGCACCGCCTGGTCACGCGTATGCTGGCGCAAGCTACGGACAGCAGTCGAGCGCTGGCGGCCGACGTTGTCCGCGAATTGCGGGCTCAAAAGTTGGCGCTCGAAGCGGTTGGTGGCGCCGTTGCGGGCGAACAACTGACACCAGCGGAGTCCACCGCGCCGAGCGGTCCGCGCGATCGTGCGCGGTTGCTGGCTCGAGCCGACCGCATGGTCGAGGCCGTGGCGGTCGTGCGCGCGGAGCTGCGCGATGGCCCGGCGAAGCCGGAGCTGTGGCGCGATCTGGCCCACTACCAACGGGCCATGGGCGATGGCGCTGCGGCGCGGGAATCTTTGGTGCGGGCTTTGGAATTGCGTGAATCACAAGGAGACGTGCACTGGACGCTGGCGCGGTGGCAGATCGAGGCCGGCGAAGACGCAGCAGCGCGCCGTCACATCGCCCGCGCCGATTCCCTGGGGGTGGCTGCCGCGGTGCCGCTGGCTGTTCGCGCCGATCTGGACGACCACCTCAGCCAAGGCTGGGCTGTGCGGGTGTGGGACCGCGCGACGCCTGCGGCGCTTAGCGGCCGTCTGGATCGCCTGCTGGCCCGCGACCCAGCGGCGCTGTCGGAGCCGGATCGCGCAGCTGATCTCGCCAACCTTCGCCATGCCATCGACGCGGAGTTGCGACTCGCCGCCGTCGCTCGCGGCGCTGGTGCGCTGTTTGCGTTGGTTGCGTGCGCGATTTGGGCATGGCGGCGCTGGGGCGGCGCGACCCTGCGCAGCCTGGTCATCGCCCACCCCGACACTGGCCCGGAAGTGCAGCGCATCGTCGCCGCGGTCCGCCACGAAGTCATCAAGCACAACACCCTGTGGCTCGGTACCGCCGTCGATGCGCTGCTGGCCGGCGACCGCGAAACCGCCCTGCGTACGGTTCGGCCACTGGTGGCGGAGGGCGACTCGCCGCGTGACAAACTCGCGGACTACGCCGCGCAGCTGGAGCACATCGGGCGGGCGCGGGGCGTGCGTCTGAATCTGCGGCGCCGCGACCCTGCCTTCACAGCACTGTTTGCTGGCTTCGCGCTGCTGGCGCGGTTGACGCAGGCAATGGGCGGGCGCCGCCAATGGACCGCGGCGCGCAGCCAGCGTGCTGCGCGCCGGCTGCGGCTGGCACTGCGGCAGTTGCACGCCAACGCATTCAACGCGACAGCCGCGCTGCTCGACAGTCTGCGCCTGGCACGCGTCGATGCCGAGCTGCTCAAAGGTGCCTACCAGCAGGTTTGCGCAGAGCCTGCGCTGGCTCATCGCACGATCGCACCAATGGGCCTCGACGTGCAGGGCGCCGACCTGTGGGTGGCGATGCCGCGATCTGCGCTCAACGAAATCGCGGTCAACCTCGTGCGAAATGCCATCCAGGCAGACGCCGACAGCGCGATTGCGCGCGTCGAGCTGGTGCTCGCGACGGAGGTTGCGCCGATTACCGCCCTGGAGTCCGTGGTGGTCGCTGTCCGGGATCGCGGGCCGGCCCTGGCCATCGATGCTGTGCAGCACCCACAGCTGGACCACGGCCTGGGCTTGGTGCACAGCCTGGTTGAGCGCTATGGCGGAGCGCTCGACGTGACCGCTGCGCCTGCACCCTGGAGCAAAGCGGTGGCGGTGCGGTTACCGCGCGCCTATCCTGCGACCCACGAACCGCTGGCGAGCCCATGATCACGCCGACCATCCTCATTGTGGAAGACGGCGACGAGTACCTGGAGGCGCTGACCGCCCTTGGAGCCGCGTGCAATTGGGTCCAGGCGCGCAGCGCGGCCGACGCTGGCGCGCGCGTCGCTCGCGAGCCGGTGGCGTGCGTAGTGCTGGACATGCGCTTCGATCGCATCCCGCGCGAGCATCTGGCCGGCGACCTGACTGCGACCGTTCGCCAGGTTGGTGGCGACGTCGAACGCGCCTGGCGCTATCTGGCCCAGCACCAAGGGCTCTTCGTCCTAGCAGAGCTGCGATCTGCCGGGTGGCAAGGGCCTGCCCTGCTCGCCTACGATTTCACCCGAGAAGCGCGCCGTTTTGACGCCTTGCGCAGTCTATACGCCCCGATCGACTGGATCGGCGACGACGCGAGCGCCAACACCTGGCGAACCAAACTCAGCGCGGCATGCGCCAGCGCGTGCGAGGCACGATGAACACGACACCCACCTGCATCAACCACCTGGGCATCGCCGTGCCCAACCTTGAGGCGGGGCTCGCGCTGTGGCGCGACGCCCTTGGATTGCCCTTAGAGCGCATCGTCGAGATGCCCGATCGCGGCTTGCGGATTGCATTTCTGCCGTGTGGTCCCACGACCATCGAGTTGATTGCGCCGCTGCATGACCAGAGCGAGGTCAGCAAGTTCCTCGCCGAGCGCGGCGGTGGTCTGCACCACGTATGCCTGCAAGTGGACGACATCGCTGCTGCCAGTGACCACGCAGCGTTGCACGGCCTGCGGATGCTGGGCGAAGGGCCCAAGCTCGGCGCCGAAGGCTATCCCGTTCGGTTTGCGCATCCCAAGACGACGGCGGGCGCGTTGGTTGAACTGCTGGAAAAGTCGTCTGGCTGACGGTCAGTCGGCCTCGGCCGCCGGTACGCTCGACGGGGAGTCCGAGCGAGCTTCCGGCACTTGCGGACCGTACAGCGACGCCGCCATCCGCGCCTGGACCTCGCCGTGGCTCAAGTGTCGACGCTGAACCAGGAACTGCGGCCAGAAGGTGTGCGGTGTCGCCCGCGCTCCTTTGCCGACGCCCGGCTTGTGGTGCAGAGTGCGCTCGATCAGCCGCGCCGCGTTGTCGCGCCAAGGAGCCGGCATGGCCAGCGCCTGGACCAGCGGACCGAGGCGACCGGCACCAAGGTCTACGCCATGGCGAGCAAAGCCGTCGCGCACGACGTCGGCAAGCGTGGCGTCTGCCGGCAAGCGATCGAAGAAGTGCGACCACAAGGCCTTTTCCGCGGCCGCATCGAGCGGAGTCCCAGGCACGATCTGCGGCAGTTCGGCGCCGTGCAGCGCAACGAGGTCGGTCGTGACATGGGCAGTTGCACGCTCGACCATCCGGCGGGCGGTATCGCGCACTGCACTGTCCGCATCCTCCAAGAGCGCCACCGCAGCCCGCGCGGCTGGCAGCGAAGGGTCGTCAGTCAATAGTTGTAGTGCGACTTTGCGCACCTGGACGTCGGGCGTCGCTGCGTCTGCCGCTGGCGCCGCAAGCTTTCGGTTGTCTGCCAGCACCGCCACAAGCGCGTCGGACGCCTGCAGCCGACCCAGCCCCAGCAGGATTTGCGCCGCAACAACCGCTACTTCCTCGTGCCGCAGCGCGTCGAGTAGCGCCGCCGCTGCATCGCTCCGGTCCCAATCTGCCACCGCGCGCGCCGCCTCCGCGCGCACCTCTGCGGACGGGTCCCGCAAGGCCTGGACCACCTTGCCATACCCTTCGCCGTCCCGATAGACGCCGAGCAGATAGACCGCATTTGCGCGGCTGTGGGCGTCAGGACTGGCGATCGCCAGGCGAATTTCGTCCAAGCGCATGCGCACGCCGGCCGGGTGACCCCAGGCCGACTGCGGGGCGCGCGAGGCATCGACGCAGCCTTCCTGGCGGTCGGCGGTCGAGCAGCCGATGCGCACGTGGACGTGATCGTTGTGCGGCATAGCCTTTTTTGGCTGGTGCACCTTGGCCGCCACTTTGGCAATCAGCTTCTTGTCGACTTTGTGCTTGGCGGCATAGTGCAGCGCCGGCCAGCTCAACCAACTGGCAATGAACAGGTACTGCAGGTCGTCGCCAGCACACTCAACCAGCGATCGCAAGAGCGTCCAGTTGGCGGCCACGTCGAAGGTCAGCGCCTCAGGTGCGTCGGTAGAGTCTCCATTGTGATCAAAGTGGTACAGGCGAGCCATGCTCGCCGGTCGGCCCTGCGCATCCAAGGCGTAAAAGGCCACGTCGGCGTCGCGGCCGTTGTGGTGCGACACGCTCCACGGCAACGGGCCACCGGTCTGCCGGGACAGGTTGCCCAGCTGCAGCACGCGGCCGGGATGCTCGTTGGCAACGCGCGCGGCGGCGCAAATCAAGACATCCGCCATCTCGCGGGTGGTAAAGCGGGTGTTGCGCGGCGCGACCTTGTCCATCACGCGGTGGTGGTCGCCCGTCATCGTGACTTCGACCGCCTCCGCGATGTAGCCGGCTGTCACCGTGCCGACGCTGGCCGAGCGCCCCTCGCTTGAGCCGATTCGGGGGTGACGCCGGACGCCCAACGGCATCACCCACGGATCCAAGCCGGTGTCGCCGTCGCGTCGACCGCGGCGACGGCCGGGCTCTGCAGCACGCATTTCGCCATCGAATTCGAGGGCATCGGTCGGCTCAACCGCACCGGTCGAGACGAGGCCGACCGACGATGCCGCGCCGTTTAGCGAGGCGGCCGGCACAGGCGTTGGCAGCGGCTCCAGCGTTGCGCAGGTGGTCAACAGCGCCGCAATGGCCAGCGCAGTCGCCCTGCGCCGCCGTGCAGTCGCCGCATCAACGTAAGTGTCGCGATTTCTTGGAACCTGCGGGGCCATCGCTCGCCGAAAAACGCGCAGGGCAGGGCGCCCCGCGGCAATCTAGCAAATCCAACGCAGCGGTCGAATTTGCCGTGCAATCTGCGACGCGCAACGCCACGACGGGTTTCACGCCTGCCGCTCAGACGGTCGCTTTGGCCTTGCGGCGACGGAAGGCTTGGCCAAAGAAGTTGCCCAGATAACCGCTGGCCGAGCCCACCGAAAACACCATCGACACGGTCAGCATCAGGGCGCCAACCTTGTGGTAATTCACCATTCCTGACAACACGATGAAATCCGTGTGGATTTCGAAGTGAATCAGCAGACCCACCAGGCCCACCATCTGCAGCGCGGTCTTCCACTTGCCCCAACGGTCGCTCGGCACGTCAAAGCCCTCGTCCGCTGCGATCGCCCGCAGCCCGGTGATCGCGACTTCGCGCGACAGCAGCAGGATCGCCATCCAGGCCGGCGTCCGGCCCAAGTGGACCAATTCGACGAGGCACGCAAGCACCAGCAGCTTGTCGGCCAGTGGGTCCAGAAACTTGCCGAAAGCGCTCTGCAAATTGAGGTTGCGGGCCAGCCAGCCGTCCAGAAAATCAGTGATCGACGCCAGCGCGAACAGCGAGGTCGCCCAGAACGCAGCTTGCAGCGCGGCCCACTGGCTGCCGGCTGCGCACGAGTCCGACAGCTCCATCTGCCACATGACCAGCGGAATGGCCGCCACCCGGCCCATCGTCAAGATGTTGGGCAGGTTGAAGATCTCTTCGCGCAGCGCCGACTTGGGGCGGCCTGGCTTGCGGCGCTTTTTAGCGGGCTTGGGGTCGGCCATGGATGCCAGTATCGCACCGTGCGCGGCGCGGGCCAACCGCGATTGCCGGCGATCCTGGTGCGCGCTACCTTGGTCGCCCGAGCGCTCAGCCCGGTCGAGTTGCATCGCATGACCCACGCCACTTTGGACCACCTGGCCGCCCACCACGGCGATTTCGAGCAGTTCGCGGCGCTAATGCAGCAGACGGCCGCGGCGCGGTTCAACGAGGTGTTTTGGGGTGTCTGGCGGCAATACGTGGCGCCGAGGTTGCCGCAGCGCGGCCATGTCGTGGACCTCGGCTGCGGCCCCGGCGGTCTGTTCGTGCCCCTGCGCCAACGTCATCCTGAGGTCGCTATCACCGGCGTCGAGGTGCAGCCGGCGATGCTGCGCGAGGTTCGCGCCGTGGCGGAGCAAGTGCGCGCCCAAGTCGTCGCAGCTGATTTGAGCCGCGCGCTGCCGCTACCGAACGACTGCGCCGACGCCGTGACGCTGGCCCATGTGCTGCACGAACTACCCTGGCCGTTGCCGCTGCTGCGCGAGGCCTATCGCATCCTCAGGCCTGGTGGGGCCTGCCTGGTGTTTGACTGGGTGCGGCAGCCGTTAGAGAGCTATGTCGATGGCGCGACGTTGGACGAGAACCTGCTGCAGCACTTTCGCGAGCACTGCCTGTACACGCCGGACGACCTGGCCTATCTGTGCATTTGCGCCGGGTTCGAAGTTCGCGAGGTCATCGGCCGGCGCGGCGGCCGCTATGCGATGGTGGCCTTGGGCAAGCCGTTGGCGAGCCCGACGTCGTGATCGCGCGCAAACCTGCTAACCTCGGCCTGGGATTGGGCCTGCGCGGACCGCACCTGGCGCAATGGCTGCGTGATCCACCTGTTCAGGTGCAGTGGATCGAGGCGATCACCGACAATTTCCTGGTCAACCGTGGGTGGCTGCGGCGGGCACTGCGCCGTCTAGCGGCCGTTCGACCCGTCGTGCTGCATGGCGTCGGCCTCAACATTGGCTCAGTCGACCCCTTGGACCGCGACTACCTTCGCCAGATCAAAGTGTTGGCCAGCGAAGTCCAGGCGCCTTGGGTATCTGACCACCTGTGTTGGACCGGCGTCGACGGCCTGCAGTCGCACGATCTACTGCCCATGCCCTACACAACAGCGGCGTTGCGATGGCTGGTCGGCCGTGTCCGGCAAGTGCAGGACGCGCTGGAGCGACCGCTGGTCCTCGAGAATCCGTCGAGTTACCTGGCGTTCCGCGCGTCGCACTGGTCCGAATGGGACTTCGTTGCTGAGTTGTGTGAGCGCGCCGACTGCGGCCTCTTGCTCGACGTCAACACCGTGCATGTCTCGGCGCACAACCACGGTTTTCTTGAGCAGGACTGGCTGGCGGCTGTGCCGTGGTCACGGGTGTGGCAGCTGCACGTCGCCGGCCACACCACTTTGGCGACCCATAAGCTCGACACCCACATCGGTCCGGTGCCCGACGCCGTCTGGCGCCTGTACGGGCAAGCGTGGTCGCGCACCGGCGGCTGTTCGACGCTGCTCGAGTGGGACGACGAAATTCCCGACCTCGACGTCGCAGTGCGCGAACTGTGCAAGGCCAGGTTCTGGCAGGGCGCGCCGTTGCCTGCCCCGGCCAGTACGGCAGTTCGTGTCCCTTCACCGACCGTGCAAGAACAATCAGCTAACTTGCGGCAGTTGCAGAGGGCGATCCTGCATGAGGTCGTCACGGCACGGCCAGACCCCTTAGCGCGGCGCGAGACCCTGCCCAATGCCGCACTGACTGCCGCCGATCGCCTGGCCATTCACGGAACGATGTACCGGCTGCGCCTGGATGACGCGCTGCGCGAGGACTTTGCCAAGACTGCGCAATTGCTAGGTAAGCGCGCGTTTGCCGCCGCCGTCGCCGCCTATCGCGCTGCGCATCCGTCGCGGCATTGGGCGTTGGAGCTCTACGGCGGGCAATTTTCAGCGTGGCTGGCCGGTAAGGCAGAGTATGCGGGCGATGCCGCGGGTCTCGCTCGGCTGGAATGGGCGGTGGTGCAGGTGCGCCTGGCGCCGGGCAGCGAGCCGCTGCGACCGGACTGGTCGGAAGGGTTGGGCGGTGCGTCTCTGGCTGGATGCCGACTGCGGTTTGCGTCAGGCCTGCGCGTGCTGCGCGTTAACGCTGCAGTCTGGCAATACTGGTCGGATGTGCAGGCCGTGGGTCGCACGGGTCGAGTGCTGCGACTGTCGCCTGCAGGTCAGCACGTCGCGGTGCACGCGATGTCGCCGGTCGAAGCCGCCATGCTCCGCCAGCTACGGTCCGGCGCGCAGGTGATGGCCGCATGCGAGACTGTGGCCCGGCGGTCGCCGCGGTGGGCAGAAGCGGTCCACAGCCAGTTGGGACAATGGCTGCAGCGCTGGGTTGGCGACGGGCTTGTGGTTGGCGTGACGGTCAACTAGGCGAAGCTACTTACACTTTGGCCCATCGGCTTCAAAGGCCGCGCCGCTCGTCCAGGTGATCTTGAAAGTTGCGGACGCATCCTGGCTTTGCTTGAGGCCCGCTGCGCTGTCGTCAAACTGGAACCGCCACACGGTATCGGGATCGACGGCCAGTTGCCACGGCGGCACATACTGCTGACCGTATCGCGCCTTTTTGGACAGCCGCAGCCCCGCAAAAGCTGCCGCTTGCTTGCCCAGGGCGCCCGTCGCGAAATTGCCGAGCAGCAGGGGACAAGTTGTGCTCCACGCCGTCGTCACGTAGGTAAAAGTGCGGGCCCGAACGCCGTCTACCCACAGCGACCCCTTGCCAAGGCCATCGTATTGCAGCGCAAAGTGCTGCCAGATTCCCTGCTTCCACACCTGGACGGTCTTGGAAGCCACTTGGGCCGTGCCGCCAAGCTGGCTGGCATCGACGCCTTTGGGGCCAACGGCCAGGAACCACTCTTGCTTGGTGGGCATCGGGCAGTCGGTGCTGCCGGCGACACCCACGATGAGCGAGTTGCCGGTCACGGGCAGTGCGTCGAGCCGCACCCAACCCTCAAAAGTCCACGCCGACGAGTAGCTCATCACCTGAGTGCCTTTGACGACCGCAGCGCCGGTCACGGCCAGAGCGGTGCAGTCCGCGGTCTGGGTGGTCAAGCACACGCCGCTACACAGCTTGGGCGGCGGACCGTTGCTGGCGCCGTTGTCGCACTGCTCGTACTTGGCCTTTTGACCGTCGCCGCACACGGCAGCGCCGCTTGGACCCAGGCACTGGTCCACTGACCACGAGGGCTTGGTGGCGGTGGTCACGGTCAAGAGCCCACTGTCATCATACGCCGCGTTGGATCCGGCGGGTTCGTCGAAGTGCCACAGGCCGCGTGTAGCCATGTCGGGCAACGGCCGCTTGGGCGGCACGAACGCGTCGGTGTAGCGAGCGCCCGCCGACACGCGCACGTGGTCGATGGCGCCATTCCATGGATTGCCGGGTTTGACGGTGTCGCCAGCGGCTACACAGCCACCACCGCCGCCACCCGCACCGACCCACAGGTATTCTTTGACGGTCAGACCGTCCAGGCCCTGCGCCGCACCGGCGGCCGGTCCCAGGTAGGGCACGCCGTCCACAAACAGGCGAAACTGGCCACCCTTGCTCCAGTTGACGACCGCGGCGACGTGGTACCACTTACCCAGTTCGACCACCGGCCCGAACAGCAGGGGTTCGCCGTAGCGATACACCGCGAACTTGCCGGCATTGGCCATCAAGCTGAAGGCGCCGCAGCTCAGGCCCAGAATCTCCGAAGCGGGCGCGTTCTGGTCCAGGCGTGCCCAGGCTTCGACCGTCACTTCACAGCCGGGACAGAAGGCATCTGGTGCCCACTTTTCAACGGCCTGGGTCTGCAAGACTGCGCCGGCGCTCGATTGCCACGCCGTCTGGATGCGGCACTGGTCGCAGCCGTCGCACGGATTGTTGTTGCCGTCGTCACACGCCTCGAAGGCGGCGGCTTTCTTGCCGTCGCCGCACAGGGCCACGTCGGCCTGGACGCCGTAGCACTTGTCGGGGCCAACCAACGCTGATCCTTGGGCCTTGAGCACGACCCCATAGGGCCCACTGTCGCTGACGTCGATCGGGCCGCTGGCCGGCGTGGGATCGTCGAACAGCCACAGCGCTCGTGTGTCTGGCGTGGCCTCCGGGCGCCGCACCGGCACGAATGCGCCGCCGTAGAGCGGTGCTTGACTGACCCGCACCGCGTCGATGGCGCCGGTGAAAGTCTCGGCTTCGATGTCGGCGTAACGGCGCCCGAGGACCAGGGCAGATCCCGGTGTCTCCGCGCGTTGCTTGGTCAAGGTGCCGCTGCCCGACGGGCCGCCATTGACGAAAAAGCGCACTTGCGTCCCCGTCACCACCACCGCCAGGTGCGACCACACGCCAACTTTGAGCGTGCCAGTGCTGGTAACCTGCTCGCCGCCCTCAGGGCCCAGGTGGTAGAAAAACGGCGCGCCGGTCGTCTTGAGCAGGCCGATCGTGACCGGCGCAAAGCCCGTCGGATTGGGCAGCGTGCCCTTGCCCACCAGCGTCTGTGCGACCGCAAGCGTGTCGGGCCGCACCCACAGCTCGATGGTCAGATCGCCTTCGAGCCCCAGGCCGCCCAGCAACTCGCCCGCCTTGGTCGCCGCCGTCGCAAACCCGCTCTTGCCGTCGAGCAGCAGGTAGCCGCGGGTGGCACAGGCTTCGCAGCCGTCGCAGGGCAAGCCATTGCCGTCGTCACACTGCTCGCCGGCCGACTTGTCGGTGTGACCGTCGCCGCAGCCCTTGGTCTTGCATGCGCCCGCAACGCACCACTTGCCCGTGCCGCACGCGGTCGTGTCGACTACGTTCTTGTGTTCGCAGCCGGTTGGCGCGCAGATGTCGTCGGTGCACGGGTTGACGTCGTCGCAGTTGAGCTTGATGCCGCCGCACTTGCCGGCCACGCACAGATCCTTGATCGTACAGGCATTGCCATCGTTGCACGGCGTGCTGTCGGCAAGGGTCTGGTGGGTGCATCCGGTCAGCGGGTTGCAGCCGTCCGTCGTGCACGTGTCGTTGTCTTCGCACGAAACTTGCGGGCCGCCGACGCACTTGCCGGCCTTGCAGAGGTCCTTGGTGTTGCACAGGTCGCCATCTTCGCAGTTGGCGCCCTCTAACGGCTCCGGCACGTTCTTGCAGGCACCTGTGGCGTTGTCGCATTGGTCGACGGTGCAGGCGTTCTTGTCGTCGCAGTCCTTCTTGGGACCGAGCGCGCAATTGCCGTTCTTGCAAGCGTCGTTCGGCGTGCACGGATTGCTGTCGTACTCGCACTTGGCCGTGTTGTTGACCTTGAGGCAGCCCGCCTTGGCATCGCAGTCGTCGGTCGTGCACACGTTGCTGTCGTCGCAGTTTTTGGCCTTGCCCGCCGTGCACTTGCCGGCTACGCACTGGTCACCAACCGTACACACGCTGCCGTCGGCATCGCAGGGGCTCTGCTCAAACGGGGTGCCGTCAAACTTGCACAGGCCGGTCTTGGGGTCACAACTGTCCAGCGTGCAGTCGCTTTTGTCGTCGCAGACGACCTTCTTGCCGGGCACGCATAGCGAACTCGCGCAGGTGTCGCCTTGGGTGCACTTGTTGCTGTCGTCGCAGGTGGCGATGTTGGCGGCGTTCTTGCAGCCGGCCTTGGGGTCGCACAGGTCGTCGCTGCACACGTTGTCGTCGTTGCAGTCGACCTTGGCGCCGGCCGTGCACAAGCCAGCCTTACAGGCGTCGTCTTTGCTGCACACCGAGTCATCGGCATTGCACAGTTTGCCGTCGATGGCGCTTTTCGGCCCGCACTTGCCGGTCAGCGTTTCGCACACGGTCGTGGAGCACACGGTGTCCTTGCTGGTGTCGCACTTGATGACGGTCTTGGGGTCCACGGCGCAAACGTAGGGCGCCTTGGTCTTGTCGCAGTACAGCGTCCCGTTGCACAAATTTCCGTCTTCATTGGGTTTGCAGTCGGCGTCGGCGGTGCAACTGCACACGTTGTCGCCCGGCTTGCAGGCGCCAGACGAGCACGCGTCACCGTTGGTGCAGGGATTGCCGTCGTCACAGGGGCCGGGCTGTGGGCCGTGGGTGCAGCCGGTCGCCGCATCGCACAGGTCCACGGTGCACGGGTTGCCGTCGCCGCAGTCTTTGGGTGTGCCCGCGGCGCAAACGCCTTCTTTGCACAGGTCGCTCAGCGTGCAGGCGTTGAAGTCGTCGCAAGCGCCTGCCACCGGGGCGTGGGTGCAGCCCTTCGCCGCGTCGCAACTGTCGGAGGTGCAGGCATTCTTGTCGTTGCAGTCGATGGTCGCGCCAGCGCACTTACCATCCTTGCACACGTCCTTGTCGGTGCACGCAGACTTGTCGTCGCAGGTGGCCGTGTTGGCGGTGTTCTTGCAGCCTTTGCTCGCGCTGTCGCACACGTCGTCGGTGCAAGGGTCGTTGTCGTTGCACAGGCCTTCGTCGGTGGCGCCGTCGCAGTCGTTGTCGACGCCGTCGCACGACTCGTCGCTGGCTTTGGGCGCGGAGCAGGCAAGTAAGCCCTCAGTGCCGCACTGCCGAAAGCCGCCGCAAGTGCCAAGTTCTGCCTTGACCTTGCAGGGTGTCGTCAGCTTGAGGCTTTTGGCGCGAGCATCGCACGGGCACGCGATCGCGCCGTCAACTTCGGGCTTGCGCATGCACTGCTGGACCGGCGTGCCCTCGATCGAGGTGCCCTTGCCGCAGGTGTAACCGCTGGGGCAGTCCGCGTCGCCGGTGCACGCAAAACCGCAGAACGCGCCGTTGGCACCGCCATAGTCGACGCACGCGGGACCCGAAATACCGAGCGCCTGCTCGCACTGCTTGGTCGCCGAGCAGGGCTCACAGATGTAGCCGTGACGCGGTACGCAAATGTTGACGATATCGCCAGTTTTGCTGTTGATCTTGGCGCAGGCAAACGCGGCCGGGCAACTGCCCTCACACGGTCCTGCGCAGATACGGCCGTCAGGGGCATCGAGGCACAGGCCCGAGTCGCACTCCGCGTCGTCTTTGCAAGCGCAGTACGGCCCGCCTGGACAAACCAACTTCGTCTCACCACCGGCAGTGTCGCCCAAGGCCGGCGCGTCGGCGGTCGCGGCATCCATTGGCTCCAGGTCGTCAAAGCCGTCGGCCTGGGTCGGCGCAGTGGCGTCAGCGGCAGGCGTTTCGCCTTCGCAGCCCACCCAGGCCGCGGACGCAACAACAAAGGCGGCGAGCAGAGCCGCCGAGCCAAAGGTGGACTGTTTCATGGCTTGCCTTTGTCTTGCTGCGGGCGCGCGCCCGTGCGTGCAGTCTTGTCGCGCTGCCACGACTGTCAAGAACCGCACATGGATCCTTGCGGTCTTGCCCGGACACTTTTACTTGCGCTTGGTAGGTCCGTCGACGTCGTTGTCCGCGTCTTGTGGCACTTTGGCTCGCACCACGACGCGCCCTGGCAGCGTTGGCCCGTCGACGTCGCCGCCCATGTCAAGCGCTGGCAGCGGCTGGCTGCTCGCAAGTGCTGGCGGCGGTGGCGGCAAGTTCGGCAGAACGGGCAAATCGGCAGTTGTCGCACCGATCAACTCCGCTTCGTCCGCCGCTGCCGCAGGCTGCTTGCCGTCGCGTACAACGACCACCACTGGCGTGATGCCGCGCGGATCGGTGTCGGCATCGAGATCGCGCGGGCCTGCCGGCGTCTGGCCCGACATGCGCAGCGGGTCGGTGTCGCGCACCGCAAGGTGCCGCGGCGTTGTCGCCTGCGCCGCTGGTGCTGCCGCCGCCATTTGCGCGGCCCGAATCTGCGCCCCGACGTCGAGCGGAATCCGCTCTGTCGGTTCCTGGCTTGACGTGGGTCGCCGCAGCATCAGGGGTACGCCGGCCGGTGGCGTCAGGTCTTCACGGGACATCGCCCGAATCGGCTGCGTTGCCGAGAACTTGGGCGGCAGGTTGACCCGAACTTCCGGCATCGTCTCCTGGTCCGTCATGCCCTCGCCAGCCACATCGGTCTCGTGATCCAATTCGTCCAAGGCGGTGCCCGGGCTGGTATCCAAACTGGCCAGTGGCATCATTGGCAGCGTGCGACGGTGAAACGGCACGGACTTGGGTTGGTCAGCGATCTCTACGGTCTTAAGCAGCAAGATCGTGATGTTGTCCTTGCCGCCGGCGTCCAACGCGCGCTGAATCAGCCGCGACCCGGTCTGCTGCAAATCATCGCTGCCTTCGCGCAGGATCTCGGCGATATGTTCGTCGTCGACCATGTCGTTCAGGCCATCCGAGCACAGCAAGTACACATCGCCGTGGCGATAGTCCGTAATCTGCACATCAGGCTCGACGTTCTCGCGCAAGCCGACGGCCCGCACAATCACGTTTTTGCCGGCGAACGACTTGATCTGCTGGGCCGACATCGGCCGCGTGTTCATGTAGTAGTTGAGCAGGCTGTGATCGTCGGTCAGCTGCTCGAACTCGCCGTCGCGCAGCCGATAGATGCGGCTATCGCCGACGTGCACCAAGCCCAAGCGCTGCGCCCCGCCGTACACGCCAACGATCGTGGTGCCCATGCCCTTGTGCAAGGGATTGGCCAGAGCCTGCACAAACACTTCGCGGTTGGCAGCGCGAACCGCGGCGTCGAGCGCACGCGCCTCTTCAGACTGCTGCACCGCGCTCTCAGCCGGCCAGCGGAAATCGGGCCGAAACCGGTCCATGGCCAGAAAGCGCACGACTGCGTCTGCCGCGATCTGACTGGCGATTTCGCCACTGGCATGACCGCCCATGCCGTCGCAGACCAGATACACGCCGGCGTCGGCTGCGACCCGGAAAGCGTCTTCGTTGTTCTTGCGCTCTCGGCCGACATTGGTCTCGCCGTAGTGCACAATCTTGAACATCGACGACACCTCAGGGCCGCTCAGGGACACAAAACCAGACAACTGAATCCAGACAACTGCGTGGTGCGGGGCCGGGCGGTCGCGCGAAATCAAAGAACGTCCGCCGGTCGCGGTGTAACAGGCAAATGCGCGCGCCGTCAAGCGTGCCAGTCGCTTGGCCGGCCTGCGGTGCCAATCGCGATTACCCGAGCAGGCCCAAACGCCGCATTTCGACTTGCAGTGCCGCACGGGTCGGGTCGGTGGCAGCAATCAAAGGCAAACGGCACACCGGCGTCATCAAACCCAGCAGGTGCATCGCCATTTTGGCCGGCTGCGGGTTTGGCTCGCTGAACAGCGCCTTGATGAGCGGCAGCAGGTCCACCTGACCATGGGCAGCAGCGTCGGCTCGGCCAGCGGAAAAGTCGCGCCAAAGCGCAGCCGTCCTTGCCGGCGCGACGTTGGAAACCACCGAGATTACGCCGCGACCGCCGACAGCGTAAGTCGGCACGCACAAGGCATCTTCGCCTGAAAGGACCGCAAAGCCAAAGTCAGTCAGACGCACCGTCTCCTGGATCTGCTCCAGCGAACCCGCGGCCTCTTTGAGCGCGACGATGTTGGGATGCTTGGCCAATTCGGCGACGGTCGCGGGCAGCAGGTTGACTCCAGTGCGTCCCGGCACGTTGTAGAGCACTACGGGCACGGTTGCGGCCTGGGCGACCTGGACGAAGTGCTCCTTCATGCCGGCCTGCGTTGGCTTGGTGTAGTACGGCGTGACCACCAGCACGCCATCCACGCCCAGGCCGCAGGCCGTGCGTGTAGTTGCCAGCGTCTTGGCGGTGCTGTTCGAACCCACGCCCGCGATGACTGGCACGCGGCCTGCCGCGGCCTGAACCACGGTGCCGACGACCGTCTCGTACTCGTCGCTCGTCAGCGTTGCCGTTTCGCCAGTCGTCCCGCATGCGACAAGGCCGTCGACGCCACCTGCAATTTGCTGCTCAACCAGGCGGCGCAGGGCGGCGAGATCGAGCGAGCGGTCGGTATCGTCGCAGAACGGCGTGACCAACGCGGTATGCGTGCCGGCGGGAATGAATCGGGCCATGGCTCTCCGGGATGCCGGGTTGGCTGGCAACCCGAAGCGAGACGACTGTTGTTCTGAGGACTGCGCGATGGTCAGCGCTTGCGCTCGCGCGCGGAAATCCGTTGTAGCGCAGCGACCATCGCGTCGCGAACGGCAAGCGCCGGTTCGCGCTCCAACTGAGCCTCGAGAATCGATCGCACGCGCCGATCGTCGAGGTGCCCAAGCGCATGAGCGGCCGCCTCGCGCACTTGCGCGTCTTTGTGGACCAGATGCGCTTGCAACTGCGGTAGCGCTTCCACCCCAAAACCATTGGACAAGGCTGCCAGCGCGACGCGCAGCGCCTCCTGGCTCTCCGGGTGCGCGATGGCGCTCAACAGCACCGCCTTGCTGGTCGCGTTCGGGTAGTACTGCAGCCAGCCCAGCGCGCGCATCCGCATGGCTGCCAGCCCGGCCTTGCCGGTCGCCGTCTCGACCAGAATTGCCTGCACGTCGGGGCCAATACGGCCCAGCTTCTCGCCGTCGACGTTGGGGTGCGGCGCTTGCAACACCGACATCAGCGCCGCGCGCTGCGCATCGCGGGTCCGAACCACTTCGTCCGCATAAGTACCCGCCGCGACCAGATTCAAGAGGAGTGCGACGGCGGCGAGCCATCGAAAATTGCCCATGTGTCTGCCTCGTTGGTCGGCCGCGGCCAGGCGGCGGCTCGCCAGTCTACTGCAACGCGCGACGCTCGAAAAACATGCCCGCGTTCGCGCTTGCCAGCCGCCGGTTGGCCGCCTAACCTGTCCGGCCCGCGGCGTTCGGACGGTCGGACGGCACCGGCACTTTCGTCCGGCACAGGGCCGATCCGCCGCACAGGATACGTTGATGTTCCAGAAGTTGCTCGCCAAGGCGTTCGGCACCAAGAACGATCGCGAAGTCAAGAAGATCCAGCCGCTGGTCGCGCAAATCAACGCCCTGGAGCCGCGCATCAAGCTATTGGACGACGATGGCCTGCGCGGCATGACCGGGCAGTTCAAAGAGCGGCTGTCGCGCGGCGCCAGCTTGGACGATGTCCTGCCCGAGGCTTTCGCCGTGGTTCGCGAGGCCGCATGGCGGCGGTTGGGGCAGCGCCACTACGACGTGCAACTCATCGGCGGCTATGCCTTGCACAAGGGTATGGTCGCCGAAATGCGCACCGGC
>SXRM01000177.1 GCA_005792545.1 Pseudomonadota bacterium | reverse complement strand
TGGAGTTCAAGACCGCACCATCGCCCAAGGCGGCGTGTGCCAAGGCGGCGGCGCAGATTGTCCAAAAGCGCTACGTGGACGGTGTGCGCGGCCAGCCGGTGTATCCATGGGCGGTGGGCTTTAGTGGCAAAGGCGTGGTGGTGCGGTTGGTTGGGGATGGCCGGGCGCATCTGCAAACTGTTTCTGGCCCTGTTTCTGGCCCTGTTTCTGGCCCTGTTCCTGAGCCTGACCTTGCCCGCCGCCACACCGGTAACCCCTCGCAGGGCTGACCCTTGCGGCGGCTGTCCCTGAAAGTCAGGCAGAGCCTGAGCTTGCGTGGTCAGGGTTGGTCTGCGGCCAGGCTTGCGGGCGTCATCGGTCGACCCGGCACCGGCCCGGATCGGTGTCAGCACCTAAAGCCCCAAGCCACCCGCAAATACACAATGACCTGATCGCGCTCGGCATCGCTCAAGGCCTTGCCGTAATACAGAATCTCGCCAAACGTGGCCAGGCTCGCCTCGTTGCCCTCGCTGCGCCCGATGTACAGCGCCTTTTTGCCTGGCGCGACCGTCGAATCTGCGGCCGCGACCCTACTGGTGGTGGTCGCCGTCGCCGAAAAGTACCGCTTGCCACCCGAAATGCGTCCGCACAACACGTACGCCCTGCCGGACTTGAGCGTCAACTCGCCGCCGCTGTTGTCGTTTTGCGACTGGAAGTGCACGGCACCGCTGGCCTTGCCGCCGTGCTGTTCGATCGCCCAGTCGGTGTCGCGGTTGCCGTGGTGGCCGAGGCTGCCCCAGGATTTCGGCGTTTCGTAGCGGACGACGGCGAAAAACGTGAACTCAGCCGTCAAGTCGAAGGGTGCGCTGAACAGGCCGCTGCCATTGGCGAAGTCCACGCCTGGCTGGCCGAGGATGCCGAGCGCCTCCAGCTTGGGGCCGCCGCTACCGCCTGCAACCGACAGGTGGCGGCCGTTGCCGCTCAAGTTTAGCCAGGCTGTGACCGCGCCGCCCGAGGCCGCGACCGACGACGGCACGGCAGCGTTGTCATGGGCCGCGAGGCCGGGCAAGGCTGGCAACTCGCACAGTTTCTTGCCAGCGACGCCGGCGCCCGCGTTGCAGACATCGCCTTCGGTGCACAGGTTGTCGTCGCTGCACGCGCCGGGGACGGGGCTGTGGCTGCAGCCGCTGGCGGGTTTGCAGGCGTCGGCGGTGCAGGCGTTGCCGTCGTCGCAGCTCGTGGCGGCGCCGGCCACGCACACCGCGCCCTGGCAGGTGTCCTTGGTTGTGCACGCGTCGCCGTCGTCGCAGGCGGTAGGTCGAGCGGAACTGCAAAGGCACTCCGCCCCGAACGACCGGCACCAAAACGCCGTCGCCCCACCTTGATAGCCCCCGCCGGTCCTTCCGGCAACAGCGCGATCGCGACTGTGCGCCGCTGTTTTCGCGCTGTCAACGGCCAAATTCCCGAGCGGCAAACAGACCCGCCCCGCCCAGGGCCAGCAAGGGCCATCGAGCCGCTAGCCCCGAGCACCCCGACCACCAAGTCCAGACCGTTATCGCGCGCCGGGCTGTGCTTTCGCGCCCTACGCCGCCCAATCCAGCTCGACCGGGTCGTCCACGCCGTCGAACTTGTCGTTCGGCGTCTCGTCCACGTTGTCACCAAAGGTCCCCGGCGGCCCACGAATGGCGATGACATCGTCGCCATCGCAGTCGCCGGCCTCGCGCCACTAGGCGACATGGCGGTGGCTCTCCTTGGATTCAGTCGGCGTTGGCAGCGCTCCAAGCCGCCAGTTGGTCGACGGACACCGCTGCCAAGTCCGCACGACTTCTCGAACGTCGCGGGCGACTTCGGTTGCACGCCCCTCCCGGCGGCGGGCACAGTGACCAATCCGCCTTCCCGCGACTCGCCCTGTGCCTGTGTCTGTTCCTGCCCCTGTCCCTGCCCCTGCCGCCGAAGGCGCTGACGCTGAATCCTGCACCGGCTGACACCTCACGGCGGTGCGCAGTCGTGCACACAACCACGCTGCCCAGCCACGCGCAGGCGTGGCTTTGTTGTGTGAGCCTGCGGCTTTAGCCGCCGGGAGACCTCTCCGCGGCCTTCAAACGCCGGGGTCCGCCCTTGCCTGACCAAGCCGCGCTGCTCGCCTGCTCAGTTATTCGCACAACACATCACGCCCCCAATCCACGGCAGCGAGTTGCCATTCTTGACGCAGGTCTTCTCGCTGGCATCGATCCGATAGGTCTCGGCAATACAGCTGGTCCCACTATTCTGGATCTTGCCTTGACAGCTCGACCCCACACCCGCCATTTCCTTGTTGTCGTTGATGCCACAGGGCTGACACAAGCTGCCATGGTTGCTGGCATTGGCCGCCCAGCAGCCCGGCGAGAACGCAATCGCCTGCGAAATCGACTTCATCAGCGCGGTGTCGCCGTACGTGCACACGTGGTAGGTCTTGCCGCACAGCGCCGCGGGGCTGCCGGTGCCGGTCGCGCCAATCCAGCCCGACCACGCGCCGCTGCACATTGCAATCTTGGGATACGTCACGGCGTCAAGGAGCCCATCGCGGGTGCCGTCCGCGCATGCCGCGTCTTCGGACTTGCAGGTCGACGAGCAGCCATCGCCGCTGGTGGTGTTGCCGTCGTCGCATTGCTCGCCCAGCGAAGCGATGAGGACGCCGTCGCCACACACCCCCGGCTTGCAGATACCGGTAAAGCACACGCCAGTCGAGTTGCAGATAGTCTTGTCCGCTACATTGGCATTGATGCAGCCCGTGCCGGTATTGCAGCTATCTGTCGTACACGGGTTGGTGTCGTCGCAGTTCTTGAGCGGCGGCGTGCAACTGCCACCGGCGCACACATCGGGCCCAGTGCAGGCGTTGCTGTCGTTGCAGGCGTTGGTGTTGGCGGTGTGCTGGCAGCCGTCGGCGGCCTCGCAGCTGTCGGTCGTGCACACATTGCTGTCGTTGCAATTGAGCGAGCTGCCGGCTCCGCAGGCACCGTTGAGGCACTTGTCGCCGACGGTACACACGCTGTTGTCGGCATTGCAGCCCACGCCGTTTTGCGGCGCGCCGTCGAATACGCAGTTGCCGGTGGCCTGGTTGCAGCTGTCATTGGTGCACAGGTTGCTGTCGTTGCACACCTTGCCGGCGCCGGCCTGGCACGCGCCCGAAACGCAGCCGTCGTTGACAGTGCAGGCATTGCCGTCGCTGCAGCTGGCGCTGTTGTTGCTGTGCTTGCAGCCAGTCGCCGGGTCGCAGCTGTCGTTGGTACAGGCGTTGGCGTCGTCGCAGTTCAGCGTGGTGCCGGCGCCGCAGCTGCCGTTGTTGCACTTGTCGCCGACCGTGCACACGTTGTTGTCGGCATTGCACGACCCGCCCTGGTTGATGGGCGTCAGGTTGCACTTGCCCGTTGACGTCGTGCACTGGTTCTGCGCGCAGGCGGTGTCGCCGCTCGTGCTGCAAGTGACCACCGTGCTGCTGTTGATGGCGCACTTGTAGGGTAGCGCACTCTTGTCGCAGAACAGCGTGCCGTTGCACAGGTTGCCATCTTCCAGGCTCGCGCAGTCGCTGTCTTGCGCACAGGCGCAGGTGTTGCTGCCGCCCACGCACTTGCCGGCGGCGCAGGCGTCGCCGACCGTACAGCTGTTGCCGTCGTCGCAGCTGTTGTTGTTGTTGGTGACTTTGCAGCCGGTGGCCTTGTCGCAGCTGTCGTTGGTGCAGGCGTTGCCGTCGTCGCAGGTGATGTTGCTGCCCTTGCAGGCGCCGGCGCCGCAGATGTCGCTGCTGGTGCAAGCATCGCCGTCGTTGCAGGCGATGGTGTTGTTGGCATAGGCGCAGCCGCTGGCCGGGTTGCAGCTATCGCTGGTGCACACATTGCTGTCTTTGCAGGCAATCGCCGAGCCGGCGCACACCTTGTTGCTGCACACGTCGCTGCTGGTGCAGGCGTTGCTGTCGTTGCAACTGGACGTGTTGGCCGTGAACACGCACCCGGAACTCGCATTGCAGCTGTCGTTGCTGCACGGGTTGCTGTCGTTGCAGGTCACGTTGCCGCCCGACGTGCACACGCCGCCCGAGCAGGTGTCGCCGGTCGTGCAGGCGTTGCTGTCGTCGCAGCCGATGGTCACGTTGCTGAACACACAGCCCGTGGTGCCGTCGCAGGTGTCGTTGGTGCACACGTTGGTGTCGTCGCAGGTGATGCTGCCGCCCGCGCAGCTGCCGCCGCCGCACTTGTCGTTGTTGGTGCAGGCGTTGCCGTCGTCGCATGGCGCGGTGCTGTTGGTGTGGGTGCACTGGCCGGTGGTGGTGTTGCAGCCGTCGACGGTGCACGGGTTGCTGTCGTTGCAGTTGGCTGCACCGCCGGGCACGCAGGCCGAACCGCTGCACGCGTCGCCAATCGTGCAGGCGTTGCCGTCCGTGCACGGGCTGGTGTTGGGCGTGTAGGTGCAGCCACTGGTGGCGTTGCAGCCGTCGGTGGTGCAGCCATTGCTGTCGTTGCAGCTGATGCTGGCGCCAGGCAGGCACACGCCGTTGGTGCAGGCGTCGCCGCTGGTGCAGACGCTCTTGTCGGCGTCGCAGGTGGTGCCGTTGCTGGCGTTGACCGCGCCGCACTTGCCGGTGTTGGTGGCGCACGCGGTCTTGCTGCAGGTGGTATCCAGGCTGGTGTCGCAGGTCACAATCGTGGCGGCGTTGACCTTGCACTGGTAGGGCAGGGCGCTCTTGTCGCAAATCAAAGTGCCGTTGCACAGGTTGCCGTCTTCGCTACCCGCACAGTCGCTGTCTTGCTGGCAACCGCAGGTGTTGGTGCCCGCTTTGCAGCTGCCGCTTGCGCACACATCGCCATTGGTGCACGCGTTGCCGTCGCTGCAGCTGGCGGTGTTGTTGGCGTGGTCGCAGCCGGTCGACGCGTTGCAGCTCTCGTTGGTGCAGGGGTTGCCATCGTCGCAGTAGCTGGCCACGTTGACGCTGGTGCCCTTGCAAGCGCCATTGCCGCAGGCATCGCCGGTGGTGCAGGCGTTGCCGTCGTTGCACGGAATGGTGTTGTTGGCGTATTTGCAGCCGCTGGTCGCGTCGCAGCTATCGGTGGTGCACAGGTTGCTGTCGTCGCAGCCGACCGCGCCGCCGCTGCACGAGCCGCCGGAGCACTTGTCACTCTGCGTGCAGGCGTTGCCGTCGTCGCAGCTGGCGGTATTGGCGGTGTAGGCGCACTGGCCGGTGCTGGTGTTGCAGCTGTCGCTGGTGCACAGGTTGCTGTCGTTGCACACGGTCGCGCTGCCGGCCTTGCACGAACCGGCGTTGCAGGCGTCGCCAACGGTACAGGCGTTGTTGTCGCTGCAGGGCGAGGTGTTGGCGGTGTTGACGCAACCGTTCTTGGCGTCGCAGCTGTCATTGGTGCAGGCGTTGTTGTCGTTGCAGTTCAGCGACGTGCCGGCCACGCAATTGCCGTTGTTGCACGCATCGCCGCTGGTGCACACGCTGGCGTCGGCGTCGCAGCCCTTGCCCTGATTGATGGCGGCGGGCGCACACTTGCCGGTCGAGGTGGTGCAGGTGTTCTGCGCACAGGTGGTGTTCGCGCTGGGGTCGCAAGTGACGACCGTGCTGGGGCTGACCTTGCAGGCATAGGGCAGGCTCGACTTGTCGCAGAACAGCGTGCCGTTGCACAGGTTGCCGTCTTCCTGGCCGGCGCAGTCGCTGTTCTGGGTGCAGCCGCAGGTGTTGCTGCCGCCGGTACAGGTGCCACCTGAGCAAGCGTCGCCGCTGGTGCACGGATTGCCGTCGTCGCAGCTGGCGGTGCTGTTGGCGTGGGTACAGCCGGTGCTGGCGTTGCAGCCGTCGGTCGTGCACGGGTTGTTGTCGGTGCACGCGACCGCGACGTTGATGTTGGTCCCGGCGCAAACGCCGCCCGAGCAGCCATCGCCCGTCGTGCAGGCGTTGCCGTCGTTGCAACCGATGGTGTTGTTGGCATAGGCGCAGCCGCTGGACGCATTGCAGCTATCGGTCGTACACACATTGCCGTCGTCGCACTGCAAGGCCGCGCCGCTGCAGGTGCCGCCGCTGCACACGTCGCTCTTGCTGCACGCGTTGCCGTCGTCGCAACTCAGCGTATTGTTGGTGTACACGCAGTTGCCGGTGCCGCCGTTGCAGGCGTCGTTGGTGCACGGATTGCTGTCGTTGCAGACGGTGGCAGCGCCGGGCTTGCATGCGCCGGCGTTGCAAACATCGCCGACCGTGCATGGGTTGCTATCGCTGCACGGTGCGGTCGAGTTGGCGTAGCCACAGCCCTTCTTGGCGTCGCAGGTGTCGTTGGTGCAGCCGTTGTTGTCGTTGCAAGTGAGCTTACTGCCCGCGAGGCACACGCCATTACTGCACGCATCGCCGACCGTGCACACGCTGCTGTCGGCGTCGCAGGGGCCGTTGTTGTTGATGGCGACAAAGCCGCACGAGCCCGTGCTGGTGGCGCAGGTGTTCTTGGTGCAGGTGGTGTCGGCGCTGGCGTCGCAGGTCACCACGGTCTTGGGGTTGACCGCGCACTTGTACGGCGCCGAAGTCTTGTCGCAGAACAGGGTACCGTTGCACAGGTTGCCGTCCTCGCTGGCGGCGCAGTCGCTGTCTTGCTGGCAACCGCAGGTGTTGGTGCCCGGCTTGCAGGCGCCGGCCGCGCAGACGTCGCCGCTGGTGCACACGTTGTTGTCGCTGCAACTGGCGGTGTTGTTGGTGTGCGCACAGCCGCTGGTCGCCACGCACGAGTCGCTGGTGCAGGCGTTGCCGTCGTCGCACAGCACCGCGGCGTTGACCGCCGTGCCTTTGCATGCGCCGGCCGCGCAGACGTCGCCGGTGGTGCAGGCGTTGCCGTCGTCGCAGCCGACGGTATTGGCGGTGTTGACGCAGCCACTGGACGCATTGCAGCTGTCGGTGGTGCACACGTTGTTGTCGTTGCACGCAATCGCGCTGCCCTTGCAGCTGCCGGCGGCACAGGTGTCGTTGGCGCTACACGCGTTGCCGTCGTCGCAGCCGAGCGTGTTGTTGGCAAACACGCACTGGCCGGTCGAGCCGTTGCAGCTGTCGGTCGTGCACGGGTTGCCATCGCTGCAGGTGGTGGCGGCACCGGCCTTGCAGGCGTTGTTCTGGCACACATCGCCGACCGTACACGGGTTGCCGTCGCTGCATGGAACGGTGTTGGCCACGTTCTTGCAGCCGGTCTTGGCGTCGCAGCTGTCGTCCGTACAGGCGTTGCTGTCGTTGCAGTTCAGGCTCGATCCGGCGGTGCACTGGCCGCTTTTGCAGGCGTCGCCGGCCGTGCAGGCGCTGCCGTCGGCGTCGCAGGCGCCGTTCTCGTTCTTGGCGACCAGGCCACACTTGCCGGTGCCCGTTGCACAGGTGTTGGTTGCGCACACGGTGTTGACGCCCGGGTCGCAGCTGACGACCGTGCTCTGGTTGACCTTGCACTGGTACGGCAAGGCCGACTTGTCGCAGAACAAGGTGCCATTGCACAGGTTGCCGTCCTCTTGGCCTGCGCAGTCGCTGTTCTGGTTGCAGCCGCAGGTGTTGGTGCCGCTCTGGCACTTGCCGGCCGAGCAGACGTCGCCCGCGGTGCAGCCGTTGCCGTCGTCGCAGGCCGCGGTGTTGTTGGCGCTGACGCAGCCAGCCTTGGGGTCGCAGCTGTCGGTCGTGCACGCGTTGTTGTCGGTGCAGAGCACGGTCGGGTTGACCGTAGTCCCGGCGCACTTGCCCGTGGCGCAAACGTCGTTGTTGGTGCACGCGTTGCCGTCGTTGCAGGCAAGCGTGTTTGCCGCGTTGACACAGCCAGCGCTGGGGCTGCAACTGTCGGTCGTGCAGGCGTTGCCGTCGTCACAATTGGCCGCCGTGCCGCCGCAGGCGCCGGACGCACACTTGTCGCCGACGCTACACGCATTGCCGTCGTCGCAGGGGTTGGTGTTGGCACTGAACACGCAGGCGCCCGACGTGGCGCTACAGCTGTCGGTGGTGCACGGGTTGCTATCGTTGCAGACCTGTCCCGGGCCAGGCTGGCAGGCGCCGTTGCTGCACGCGTCGCCGACGGTGCACGGGTTGCCGTCGCTGCACGGGCTGGTGGTGGCCTTGTTGGCGCAGCCGGTCTTGGCGTCGCAGCTGTCGGTGGTACACGGGTTGCTGTCGTCGCAGTTCTGGACGGAGCCCGCCTTGCACGCGCCCGCCGCACAGGCGTCGCCACTGGTGCACACACTGCCATCGGCGTCGCAGGCCTTGTTTTCGTTCTGGGCCACGTAGCCGCATTTGCCGGTCGCGGTCGCGCACAGGTTCTTGCTGCAGAAGGTGTCGCCGCTGACATCGCAGCTGACCACGGTCTTGGGATTGACCGCGCACTTGAACGGCGGCGACGTCTTGTCGCAGAACAAGGTGCCATTGCACAGGTTGCCGTCTTCCTGGCCGGCGCAGTCGCTGTCTTTGGTGCAGCCGCAGGTGTTGGTGCCGCTCTGGCAGGCGCCGCTGCCGCAAAGGTCGCCGCTGGTGCAAGGGTTGCCGTCGTCGCACAGCTGGGTGTTGTTGCTGTGACCGCAGCCGGTGCTTGGCGCACAGGTGTCGCTGGTGCACGGATTGCCATCGTCGCACAGCTGCGCGGCGTTGACGGCCGTGCCCTTGCATGCGCCGGCCGAGCAGGTGTCGCCGGTGGTGCAGGCGTTGCTGTCGTTGCACGAAAGCGAGTTAGCGGCGTTCTGGCAGCCGGCCGAAGGGCTGCAGCTGTCGTTGGTGCACGGGTTGTTGTCGTTGCAGTTCAACGCCGAGCCAGCACAGGCGCCACCTGCGCACGCATCGTTGGCGCTACAAGCGTTGCCGTCGTCGCAGGGCAGGGTGTTGTTGGTGTACGCGCACTTGGCTGTCGCCTTGTCGCAGGCATCGCTGGTGCAAGGATTGCTGTCGTTGCACACCAGGCCGGCGCCCGGTACGCAAGCCGCATTGGCGCAGACGTCGCCGACCGTGCAGCTGTTGCCGTCGCTGCACGGCGCACCATTATGCTTGTAGACGCAGCCCGAGGCCGGGTTGCAGCTATCGTCCGTGCACGCGTTGTTGTCGTTGCAGACGACGGTGGTCCCGGCCTTGCAGGCGCCGGCAGAGCACGCGTCGTTCTGGGTGCACACGCTAGCGTCGGCGTCGCAGGGCTTGCTGTCGTTCTGGGGCACATAGCCGCATTTGCCGGTGCTGGTGGCGCAGGCGTTCTTGCTGCAGGTGCTGTCGGCCGCCGGGTCGCAGCTGACAACCGTCTTGGGGTTGACCACGCACTTGTAGGGCAGCGCCGACTTGTCGCAATAGAGCGTGCCGTTGCACAGGTTGCCATCTTCCTGGCCCGCGCAGTCGCTGTCCTGGGCGCAGCCGCAGGTGTTGGTGCCGCTCTGGCACTTGCCGGCCGCGCAGGTGTCGCCGGCCGTGCAGCTGTTGCCGTCGTCGCAAGCCGCGGTGTTGTTGGCGCTGACGCAGCCGGCCTTGGGGTCGCAGCTGTCGGTGGTGCAGGCGTTGTTGTCGGTACAGAGCACGCTCGGGTTCACGCTCGATCCGGCGCAGGCGCCCTTGCTGCAGACGTCGCCGGTGGTGCACGCATTGCCATCGTTGCATGGCAGGGTATTGGCCGCGTTTTGACAGCCCGCCGAGGGGCTGCAGCTGTCACTGGTGCAAGGATTGCTGTCGTCGCAGTTGACGCCCGAACCGGCACAAACGCCGCCCGA
The DNA here is from genome assembly GCA_005792545.1 of Pseudomonadota bacterium. GTDB lineage: Bacteria > Myxococcota_A > UBA9042 > UBA9042 > UBA9042 > SXRM01. The sequence continues at coordinate 19,675 of SXRM01000177.1, read as the reverse complement.
GCACTTGTCGCTGACGCTGCATGCGTTGCCGTCGTTGCAGGGGTTGCTGTTGGGCGCAAACGCGCACTGGCCGTTGCTGCCGCAGCTGTCGGTGGTACACGGATTGCCGTCGTTGCACACCTGAGCCGGGCCGGGCTGGCAGGCGCCGCTGGCGCAGGTGTCGCCGATGGTGCAAGCGTTGCCATCGCTGCACGGGTTGGTGGTGTTCTGGTTGCTGCAGCCGGTCTTGGCGTTGCAGCTGTCGGCGGTGCACGGGTTGCCGTCGTCGCAGTTCTGGGCTGTCCCTGCCTTGCACAGGCCGCTCGCGCAAGCGTCGCCGCTGGTGCAGACGCTGCCGTCGGCGTCGCAGCCCTGGCCGTCGTTCTGGCTGGCGTAGCCGCACTTGCCGGTGCTGGCGGTGCACACGTTCTTGGTGCAGAAGGTGTCGCCGCTGGTGTCGCAGCTGATCACCGTCTTGGCGTTGACTGAACACTTGAACGGCGGCGCTGACTTGTCGCAGAACAGCGTGCCGTTGCACAAATTGCCGTCCTCTTGCGCCGCGCAGTCGCTGTCCTGGGCGCAGCCGCAGTTGTTGGTGCCGGGCTTGCAGGCGCCGCCGCCGCACACGTCGCCAACTGTGCAGGGGTTGCCATCGTCGCACACCGCCACGTTGTTGCTGTGGCCGCAGCCGGTCTGCGGCGCACATAGGTCGGCGGTGCAGGGGTTGCCGTCGTCGCACAGCACGGCCACGCTGACCGCAGTGCCCTTGCACGCGCCGGCCGTGCACGTGTCGCCGGTGGTGCAGGCATTGCCGTCGCTGCACGCCAAGCTGTTGGCCGTGTTCTGGCATCCCGCCTTGGGGTCGCACGTGTCATTGGTGCACGGATTGCTGTCGTTACAGTCCAACGCCAAGCCCGCGCATTTGCCGTCGCCGCAGGTGTCGCCACCGCTGCAGGCGTTGCCGTCGTCGCACGGCAGCGTCACGTTGACGTAGGCGCACTTGGCTGTGGCTTTGTCGCAGCCGTCGCTGGTGCACGGGTTGTTGTCGGCGCACTGCAAGCCAGGACCGGGAATGCACGCCGCATTGCCGCACACGTCGCCGACCGTGCAGGTGTTGCCGTCCGTGCAGGGCACGCTGTTGTTCTTGAACACGCAGCCGGTGGTCGGGCTGCAGCTGTCATCGGTGCACGGGTTGTTGTCGTTGCACGCTTGGGTGGCGCCGGCTTTGCACGCGCCGCCCAGGCACACGTCGTTGCTGGTGCACACGCTGGCGTCGGCGTCGCAGGGCTTGTTCTCGTTTTGCGCGACGTAGCCGCACTTGCCCGTCTTGGAGTCGCAGGTGTTCTTGCTACACGTGCTATCGGCGGCCGGGTCGCAGCCGACCACGGTCTTGGGGTTGACGACGCACTTATACGGCGCGTTCGACTTGTCGCAGAACAGCGTGCCGTTGCACAGGTTGCCATCTTCCTGGGCGGCGCAGTCCGCGTCTTGCGAGCAGCCGCAGGTGTTGGTGCCACTTGCACACTTGCCGCCGCTGCAGACGTCGCCGGTGGTGCAGGTGTTGCCGTCGTCGCAGTTGGCCGTGTTGTTGGCATGGGCGCAGCCGGTCTGCGGCGAGCAGCCGTCGTTGCTGCACGGATTACCATCGTCGCAGACGACCTTGGGATCCACCTGTTTGCCCGAGCAAGATCCGCCCGCACACAAGTCGCCCGCGGTGCACTGGTTGCCATCGTCGCAGGGGTTGGCGTTGGCCGTGTTGCTGCAGCCGGTCTTGGGCGTACAGGCGTCGGTGGTGCACGGGTTCTTGTCGTCGCAGCTGACGGGGCCGCCCGAGCATACGCCGGCCTTGCAGCTGTCGGCCTGGCTGCATGCGTTGCCGTCGTCGCACGGGTTGGCGTTGGCCGCAAACGCGCACGCGCCGCTTGCCGGGCTGCAACTGTCGGTGGTGCACGGGTTGCTGTCGTTGCAGACCGTCGCGGCGCCCGAGACACAGGCACCCGACTTGCAGGCGTCGCCGACCGTGCACGGATTGCCATCGACGCAAGCCCCGGTGTTGGCTGCAAACACGCAGCCGGCCTTGGGGTCGCAGCTGTCAGAGGTACACGGGTTGCCATCGTTGCACGGTAGCGCAGTGCCGGGCGCGCACGCACCGGCTTTGCAGGCGTCGCTGGTGCTGCAGACGCTGCCGTCGGCGTCGCACGGTTTGCCTTCGGCGATGGCGACCAGCGCGCACTTGGCGGTCTTGGTGTCACACTGGTTTTGCAGGCACGCCGAGTTGCTGCTGGCGTCGCAGCTCACAATGGTCTTGAAGTTGACCTCGCACTTGAACGGTGCGGCGCTCTTGTTGCAGAACAGCGTGCCATTGCACAGGTTGCCGTCCTCCTGGCTGGCGCAGTCGGCGTCGGTTGCGCAAGCGCAGGTGTTGGTGCCCGAACTGCACTGTGCAAACTTGCAGATGTCGCCCACCGTGCACGGATTGCCGTCGTCGCATGGCGTGGCCAGGGCTTGGTATTCGCAGCCGTTGGTCACCGAGCAGATGTCTTTGGTGCACGGGTTTTCGTCGTCGCAGACAGCGGCACTGTCGAGGTCGACGCCCTTGCAGGCGCCGCCCGCGCAGACGTCGCCGGCGGTGCACGCGTTCAGGTCGTCGCAAGGCACGGCGTTGAGCTGGTGCAGGCAGCCCTGCTTTGGATTGCAGCTGTCCGTCGTACAGGGGTTGACGTCGTCGCAGTTGATGGCTTTACCGGCGCAGATGCCTCCGCCGCAGGCATCCGCGGCTGTACACGCATTGCCGTCGTCGCACAAAGCCTGCGTATTCTGATACTTGCACAAACCGCTGCCCTGATCGCAGGCTTCGTTGGTGCACGGGTTGCCGTCGTCGCAGCCGAGCACCGGTCCTGGAATGCACGCGCCGCCTTTGCACGCGTCACCCTGCGAACAGGCGTTGCCGTCACTGCAGGGCAGGGTGCTTGCCGCGAATTTGCAGCCGTCCTTGGCATCGCAGGTGTCAACCGTGCAGGCGTTGCCGTCGTTGCACGGCAGTTTTTGGCCCGGGTAGCACTGGCCTTGCAGGCACTGGTCGCCGCTGGTGCATACCGTGCCGTCGGCGTTGCAGGCTTTGCCTTCGTTGAGCGCTGTGACGGTGCACTTGCCGGTTTTGGGGTTGCACTGGTTCTTGGCGCAGTCGCCATCGGCGCCCGAGTCGCAGGTCACCACCGAAACCGGGTTGACTTTGCACGACCACACCGCCGTCGATTTGTCACAGTACAGCGTGCCGTTGCACAGGTTGCCGTCTTGCTGGCCGGCGCAGTCGCCGTCGCTGGTGCACTTGCAGGTACTTGCGCCAGAGCTGCACTTGCCGTCCTTACAGGCGTCGCCGGCAGTGCACGGGTTGCCGTCGTCGCAGCCCTGCAGGTTGTTGGTGTGCATGCAGCCGAGCGTCGGGTGGCAGCCCTCCGTGGTGCACGGGTTGCCGTCGTCGCAGCTGACCGAAAACACCATCGGCTTGCCCTGGCACTGGCCGGTCTTGCCGCACAAGTCGTTCTCGGTGCAGGCGTTGTTGTCGTCGCAGGCGATGGCGTTGGCGATGTGCTGGCAGCCGCTGTCGGCCGCGCAGCTGTCCGTCGTGCAGGGGTTTTTGTCATTGCAATCCAGGCCCGTGCCGGCACAGGTGCCGCCCGCGCACAGATCGCCGCCGGTGCACGCGCTGTCATCGCTGCATGGCGCATTGTTGGGTGAGAACAGACACTTGCCGCTGGTGCTGTCACACGCGTCATCCGTACAGGGGTTGCTGTCGCTGCACACTTTGAGCTTGCCGGACACGCAGGCCTTGTTGTCGCACAAGTCACCGATGCTGCAGGCGTTGTCGTCACTGCATCCGGCAGCGGCGAGCATGGTGTAGAGGCATCCCTTGACCGCATCGCAGATGTCGCTTGTGCATGGATTGGCGTCGTTGCAGTTCAAGCCGGCGCCAGCCGCGCAGATGCCGAGCTTGCAGGCGTCGCCGACGGTGCACGCGGAGTCGTCGCTGCAAGGCAGGACGCTGTTCTCGTATGCGCAGCCGTCCGGCGTGCACAGGTCGGCCGTGCACGGGTTGGCATCGTCGCAATTGATGCCGGCGCCCGCGCAGGTGCCCGCAGTGCAAGTGGTCTTGGGCGTGCACGGTTTGGCGTCGTCGCACGGCGAGCCTTCTGGCAACTCGTTGAGCGCGCAAAAGCCGCCCTGGCACTTGGCGACCACACAGGCGTCCGCGGCCCCGTCCAGGATCTGGCAGTCCGAGTCGCTGGCGCACGGCAGCTTGGGCGGACCGCCGTCCGCGGTGGCGTCACCTGCTGCATCGATGGAGTCTGCGAGGTCCGTGCCACTGCCGTCGGCGTCGACTCCGGCGCCCGAGTCGGCGCTGTCGGCGGCGTCGGCAGGGGCGACCTCGCCCGCTGCGGTTTCCTGCTCGATTTCTGCGGTTGCGGCGACGTCTAGCGCGATCGTGACGTCGCCTGCGTCCGGCAGTGCGATGTCCAAGCCAACAACGCCAACGACGTCGCCGTCGGCGCTGCCATCACCCAGGCCAACGTTGCCAATTTCGGCGCCAGCCAAGGTGTCGGGGTCGGAAATCCCGACAACGCTGACCTCGTCGCCGCATGCCGCCAATGCCATAGCGAGCGTGAGCCAAACGGCCGTCCGCCACAGCCAAACTTGTCTAGCGCACATGTGCGGCGCCCTCCTAGCACGATCGCAGACGCGTGCCCGGGATTGCACTTAGCCGACTGCAAACGGTCGGGGATCCTCTCTTTACGGATGATTACAAATCTGCGCACCCACCGGATTGCGGCTGCCGAGCCCGGTAAGGTCGGCGCGCTCAAATGCGTCATGCGGCGGAACGCCCATTCGCACAAACGACCAAAACGACGCAAAAGTCCGCCAGGCACAGCCGTCCAGGCACACGGCCGCGATGTCGCGATTGCGCCGCACGTGGTCCAGCAGCGCCCGAGCGTCGGCGAACACCAGTCGCTGGCCGGCGCTCGTCAGCGCATAGCATTCTTCGGCAGCGGCCGGTGGCAGCGTGCCCGCCAAAGAGGGTGGAGCACCGCGGCGCGCCTGCTCGCGGGCCGCAACGCGCTCCGGCAGCGTCGGCCGGTCGCCGCCAATGCCTTGTAGGATGCGTGCCGGCCAGAATGTCTTGACGAGGGCGTTCATGCGGTCTCCCGGGAAGATTGCGCCGCGCGACCAACCTGCATCGGTCGGTTCCGGCGCTTTCACTCGAGCCAAGCAAGATTCGTGCCAAGCGCTGTAGTTGGGCGTGTGTTCCGCAATACCTTGATTACATTGAATCCGTCCATTGGCAGACCGGCCAAACGGCGCAGGACGCGTAGTTGAGCGCACCAGTGTCCCATGTGACGCACATGAGACATCGGCGCAGCCCGGTAGGAGGCGCCAGGGCTGGCTGGCCAGCCCTCCAATTATGTGCGACAATACTTCTCTGTGAAGAAATGTAAACTACCCACCGCCGCATTCCGAAAATCGCTTAATCTCACCCTCTGGCTCCCGCCGCGACCGGGTGCTGGCGACCCCGTGGCCGATTTCTTGCCCCAAGGCCCACAACCTGCAAGGTGCCATGACCGTACTGCGCGACACCGATACGCTTTTGCCGCCGCCCGTGCCGCGCGCGCTGACGACCGTGGCGCCGCAGTCGCGGCTGTGGGTGGTCTGCACGCCGGATCCGACGCGGCAGTACGCTGGCCTCGAAGCTGGGCAGTTCGTGTCCGCTGTGCTTGGCCGCTCCAAGACCGTGACGTGGTCCATTGATGACGGTTGGCTGAGCCGCGAGCACTTTCGCCTGTCTGCGGTCAACGACGGCGCAGTCGGAACGGGACCGTGGGAACTGGTCGACCTCGATACCCGCAATGGGACCTGGATCAACGGCGAGCGGATTGCACGCGGCATCGTGCGCTCTGGCGATGTCATTCGAGCTGGTGCAACGGTTTTTGTGATGGGGCCCGGCGTTGCCCCCGACGACGACCTGGGCTTCCTGGGCCGCAGCGCGCACGCCGCGGAATTGCGTCACCAGATTCGCATCTTGTCGCAGTCCGACCGCCCGGTGCACATCACCGGCGAATCGGGCGCCGGTAAAGAGGTGTTGGCCGAGGCCATCCACCGCGCATCGGGCCGCAAGGGACCTTTTTTGGCGGTCAACTCTGCGTCTCTAAACCAGAATCTGGCTGAATCCCAGCTATTTGGCCACCGGCGCGGTGCATTTTCGGGTGCCGACAAAGATGCGCTCGGCGCCTTTGACGCCGCTGCCGGCGGCACGCTGCTGCTCGACGAGATCGGCGAGCTCGACGTCGGTTTGCAAGCCAAGCTGCTGCGCGTAGTCGAAGTCGGCGAGGTCCATCGGCTGGGCGATCCGCGGCCGCATCCGGTGGATGTGCGCCTGATCACCGCGACGCACCGCAACATCGAACGGCAGATGCAGACCGGTCAGTTCCGCGAGGACCTGTACTGGCGCATCGCCCACACCAAGCTTGAGGTGCAGCCGCTGCGCGACCGCCGCATGGACGTGATGCCGATGGTTGACCGCGTGCTGACGCTGGCTGGGGTGCCGACTTTGGCCGAAGTCGCGCGCGCGCAGGGTCGCGCCGCCTGGCAGGCCTCCGAGGTCGTCGAGCGCTACATGACCTATGTGTGGCCGGGCAATATGCGCGAGTTGCGCGACGAGGCTTCGCGGCTGGCGGAGCGCATGAAGCTCCAGCGCTCAGCGTCGGCATCGAGTCCGCTTCCCGCGCTGCAAGAGGCGCTAAGTTCGCGTCTGCAGGGTCAGGGCGCACGCGAGTCCGTAGTTGCCGGTTCCGTTGTCGACGGCCCTGACGTGGTCGCGCCGCTCTCAGCCACCGGGCAGGCGCGGGCAGCCGTGTTGGCGTGCGACGCGGCAAACATCACCGCGACGTACCAGCGGCCCACCCAGGCCGAAATCGACCGCTACGAGGCGCTGTTGCACGACCGGCCGGCGCTCCTGCAAGCCATTCGCGCCCAGGCCAATGGCAACATCCGGTCGTTTGCCGAAAGGGCGGCCTTCGTGCTGGGGCGCCAGCCCGACACCGTGCGCCGCCATATCTACCGCGTGCTCGGCGACGCGCTGCAGTCGATGCGCGGCGTGCGGTAGTCGTCGCCCGGCAGTTCCGCCGGCGTAGCCGTGACCATCAAGCATGCGCGCCGTCTGCAGCAGCGTGCGCGCCAACCCCGCGAAAAATGGCAAAAGCCTTTACAGCAACGCCCTAGCGTGCTAGCGTAGCGGCCCCGCGACCGGCTCCGTTGGCCTGCTGACGCGCCGAACCGCCTGTCCGATCACGCCTTGGTGACCTAGTAGGCGAAACCCGCAGTTGGCGTTGGGATGGACTTTGCTTTGATGGAGGAAATCCGGCGCATGTTTCGCCTACTAGCAGCTAGTTTCGTCAAGGGGGCTCGCCGCCCCCTCGCGCGCGTCGGCGCGCTCACCCCTGCCTGCGGCCGCAGTGGCGGCCGCGCGCACTTCGCCCTTGTCGCGCGGCGGAACCCGCCACGAACTTCGGGCCGGAAGTACTAGCATGGCCTTGAGTTCGATCAAGCCCCGCGACCCTGAAAGCCAGCGCACCTTGGAAGTGCTGCACCCGCCGCGCGCAGGCAACGCCGACCAGGGCGACCTCGACGACGACGGCTTTGAAGTTGCAGAGCGCGTCGCGCACCTGCCCGCGCCACCTCCGCCGAGCGCGCCGGCCGCCCCCGAGCCGCGAACGCCGCACACCCGCCAGCAAGTGGCGCCGTACATGGACCTGTACGCGCCGACGTGGCTATCGCCGCTCATCCGGTTGTTGGTTCTGGACGAGCACGGTCCGATGCCGCGCACCGTACAAGCGCAGGCAGGTTTTGGCGTTTTGCTGATGTCCGTGCAGTTTTGCATGGACATGTTGGCATGGACCCTTGGTTTTCGTTGGGTGTTTGTCAATGCGATGGGTTGGCCGGGCTGGTTCCTGGCCGTGTTGTTCGCGTTCCTGATTTCGCTCGTCATCATCATTTTTGAACGGTTCGTGTTGACCGCCGACGTCTACGCGAGCCGCCTGCCGCTGTTCCTTAACCCGGCAATTCTGATGCGGGTGGTGGTAGTCGTGCTGTTTGCGGCTATCACCTCGATTCCAGTTGAGATGCTGGTGTTCCACGACGTGATCCAAGGTCGGCTCAATGGTGAGCTGCAAGGCGTCCGCGAGGCCGCGCGCCACCAGTTGCGCGGCGATATCCGCAAGGACATCGAGGATGTGGCAGGCGAGGAAGGCAAGTCGCGCACGCGGCTCAAGGAAGAGACGCCCCACCTCAAGCTGGAGAACCTCGAAGTGCCGGCGCACGACGGCCGCATCGCTGAGTTGACCACCCGCTACAACGCGGTGATGGCCGAGTTGACCCAGGAGGAGATGGGCTGGCGCAGCGGTCGCAAGGGCAAAGGACCCAAGTGGCACCGGCTCAACGACGAGAAAGCAAGCATGGAGCGCGATCTCGGCGAGGCCAAGGCGGCACGGCAGGCTGAGATCGACCGTCGGACCGACGCCAACCGGCGCGCCGAAGAGCAGGCCGCCAAGCGGCACTTTGACGAGCTGACCAAGATCAGCGACCGCTACGACCCGCGCAAGCGCGACCTGGAGAAGAAGCTGCGCGATGTCGATCGCATGCCCGACGCCGATCTCAAGCAGGCGACCAAGCGCGAGTTTGCGGTGGTCGATGGTTTTGCGCGGCGCTGGAAGATCATGAACGAGCTGGAAGCAGAGGACGCGCTGTTCAACCTGACCAAGTGGGCCGTGCGCGGCTTGTTCATTGCGTTCGGCTTGCTGGTCTTGACGACCAAGGCGCTGTTCAACCGGCCGACGCGGGCGTACTATGCCGGCCTCGACCCGCTTCGGGTCAACGACGGCGTCGACGGCAAGGGCCAGGCGCACGCTGCCCGCCACCACTCGGGATCGCAATGACCTAAGGTCATCGTCGATCGCTGTTTTTTGCTTGCTCGATGGGTCGCAAACTCGCGGCTTTGCAAGCTGACTCGTCGCTCCTTTCTTGCGGTAGGTTTGATCTCACCTCATGGCGATCCTGTATGAGACGGCACGCGGCCGCGCAAAGCCAGTACCATCTAGCCCGACCCCCTTGCTAGTGCCGCGAGGTTGCCGTGGAAGCTTTTGAAATCACCGCCTGGTTCGAGGCCGATCCCGCGACCGTGTACCGCGCCTGGACCGATCCGGCCCGCCACACGGCCTTCACGGGCGGTCGCGCAACGGGCAAGGCGCTGCCCGGCAATGCGTTTACGGCGTGGGATGGGTACATCACAGGCACTTGGCTCAAGATCGAGTCCGGCGTCGGCTTCACACAATCCTGGCGTACCGACGAGTTTGCGGACGGCGATGCGGACTCGCAGGTCGAATTGTCACTGCGTGGCGAGGGCGGCGGCACCGAACTGACGTTGCGCCATCGCAATGTGCCCACTGGCGACGGCGACCGCTACCGGCAGGGTTGGGTCGACCACTACTTTGACCCGCTGACCGACTGGCTGGCCGACGGGCAGCCGATGTGAGGCGATAGACACGGGTGGCTTCGCGGCCATTTGTTGCGCGGGTACCATCCGGTAGGGGGCAAAGCATGCGGGTTTGGCTCGACGTCGGTGCGCGGATTGCCGCGGGCGTGCTGTTCTGCGCTGCGTGTTCGGAAACACAGGGAACTGGCTCGGCCGCGGGCGGATCAGACGCCAAGACGTCTGGCGAAACTGCTGCGTCTTCGGACGCGGTAGCCGCAGATACGTCCCGCGGGGCACAGCCAGACGGAGGGTCGCAGGATGCGGCGTCTGCCGAGGACGCCACTCTCGATCTGACGGGCTCGGATGTTGCTGAGACCGCGGCGGAATTGCCGAGCTTCGTCAAGGATGCGGCTGCGGCCGACGACGCCGACTCCGTCGATTGGGATCTGCTCGATCCGCAAGACGCTGCGGCCGACCTGCCGCCGGATGTGCAGGCAGACACGGTGCCAGTCGTCGACAAAAGCCTGGAAGTCGTCTACGCGCACTCGTCAAGTCAGCTGTACAAGTTTGAAAACAAGGCATTCTCTCTAGTTGGCGCCTTCAAGTTCGACAAGAACTCGGGGCAGGTCACCGATATCGCGCTCGACGACACCGGCGCGCTCTACGCGGTCACCTTTGGCGACGTGTTTGCGTGCGACAAGGCGAGCGCTGCGTGCAAGTGGCTGGCCAGCCTGCCGCAGAGCTTCAATGGCCTGACCTTTGTGCCCAAAGATGCGGCGGTGCCGGGCAAGGCTGCGCTCATCGGCATCGCCAATAGCGGCGACTGGAACCTTATCGAAGTGCAAGGCGGCGCGGCCAAGGTCACCAAGCTTGGCGCCTATGGCGGCTTCACCTCGTCGGGCGACGCGTTTTCGGTGGAAAAGGTCGGCACCTATGCCACCGTCAAGCAGGGCATGTTCGGCGGCGACAAACTGGTCGAAGTCAACCCCGCAACCGGCCAGGTCATCAAGACCATAGGCGACTGCGGTGTCGGCGACCTGTGGGGCATCGCCTGGACCGGCGGCGTGCTGTACGGTTTTGCGGCCGCGGGCGGTGTCTATGCCATCGACGTCAAGACCGGCAAGGCGTCGGCGATTCCGGGGTTGATGGTTCCGAATGGCGTCAGTTGGTGGGGCGCAGGAGTTTCGACGCGTGCGGCGGGCGGCTAGGCTCAAACCGGTGCCGGCGAAGGCCGAGCCACTGGACCTCGGCGACGACGAGCCCATCGAATTGGGGCCGTCGCTGACGCCGTGGCGCGTGTGGCTGCTGGCGGCGCGTCCGGCGACGCTGACCGCGGTTTTGGCTCCGCTGCTGGTCGGCGGCGTCTTGGCGGGGCGCGCTGGCGGCTTTGAGGCCAAGGCGTGGTTGGCGGCGCTCGGCGGCGCGTTTTTCATCCAGATTGGCACCAACTTTGCCAACGATGTCTTCGACTTTGAGAAAGGCGCGGACACGACGGCACGGCGCGGACCTCTGCGCGTGACGCAGGCGGGGTTGGTCGAGCCGGGGCAGGTCAAGTTCGCGATGGTGTTGGCGTTTGCGCTGGCGACCGCCTGCGGGTCGTATCTGGTGGCGCTGCACGGTTGGCCGCTGGTTGCGGTGGGCGTGGCGTCGATTGCCGCCGGCGTCCTGTACACGGGCGGACCGTGGCCGCTAGGCTATCTTGGGCTCGGCGACCTGTTCGTGTTTGCCTTCTTCGGCGTAGTGGCAACGGCTGGGGCGACTTTTGTGCAGTTGGGCCATGTGCCGGCTGAGGCATGGTGGTGGTCGATCCCGATCGGGGCGTCGTGCACGGCGATTCTGGTGGTCAACAACCTGCGCGATGCGCCGACGGACGTCCTCGCTGGCAAACGCACGCTGGCGGTGCGGTTTGGACCGGGCTTTGCGCGCGCTCAGTACGTTGCGCTGATGGCCTTGGCACTGTTTACGGCGCCCGTTTGGGCAGCTGTTGAGGGCCGCTGGTGGTTGGCGCTGCCGCTGGTGTGCGCGCCGCTGGTCGCGCGATGGGCCCACATGGTCTCGTCCACCGATGACCCGGACGCCCTGAACTACGCCCTGGCTGGTACGGCCAAGCTGCACCTGGCGCTGGGTGCCATGCTCGCGCTGGGCCTCGCCATCGACGGTGGCTTGTGACTGAGGCCCTCTGAGCTTGCAGCAGGCCGCATCGGACGGCGAATACCTCTTTCGTGCCTACCACTTGCCGTTGCGCCGCGGCGTGGCTGGTGCCAGAGGAGCCATTGCGGCGCTCACGGGTACCGCAGTCGGCTTCGCGCGCAACGGGCACACGGCTTGGGCCTGTGCGCCACGGTTGGCCGCGTGGCCCCATTGGCAGCCGACCATCGACGCGTTTGCCCGCGACCTTGCTCGCTGCCACTGGCAGGCCGACCGCCAGGGCATGACGCTGGCAACGTGGTTGTCGTCTCGATACGGGTTGGAACCGCGCAGCACCGTGGCGTTGGCTCTGACGAGCGATTGCGCCGCGTTGCTCGACAGCGCGTTGCTGCGCCGCGTTCTGGCGACAGGCGTGACCGCAGTCAAAGTCAAGGTCGGCGCTGACTTGGACGTGGCCGCCCTCGCCAGGGCGATCGAGCGCCTGCGCGCCCGCTGCGGACCGATCGACGTGCGCCTCGATGCCAACGGCGCCTGGGTTGGAATGTCTGACGCGGCGCTGCATGACCGGCTGCTGGCGTTGCGCGATGCGGGCGTTGGCGCCGTCGAGGATCCTGTGCCCTGGGCGCGCTGGCCCACTGCGCCGCCGCTGCCACTGGCGCTCGATCTCATCGACGGGGATATCGAGACGCTGCGCGATTTCGCGAGGAGCGGCTCGGTTGGCCTTGCCGTGGTCAAGCCGGCGCTTTGCGGCACTGTCGAGCGCTTTCTTAAACTGGCAGAGGACCTTGCGAAGGCAAATGTTCCGTTATGCCTGTCATCATGCTTCGACGCGCCCTTGGGGATTGGTCAATTGGCGCAACTTGCCGCCGTCACTCCAGGCGATCTGCGGCCGTGCGGCCTGGCTACCCATCTTGACCTTCGGCCCCAGTGGCAGCCCGCAGACCTTGCCGTGCGCGGCGGGGCTTGGACCGTCGGTGGCGAAACAGCTTGCGGAGGCGTCGCGCCGCCGCCGTGGCGCGACTTGCTGGGCCAGGCGGCAGCCCGGGCGCCGCGCGAGGTAGCGCTTGCTTGGATCGCCAATGGCAAACAGCGCCAGTGGACGTGGCTGCGCTTGGATCGCCACGCCACTGCCATCGCACGCCGCTTGCAGCTCGCCGGCCTGCGCGCCGCCGATGTGGTCGCACTGTGGTGTGCTAATTCACCGGAGCTGGCGGCAACGCTGTGGGGCATCTGGCGCGCGGGTCTTGTCGCAGCACCTGCGCACCCGCGCTGGACGGCCGCCGAGTTCGGCCGCTGGCAGGCTCAGGTCAAAGCCAAGCTTTGCGTCGTGGACGCCGACCATGTCTTGCAAGGTGGTGTGGCCTTGCAGCAACTGTTCGACGGGCACTTGCCGCGCGCGCCCGACACCGCAGGCGAGCGCGGGATGGCTGCGTGCATGGCTTTGGTTGCGACGTCGGGGACCACCGGCACGCCCAAGGTCATTGCCCTCGGTGAATCGCAACTGGCGGCCGCGGCTTTCGCGTGGTGGCAACGCGATCCGGCGCGGACGGGCGATCGCTGGCTGCTGCCGCTGCCCTTGTGCCATGTCGCCGGCCTGGTCGGGCTGTGGCGCTGCGCGGCGGCGAACGTCGCGGCCGTGCTTGCAGACGGCAGCGACACCCAGGCCATTGCCGCAGCGCTGGCCAAGGCCCGGTGCACCCTGGCGTCGTTGGTGCCCACCCAGCTGCAGCGGCTGGTGGCTGCCCGAGCTGAGCCTGGCCCCCTGCGTCTGGTCGTGCTCGGCGGTGCCTCAAGCCCGCCAGAGCTGCTCGCGCAGGCGCGAAGCGCGGGTTGGCCGGTGGTGCCGAGCTACGGCATGACTGAAACCGCGGCCGCCGCGGTAGTCGGCGACTTGAGGGACAGTCCTGCGCAGGTCGGGGCGCTGCGCCTGGTCGGCACACCGCTGCCTGGCCTTGAGCTGGCAATCGGCAGCGACGACGAGATTGTGGTCCGGGGTGATGCCGTCGCGGGTTCGCCTGGCACGTGGCTGGGCACGGGCGACGCCGGAGCCGTCGACGACCGTGGGCGCGTTTGGGTGGGGTCGCGGCGGTCTGACCGCATCGTGCGCGGCGGCGAAAACGTCGACCCGCTAGAGGTTGAGGCTGCGCTTCGCAGTGTCGAAGGCGTCGACGACGCGGTAGTCGTCGGCATAAACGACGCGCAACTGGGCGAATGCGTCGCCGCGTGGGTCGTCAGCGCCGTTGCGGCCGACGCCCTGAATTCTCGCTTGCAGGCGGCCGCCCTGCAACTGGCGCCGTTCAAGCGGCCGCGGCGCTGGCGGCAGACCACGGCGCCGCTGCCTCGCAATGCCATGGGCAAGCTCGACCTGGCCCAGGTCCGCCGCGCCATTGCTGCGGACGAGGGCGCGACTGACGGTGTCGGGTAGTCCCGCCGGGGTCTGCGCGCGGCCACGTTGTGCGCACTGTGGACCGCAGCGGCCGACCCGCTTGTGACGCGCGGCGCGCAACGGCTATCCTCGCGCCCGCGGGCAGGTTCGTTGCGGCAGTGGCGCCGCGGAGCAAGGGATGGCAGGCGGCAAATCGGGCAACGTGGGCAAGCCGACGCCGCACGCACCGCCGGGGGCGACGCCGATCGATGTCGCGCGCGCCTCGCCGACCGCCAATCCCATCAAGCTCGGCGGCGAACCGATCCTGCACGCCGACGAGGTGGTCGGTGCGCGCTACAAGGTCGATGCTCTACTAGGCCGCGGTGGCTTCGGTGACGTCTACCGCGCCGTTCATGTGGGCACCCACGAGCGGGTCGCGCTCAAGGTCCTGCGGCCCGAGCTGCTGGCAGACGCCACCTCAGTCGAGCGGTTCACCCATGAGGCGCGCCTGTCGGCCAGCTTGCGCAGCCCCAATACCGTCCGGGTGTTCGATTTCGGACGGTTGCGCGAAGACGGTCCGCTGTACCTGGCGATGGAGTACTTGGACGGCGACTCCCTGGAAACTATCGTCTGCCGCGATGGGCCCGTGGAGCCCCGCCGCGCGGCGCGCCTGATGGTGCAAATCCTCAAGTCGCTGGCGGAGGCGCACGCCCGCAAGATCGTGCACCGCGACCTCAAGCCCGAGAATATTTTTGTGGGCACGGTCGCTGGCGAGGCCGATTTCGTTCACGTCATCGATTTTGGCATCGCCAAGTTTGTCGCCGAGGGCCAGAGCCCGGTCTTAACCCAAGCTGGCGCCATCCTGGGAACGCCGCACTACATGAGCCCGGAGCAGATTCGCGGTGCCACACTCGACAGCCGCGCCGACCTGTACTCGGCCGGCGTGGTGCTCTATCGCTGCCTGACGGGCAACCATCCGTTCAATGGCGACAACATGTTTGGCATTCTGGCCGCGCACTTGCAAGACGCGTTGCCGCCGATCGCCATGCCCGGCGTAGATGCCGCGCTGCAGGCCTTGGTCGCCAAGGCGCTGCACCGCGAGCGTGAGCATCGTTTTGCGACGGCCGATGCGTTTCGCGCGGCCCTTGAAGCGTGGCTGACCAGCCATCCGCAGTCCGCCGCAGCCAACAACGACGACCGCACCACGCAGAGCGATGTCCTGTCCGCAGAGCGCCTGCACGCGAGCCACGAGCGGCGCATTGCGCCTGGTTCTGACACCGTAGTCGGCGGCATGCCGGCCCCGCCCGACACCCTGCCGACCGACCGCCACAGCTCACCGGACCACACCAAGACCAAAAGCGACATGTACGCCATCGCGCCGACCAGTGGTGACGCTGCAACGCGGTTGGAAATCCCGGCCATGGTGGAGCCGGAGCGACGCGGCAGCGACACTGCGGTCATCGCGGACGCCTCGGCGTTGTTGGCACAGTTGCCAGCAGCGGCGGCGCATGGATCTGCGCAACGGCCGCGTGCCCCGATCGCGCCCAAGCCGGCGGCCCAGGCGCAAAGCGGTCGGCAACGCTCGTCGTCGAATGTCGCGGCGGCCCCACCTGCGCGGGCGCCCAGTCAGTCGGCGCCGGCTTCGCGATCGCCGGCGGTTAGCGACGAAGGCCAGACAGTATCGATGGACGTGCTGTCGTTGGGGTTGGTACCCGACCCGGAGCCGCAACGCGGTGAAACGGCCATCGCGGCCGTGCCGGTTGCCCCGGCGCCTGCGCATTCGGCACAGCACCCCGCAGCTACGACCAGCGGCAAGGGGCTTGGCCTGGTGCTGGCCTTTGGTGCTTCGTTCGCCGGGGTCGCACTGGCCATCTGGTGGTTTGGTCTGCGCAGCACCGAGCCGCCAAGCCCGACGGCGCCCATTGCACCTGCTGAGGCTGCGCCAGTTGCGGCACCGGCAGCGGCGCCGATTCCCGAGCCAGCACCTTCCGTTCCAGTCGCAGCCCCCACTCCACCAGCAGTGGCAGCGGCCATGGCGGTTACGCCGCCTGCACAGGTTGTGGCCGCCGCGGCCACTCCGACACCGGCCGTCGCACCGCCGCCAGCAGCTACAGAGGCTGCGGCCGAAAAACCGGCAACGGAAAAGGCCGCTTTGGCCAAGTCTGCCGCTGAGCCTGCGGCGCCGAAAGCGGCCAAGAGCGCCAAGCCAAGCCAGGAAGCGGTCGCCGCGGACCCGGCCAAGGCGCCAAAGGCCGCAAAGAGCTCGGCCAACTGCGGAGCGCCAGAAGGCTCGGCGGCGTGGTGCACGACTTGCCCGGTGGCCCAGGGTCTATCGGCAGGCTCGAAGTACTACTGCACTTGTCTGGAAGCCCGCGGCCAGACCAGCGGATTGGGCTTCTACTGCAAGTGCGTGTTTCCCAAAGAGAGTCACAAAATCGGGTCGCCGGCCTTCTGCCGCTGCAATCCGCGCGACGCGGCTTGTTTGCCCGAGTAGCCGCTACTTGTCGCCCAACCCAGCGCACCCCAGCTTCTCGCCCAACTCGCACGCCCGCTTGAGCGCCCGCCGCGCACGCTCGGGGTCCGGCTGCGTGCCGCGCTGTAGCATCTCGGCGAGCTTGACGCACGACAGACCGTGGTCGTTGATGCAGCCGCGATCCCAGCAGTGTTCGGCGCGGGCGGCCGGTGACGCATGGCCTTGCTCGTAGTAGCCGGCCGCCGCGGCGCAGGCGATGCCGTACCCGAGGTCACAGCCGCGGCCGTACAGTTCTAAGGCGCGCTCGCGGCTGGTCGGGACGCCGCGGCCCTGCTCGTAGACCTGCGCGGCGTAGTGGCAGCCGACGTCGTGGCCGCGCTCGCACGACTGCACGTAGAAGATGGCTGCCCGGGTCGTGTCGCTCTGGATGCCCATGCCGCGCTCGCAAGCAAACGCCATCAACAAGCACCCTGAGCCAGCGCCCATCTCGCACGACTTGTTGTACAACGCGACCGCTTGCGATGGCGACATCTCCAAGCCGCCGCGACCTTGCTCGTACATGCGACCAAGGCTACTGCACGCGGGCGCCCAGTTGGCCTCGCATGCCGCCTGGAAAAGCCGCACCGCGTGGCGGTCATCTTGCGTCAGCACCTTGCCTTCGACGTACATGGTGCCAATGTTGGCACACGCGCGGTGGTCGCCGTCGTTGCAGGCCGCCTGATAGAAGCGCGCAGCCTTGACGGGGTCCTTGACGCCGCCGCGGCCGTTCTCCAGCAAGATGCCAGCCAGCGTGCAGCTGCGCAGATCGCCGGCCGTGCACGCCCCTTGCAGCAGGACCAGCGCCCGCGGAAGGTCCACGCGGCCGCCGATGCCTTCGCGGTACATGTTGCCGAGGCGGCCGCAGCTGCGGGCGTCACCGGCGCTGCACGCCTGCTCGTAGTAGCCCTGGGCTTTACCGGTGTTGACTGGAACGCCGTTGCCGCACTCGTTCCACCAGCCGACTTCGCCGCAGTCGCGCAGGTTGCCGCTGTGGCACGAGCGCTCGATCAGCTGGCGCTCGGTGAGCTCTGGACCGCTGCACGCGCCGGCGAGCCATGCTGCGAGCAGCATGCCCCAGAGGGCGGCGAAGGTGGGCTGTCGGCCGGACATGCGGTGGCTCCCCGTGGCCCGCGAGTAGCGCGCAGTTTCGCGGGGTCTCGGGCTGGCGTCAATCTGGGTCAGGCCACTCATTTCGGACAACTCGTCTCACCCTTGGGCCCAATGCGCTGCACCATCGCCCGCTCGGCCTGGTTGCCACCGATGAGCGTCCCCGTGCCCGAAACCGCGGCTGCCGTCACCTTCGTGAATGCACCGATGGGCTGCGCCAGCGCCGTCTTGCCGTCGATGCGGACCGCCCAAGGGCTGTCGGTGGGGCCGATGCTTGCGACCAGCAAGTACCGCCCAGGGTCGAGCGGCGCCACCGCGATGGCTTGAGCGGTGTCTGCGTCCGCTTTGGCCTCTGGCGCCAACAACATTTGCCACGCAATCGAACGGTCGGCATTGAGCGCCACCACCGCGCATTGCAGCTTGTTGGTGGCCGTCAGCGCCGAGCCGTACGCTAGCCAAAGCTTGCCGTCGCGCACGATGCCATTGAATTGCCCCGACTTGGTGCCAGGCACGGCCAGCGTTGCGCTGGCGAGGATGCCGCCAAAGCCAGCTTCGGTGTAGGCGAGCCAGAACTGCGTTTGCCCGGACAGCACCACGCCACCGGCCGCCAGCCAGCCTTGCGTGTGCGGAGCCACGCCCATCAACTTCGCGGTGTCGGCGCCCTTGGCGTCTGGATGGCCAAAAACCTGCACTTGCGGGCTGGCAAACGATGCGCTGGCGTCCATCTTGCCGCGCAGCAGCCACGCCGAGCTGCCGCCGTGGCCGACGACCGCAAAGCTGCCCGAAGCGTCCAGCGCGGCGCCCGTGGTCACCGGCGCGCTCGAAGTTGCAATGGCAACGCGCTGCGGTTGGTAGCCAGCGAACGTTCCCATCGGCTGGACGCCAGCAATGCCCACGACCAGCGCATGGTCGCCCGACAAACCCGCAGTCAGCCACAGGTCGCCGGCCCGCGACACCGTGGTGAGTTGATCCGCGGTTGCGGTGACGTCGACCGGTGGTAGCGCGACGCTCCACTGCAGCTGCGCGGTCAGGTTGCTGCTGCCGATCCACGCCCGCCAAGGATCCGCGGCAGCCTTGCGTGCCCGACCGACCTGTACCACGCTGCCATCGCCCGCGGCGATGCCGCCCAAATGCAGTTCGCCGATGTCAATCGACACGGGCTTGCCGTCTTTGATGGCCACCTGATCGTAGGGACCAATCGCAGTGGCCTGCCAAACAGAGCACTTGCAGCCGCCGGTCTCCAGGCCGCCGCTGCCGCACAGCGTCAACTCGCTGTCGCCGCATTTGCTGCCGACGTTCTTGGCTTTGGCGCCGCAGCCGACCTTGGGATCGCAAAGCATCTGCTGGCACAGGTTGTCAGAGCCGCAATCGAACGGAACGCCGACGCAGCCGTCTTTGGTGGCCTTGTCGCTGGTGGTACAGGCGTTGTGGTCGCTGCACGCGGCGCCGACGGCCAGGCATTTCTTTTCGATGCACACCCCGCCACCGCACTCCGATGCGGTAGCGCAGCTGCTGCTGCAGTGGCCTTCGTAGCATAGCGACGACTCGCACTCGCCATCGGCGCCGCACGAGGTGTACATGCGGCGCAGGGCCTTGGCGGTGCAGGCGACGCCGCACAGCGCGACCAGGGCGGCGAAAAGGCAGAAGCGATTCAAAGGCATCGGGGCAGACCGCGCGGCAGCCGATGAGCGCGCGGTAACGAGTCTACGCGAAATCCTCGACGGGTATACAAGCGCAGATGAGGTTGCGGTCGCCGTACGCGTTGTCGATGCGCCCGACCGCCGGCCAGAACTTGCTCTGCGCGCACCACGGCGCTGGAAACGCGGCTGTCTCGCGGGTGTAGGGGTGCTTCCAGTCCGACGTCACCACGCTGGCCAAGGTGTGCGGCGCGTTCTTGAGCGGATTGTCCTTGGGGTCGAGGCCACCCGTCGCGACCGCATGGGCCTCAGCGGCGATCGACCGCAGCGCGAAGATGAAGCGGTCGAGTTCGACCTTGGACTCGCTCTCTGTCGGCTCGACCATCAAGGTGCCTGGCACCGGAAAG
>SXRM01000176.1 GCA_005792545.1 Pseudomonadota bacterium | reverse complement strand
GACCGGAATGTTGCTTTGTTTTGCCCAGTTGATGAAGTCCTGCACGATGAGGAAGTAGCCGGGAAAGTCCATCTTGACCACGACGGCGATCTCGCGCTCCAGGCGCTCGCGGTACTGGTCCTGGTCCACCGTCTTGCCGATGACCGCAAACTCGTCGAAGCGCCGCTGCAGGCCTTGCCGCGCCAACGCCGCGAAAAGCGTCTGCTCATCCTGACCTTCCGGTACCGGAAACCGCGGCAGCAGCGATTTGCCCAGGTCGAGCTTGACGTTGCAGCGCTCGGCAATCTGCATTGTCGCCGCGCACAGGTGCTCGTAGCCGGCAAACCGCGCCAGCATCTGCTCTGGCGAGGCGAGGTCCATTTGCGTGGTCGGCAGCGGCTCGTGCTCGGGCCGGGCTTGCATGCCAAGGCCGACCGCCACCAGCACCTCGTGGGCGCGCGCGTCGCCGGGGACCAGGTAGTGCACGTCGTTGGTGGCAACGGCGCCAATCTCGAGCTGCTGCGCCAGGTCAAGCAGTTGCGGCAGCACGGTATCGTGTTCGGCGAGGCCGGATCGCTGGACCTCAATAAAGAAGCAGCCGGGCGCGAACCAACTGCGGCAGCGTTCGGCCGCGCGGTAGGCGTCGTCGAGCTCGCCGCGCAACAGGGCATTGGCCACCTCGCCCGCCAGATCGCCGGACAGGCCGATGAGGCCCTGGCTGTGGGCCTTGAGCGTCGCCCAGTCGATGCGGCTGTGACCGCCGGCCGGGGCATCGAGGTTGGCGCGCGAAATCAGGTAGATGAGGTTCTGGTAGCCCTCGTTGGTCTCGGCCAATAGCGTAATGTGGTGCACCCGGCGCACATGTTCGCCCAGCGGCCGCGAGGCGATCGCCATGCAGCAGCCGTAGATGGGCTTGACCTTGGCCTTTTTGCACTCGAGCGTGAACTCGATGGCCCCATACAGGTTGTCGTGATCAGTCAGCGCCACGGCAGGCGCGCCCCAGGCCGCGGTCTGCTTGACCAGGTCGGCGATGCGCAGCGTCGAGTCTGCGACCGAGTACTGGCTGTGCACGTGCAAGTGGACGAAACTCATTGGCTGCCCGCGGCCCCAGGTGCTCGGCCGGCGGGGCGATTTGCCCCCAAAATGGGCGTCGCCGTCAAATCAGGACCGGTGGGCAGCGCGGCGCAGGCGGTCGTTGATGGCGGCGCCGAGGCCCGTCGCCGGAATCGGCACCACCGCAATGGCGGCAAAGCGCGTGTCGTCCAAGCGGTACAAGTGGTCGAAAAGACAGGCAGCCGCTTCGGCCAGGTCGCCGCTCGGGCTCAGGTTCAGCGTGTACGCCGCCCCTGCCGGCTGACGATCGCCAAAGGCCAAAAGCGCCTCATTGGCCCGCGGTCGCCGCGCGCGCAGTCGCACGGGCAGCGTGGGCGCGTAGTGGCTGTGCAGTTGGCCAGGCGCATTAGGGGCTTGCGCGCTAGACAGCGGCGTCGCGTCGATGGGCCAGCGCCGCAGCGCCTCGATGGGCACCCCGCCCGGCCGCAGCACCCGCAGTCGCCCGCCGACCACCTGCACAATGGTCGACTCGACGCCGACCCGGCATGGCCCGCCGTCCAGCACCACGTCGGCCAACTGCGGCGCCAGGTGCTCCGGCCGCGTCGGGCTCAGCCGCCCAGACGGATTGGCCGACGGCGCCACCACCGGCCCACCAAACGCGCGCAGCAGCGCCAAGGCCACCGGGTGATCCGGCACCCGCACCGCCAGCGTCGCCAGGCCCGCGCCGGCCAGTTGGCTGACTGGGCAATCAGGGGTCCGCGGCAACACCAGCGTCAAAGGGCCAGGCCACAAGGTCTCGGCCAGCGCTCGAGAGAGCGGGTCGAACACCACCAACCGCTCCGCAGCGGCGAGATCCGCGACGTGGGCAATCAGCGGATTGAATTGGGGTCGGCCCTTGGCCGCGTAGATGCGCGCCACGGCGAGGCCATTGCAGGCATCGGCCGCCAGGCCATAGACGGTCTCGGTGGGCAGACCGACCAGCCCGCCCGCGCGCAAAAGCGCGACCGCGCTGGCCATGCCTTCGGCGGTGGGCTGGGCCAGGACCATCGTCGCGGATCGGTCAGTCGTCGGTAGCGGCGGCGGGCGGCGGCGCGGCGGTGCGCTTTTCCAGGTCGTAACGTGCGCCATGGGTCAGCACATGCAGCCGCACGCCGATGAGGTTGACCGGCTGGTTGTGCTCGGCGGTAGCCATGCCGCTGTGCTGCAGTTGGCTGACGTCCAAGATGGTGATGGCGCCTTCGCCGACGATCTCCATGACGTTGTCGGGGCCGATAAAACCCGCCGTGTTCTCGTCAAAACCGCAGCCGATGGCGAACGGGTTGTAGGCGATGGCGGCCAGAATCCGGCCCAGGCGATCGCGCTGGCGAAAGTGCTGGTCGACGATGATGCGGTTGGTCAAGCCCAAGCCGGGGGCCAGCACCACCTGGCCGGCGCGCGGCGTCGCACCACCCTTGCCGACGGCGATCATGTGCTCGCTGACGAACGCTGCACCCGCCGAGGTCCCGGCGATATGCACGCCGCGCGCATTGCGCCGCCGCATCACCTGGGCCACTTCGGTGCCGCCCAGAATGGTGCTCAGCCGCAGCTGTGCGCCGCCGGTCAGGAATACCCCGGTGGCCTGAGTCAATTCTTCCATCCAGTCGCTGCGTTCAGCGTCCTGCCGCGTCTTGTAGGGCAGCTCGCGTGCGCGCTTGACGCCCAACGAGCTGAACACTTCCTCGTACTTACTGCCGGTAGTCGACAGCTCGCTGGCCGTCGGGATGATCGCGATCCGGGCGCCGCGCCCGCCGCACAACTGCACGAAGCGTTTGAGGATCGTGCGGTCGCTCATCTTGTCTTCGGCGCCGCCGATGGGGATGATGTAACCGCGCGGAGTGTCAGGCAATTCGGGCGAAGGGCACATGGGCTGGCGCACACCGGGATGCGGCGACCGGCCGCGAAGGGCGCGTAGTGCAACACTTTGGGGGCGGGTTGGCAAGGTCGACAGCCCGAATCCAGGCCAGAATTTGACCAACAGTGACAGGGACAGAACCAGACCGCCGGTGCAGACGCGACGGGGTCTGTCAGCGGTTACAACCTGGGCCAGCTCCGCGCCTTTTTACCCGGCATCCGCTGCCAGCTCGGGGTATAAAACTGCCCGAACGGCCCCTCAATCGGCTCACGCGCCGCACCATCGGCCGCGGTAATCCACAACCGATGCCCTTTGCCGTCCTCATTCGACACATAAATTACCCGCCGGCCGTCGGGCGACCACGTTGGCTCTAGCGACCGCTTGCCCTGCCCCGGCGTCAGCCGCTGCATCTTGCCCTGCATGGTCACGGTCAGCACGTCGAGCGCGTTGCCGCGCTGGCCCGAGTAGGCAATCTTGCCGTCGGGACCCCAGTCGGGGTCGGCGTTGTAATTGCCGGCAAAAGTCAGGCGCTTGACCCCCGAACCGTCCGAGGTCATGTAGTAGATCTGCGGCTCACCGGTGCGGTCGCTGACGAACGCGATGTACTCGCCGTCAGGCGAAAACGTCGGGCTGAGGTCATTGGACGGGTGGTTGGTCAGGTTGCGGTTGGGCTGGCCGGACCAGTCGATGCTCCAGATGTCGGCCTGATCACCGTCGTTGATGGTGGCGACCAACTCTCCGCGTGCATTCTGGGTGCAACCGCGAAACTGCAAGTCTTTGCCCGCAGCAAACGGCACAGGTGGGCCGACGGGCTCGGGCTTGGCGTCGGTGCCCTTGGGGTCGGCGGACTTGGCATCCTTCTTAGGCTTGCCCTTGGGCAGCGTCGGCGTGAGATCCGACATGGCCATCAGCTGCATGGCGTCGAGCTTGTACAGGCTCGGCATCCCCGACCGAAACGACGTGTACATCAGCCCGCCGTCTTGCAACTGCACGGGAAACATGTGAATACCTGGGTCGCTGACCAGAATCCGCCGGTTGGCGCCGTCGGCATCGACCTGGTAGATGCAGCGATCGCAGCCCGGCGCCTTGGACGAAAAGAAGATGACCGTGTCAAAGCTGCCCTCGATGCCGCTGAGCGCGCCTTGAACGCCGTTGAACACCCGGTGCGCCATCGACCGCACCGACGCGGCCGGCGAGACCTGCACGGCGTAGTCCTGTAGCGGCAGCAGCTTGCCCTCGCGCGCTTCGACGACCGCTGCCTGTAGCTCGTAGTAGCCCGCTTCCTTGCCGGGCTTGATGGCCGTGGCGAGCACGAAGTTGGCGCCCGCAGCCGACGCAGCCGAGGTGCGGATCGCCAGCGCGGGCAGCGGCGCCTTGACGATCTGCGCCGCGTGCGCCGAGGTGCCGCGCAGGGCCCGCACGAAGCCCGAGAGGCGCGCGTCGTTGTTCAGGACCTGCTCCACCATCTCACAGTCTTTCTTGGCGACCGAGCACACCGGCGGCAACACCAGCAGGCTGTCGAGCGGCCGCTGGGTCGCCTCGATGATGACGTACAGGCCCGGGTCGTCCGCCGGCTGCGCTGGCGACTGGGCAAGCACGGGCGCGGACACGGCCAGGGTCAAGGCAACGAACGGTAGACTGCGAAGCATGGGCGGCGAACCTCCGGGGCTATACAGAATCGCCTTGAGGTGAGATCAAGCCTACCGCAAGGAAGGAGCGACGAGTCGGCTTGCAAAGCCGCGAGTTTGCGACCCACTGAGCCAGCAAGAACAGCAATCGCCGATGACCTCGGGTCATCGCGATCCTGT
>SXRM01000175.1 GCA_005792545.1 Pseudomonadota bacterium | reverse complement strand
GTCCCTGTCCCTGTCCCTGTCCCTGGCGCTGTCGTTGTCGCTGATCCTGACCCTGCTGCCGACCCTGTCCCTGAACCTGCGCCCGTTGCGACCGTGGTAGTCGCTGCCGTCGGCCCGTCAGCCCAGCCAACTGCGCAAAACGACAACGTAATGCCAAGCGTCGTCGCAAACGCCAGCGATCGCCCCCATTTGCCCGCGCGCGCCCGTTCGCCCATGCCCGTCGCCTCTGCCGCGCGTGCCAACCCCGCGGACCGGCGGCAACCTTGCGGCGGTTGTGGCGGTTCGTCAAATTGCTGTGGCCCGCCACCGTTGCCCGCCAGCCGCAGGCCGTGGCAAGCTGCCGGCCATGTCGCGCGCCGCTCAAATCCTGATTATCGGTGGCGCCTCAGTGGACCGGTTGCGCGCGGGCGACGAGACCGTGACCACCCCTGGCGGCGGCGCACTGTACACGGCGGTGGCGGCGCGCAAGGTCGGCGGCGATGTCGGCTTTTTCGGCTATCGACCCGATCCACTGCCCGAGCTGTTCGACCGCGTGGCCAGCAAGGTCCAGTGGGTCGGTCCGGCCTGCGCGATCGACCAGATCCCGCACTTTGACATCGTGTACGACGAGGCCGGCAACGCGCGGATGGCGCACGCCACTTGGGGCATCGAGGACACGCTGGCGCCTGAGATGCTGCCCGACTACCTGCTCGGCGCCGAATACATCCACCTCGCCGCGATTGCCGACGCGTCGCTGCAGGTGCGCTTTATCGAGTACCTGCGGCCGCGCACCAAGGCCCGCATCTCGGCCGGCACCTTTGGCTACATGGCCTTGCGCTCGCCGGACGCGGTGCGCGCGCTGATGGATGCCTGCGACCTGTTCTTTCTCAATGCCCAAGAGGCCGAACTGGTCTTTGGCGGCAGCCCGCCGATTGTGCGGCCAGGGCAGCTGCTGGTGGTGACGCGCGGCGCCGATGGCGCCGACGTCTGGCAGGGCGACCATGTGTCGCGCGTGCCGGTGTGCCCTGCCAAGCCAGTGGACTTGACCGGGGCCGGGGATTCCTTGTGCGGTGGCATGCTGGCCGGACTGGCCTCTGGCATGCATCCGGTTGCGGCAGCGCGGCAAGGTGCGGCGGTAGCAGCCGTGACGATTGAAGCGCCCGGCATGACCAACCTGCTGGAGGCCAATCGCCAGACTATCGACGCGAGGTGGCAAAACGTCGCCGACCGGCGGGTGCGCGTCGACCTGGAGCAGGTGGCCCGCATCGCCGAGATTCTGCGCCAGCGTGACGACGTCAAGCCGTTCGACTTTACTGGCAAGTACTTTCCCGATGTCGGCGACTTGCGCACGGTGACGTGGTTGTTCGCGGCCATCAAGCACCAGTTCGGCTTCTGGCAGCCCTACAACGGCGTGTGGCACACCAGCACTTTGGCCGACTGGGAGGGTGCGCGGCTCAAAGGCTCGGACTACTGCTTCGCGGCGTTTCGGCGGGCGCTCGACCGCAACCCCGACGTGCTGACCCCGCAGGGCCAGATGAACCTGCGCTGGAACGACACCGTCGGCCTGTTTCGCGACGACGCCGGGCAGTCGCCGCTGCCGGTGCTGGCGACGCACCACGCGCTGGCGACGGCCTATGGCCGGGACATGTGGCAACTGGGCTGGACGCCGGATGGTCTACTGGCCGAAGCCAGAAAGCACGCGCGGCCGGTGCGCTGGTTGCTGCAACGCTTGGACCACTTGCCAGGTTACCGGGAAGACCCGCTGCGCAAGAAGACCATGCTGTTGGTGATTGCGCTCGGTCAGCGCCCGGAGCGGTTCCTGGATCTCGGCGACGATGAGGACGTGGCGCCGATTATGGACTACCACCTGATGCGCAGTTGCCTGCGCACCGGCCTTGTGCGGGTGGAAGACGACGCATTGCGCGGGCAGTTGACCGCACGCAAGCTGATGACGCCCAAAGACGAGTCGGCGGTGCGGTCGGTGTGTTATGACGCGATCGTGCTGCTGTCCAAGTTGAGTGGCTGTTCGATTGCGGCGATTGACTGGTTTTTCTTTGGAGCCCGGCGCCGGTGTCCGGAGTTGGCGGCGCCCGACTGTGCGCATTGTGCGATTGACCCGGGCTGCGCGCATGACATCGCGCTGTTTCAGCCGGTGTTTCGGACGACGTTTTACTGAGCGGCAGATCGCGGTTGGGCGGGTCGGGTCAGAGGCTCGTGTCGCGCGGCAGGTCGGTGGGACGAGTGAACAGGTCGTCGTCACCGCCCGCGGGCATTGACAATAGGAACTGCTTGAAATCAATAGGCTGATCGACCAGACGTGCCGCATCTCGGGGCGCGCTGGGCTTTGTCGGTGCCGCTTGGTCTGGGTCGGCGGTTTTAGTGTCCACACTGGCACTGGCACCGTCGCCGGGAGGTTCTCTGGCTGCTTGGTTTGCTTGCCGACGACGGTCGATCGGGCCAGGTGGGTGCCGACGCATCACAGCCCCATCATGAGCCGCAGTCCGTCTTCGACCTGGCGCAAATAGCTGTCCGGCAGAACGCCGATTCGCGCCACCAAATCGGCGCGGTCCACTGCGACCACGTGCGCGACGTTCACCACCGACGGCTCTGCCAGCCCGCCAGTGCCGCTTGGCAGTCGAACCTTGCCCGGAACCAGCGCACGCTGCAGATTCGAAGTCAATGACACCGTTACCAAGGTTTGCAGCCTGGAGCGATTGAATGAATCGACCTGCACGACCAGAACCGGCCGACGAAACTCTGGCGCGCTTCCGCGCGGCGTGCCCAGCGTCGCCCACCACAGCTCGCCCCTGACCATCACCAGCCCTGACCGTCACCAACGAGAGTCCGATCCGCCGCGTCGCGCAAATCATCGTCCAAACCAGACGATTGGTCCGCAAGCGCGGCGTCGATGGCGGCGGTCAGCGACTGTTCGTCCAGTTCGGATGCCACCTTGGCGATGGCGTAAGCGTAGAATTGGCTGCGGTTCATGCGCATTTGGCGTGCCGCGGATTCGGCTTTGTGGAACACGGGGTCTGGGATCGAAACGGCGGTCTTCATGGCCAGAGTATAACCGAGGTTCTACCGGCGGGCAGCGCATCGACCGAGGGCTAGCCTAAAACAACTTCTTGCCGGCTGGGAGTAGGCGAAACTGGTTAAAATGAAATGTGTTTTTTCAAAGAACGTTCACGACCTTCCCCCCCAACCCGCCGCCCCAGGCCCACTGACCTAGCGGACCAGCCCACCGCCGCAAGCCGATTGCCCAACTCAAGACCGCCAGCGACCCGACCCATGCCATCGCCCGCGCCACCTCACGGACCAAACAACCCAACGACATCACGGCCCCTTGGTACCCGCCCACAACAGCGCTACCCTGTACCGGCGGCGAGCCGCGGGGGCCCATGTCCGACCAACCCGACGAAAAACAAATCCTGGCTGAGGCGACGCGGCGCATTGCATCACTGTTTGCGCCCAAGCAGATGCTGCCTTTCGGCAGCCGTGCCGGCACCAGCGCTCGGCCTGACTCGGATTTTGACCTCGCGGTTATCGTTGATGACGGCGCGCACCCCGCCAATACCGCAGTCGCCATCTATGGCGCGCTTGCTGGCATTGGCGCGCCGTTCGATGTGCTCGTGTTCAACGAGACCCACTGGCACGACCGGTCGGAGTCCACCGTGACGACCGAGCACCATATCGCCCAGACCTGCCGGGTAGTCTACGATGCCGCCGCCCAGTAGGGCCGTGGTCTCGGGGCGCTGGCTGGCGTGGGCCTACTACGACCTCATCAGCACGCGCAACCCCGGCGTCGGCTCCGGCGGATCCGCGCAGGCACCGACGAAGGCCTCAAAGGCTCGATGCGACAGCGCCAGCGTCCCCTGGTCAAGCAGCGGGCGTTCTGCTTCGTCATCGCCATCCCCCGCCTCCCGCTGGTAAACCACAACCCCTTCATCAACAACGCGCTTCCGCAGCCGATCCCCAGCACGGTCCAACCGCACCACATCGATCAATAGCAGCGTCGGCGCCCGCTCTTGCAGCCACTGCACGACCGCATCCCACTGCCGCGGCCCGGTAGTCGGCGCCCACACCGCCAGGTCAATGTCGGAACGCTGCCGGTGGTCGCCGCGGGCGCGCGAGCCGAAAAGCCAAACAGCCTCCACGGTTGGCCAGGCCTGCTGCGCTGTCGTTTGCAGCGCGTTGAGGAAGCGGGCGGGCACATGGGGCGGCATGGGCGACATCGACGCCTCGTGCGCAGGGCGCGCGGCGCCATTGTCGCGGTCAGCGCCCTCCGCGGCTAGGCCTACAACCCCACCTTGCCCCACTGCCCCGACAAGATGAACGCCGCCCAGTAGTACGGATGCCCGCGCTTGCCGTCTCCGGCCACGCCCACCGCTGGGTCTCGGTGCTGGACGGTCCACGCGCAGCCGCCTGACCCAAGCTCATGGCTGCGCAGCCGCCAAAATCCAGCCAACCGTGCGCTGATCAAGCGTGTCCAGCACCGTTGCAAAGTCCGCCGGCACCCGCTGTTGTGCCCCCTGCCGTTCGCGCCAAACCGCCCAACGGGACTGCGCCTGCACTGGCATGCCGTCGAGCACCTGACTAAGTGGCAGCAACGCGACTTGCCGAAAATCAGCGACCGCACGCAGCGCGCCCACGATGTCGCAATCCGCCAGATCGTCGGGCACCAGGACAAAGAGGTCAGCAAAGTCGCGCCACCGCGTACTTGCGCGACCCCGCTGGATCGCGGTGACCAGTTTCTCCGCAACGACCATGGCTTTGGGATAGGCGAGCACCTCGAGTGGCTCGCCCGCAAGCAGGACAGGCAGGACCGTTTGGGTCGGACCAGGAACAACCGGGTCCCCGACGTTGAGATCCACGCTCAAGGGGATGTGCGCGGTCGCCAGTCGCGCATCCAGGCTCACGCGCACGCCCGGATACACGTCGTTGTCGCGGATGACAGCCGCAGTGAGCGCATCAGCCAAGAACTCAACACCGTCGTCGACCGCAATCGATGCAATCTCTGCGACGAGGCCGCCCAAGACGGCCGGATCGTTGTCGGCGCGCAAAGCCAGAAAGTCGATGTCGCGCGTGGCTCGCCGCAGGTTGAAGGCGGCCATCAGCATCCCGCCCTTGAGTACGAATCGGTCGCTATGCTGTGAGCGGCTGAGCCGCCGAAGAAATCCTTCCAGAACGTACAGTTGAAGCAACTCGGCGGTGAGCCGGCCTTGGGCCCGCGCCAGCCGCCGCAAGGCCAAATAGCGCGATCCAGCAAGGTCAGCCTGTGTGACGTTCGGCTTCACGACAGAATCCTGAGCGCGTGCAAGAGCGCCGGTTCGGCCTTGGGAAACCAGCGCGCCAACGCAAGCAACTGCGCAGGTGCCGCCCCAGGCCGCTTGAGCCATCGCCGCAGGGCTTCGATGGCCACCTCCTGCCCTTCTTGGTGCCGGAGCCTGAAGGCATCGACGATGCTCCGTTCTGGGCTGTAAATACCAAGCGCGAGCCCCTCATCGACCTCAAGGGTCTGCCGACCGACCTGGAAGGTGTCGTCTTGGAACCGGTGCCACCGAACAGGGACTGAGACACGGGGTTGTCGCCGGCAACGCGGCAGGGCGACGTCTAGCACGGCAGCAATGGCATCGGTGAGGTCGTGGTGGGCCAACGCGCTGGTCAGACAAAGCGTTGCGTCGGGCGCACGCAAGGCGATCTCAATCCGGTCTGGGTCCCCGGGCGGCGCGTCGGTCTTGCGGTACAGGCCACGGCCCAGGCGCTCCAAGACGCCGTCGGCAACCAGCCTGCGCAAACATAGGTCCGAAGTTCCATGCGCTTGGGCTTGGCGGTGATGGAAGGCGTTGGGCAATCGATCAAGCATCTTCGCGCCAATTGTAGCCACATCCTGATCATGTGGCTACAATTCGCCCCGAGCAGTTATCTTTGCGAACTCACTCTGCCTTTCTGCCGCCTGCCGTTTCGGCCACCTGCCCGCCGCTACAACCCCACCTTGCCCCACTGCCCCGACAAGATGAACGCCGCCCAGTAGTACGGATGCCCGCGCTTGCCGTCCGCCGCCAGCGCTCGCTGCGCCTGCCGCAGCGCCTCGACCCGCGTCAGCCCCGCAGCCTTGCCATCGCCCTTCATGGCCCGATACATGGCCACCATCAAGTCGCGCGTCGCTTCGTCGTCCACCTTCCACAGGCTGATGACCTGGGTCTGCGCACCGGCCAGCACCAGCGCCCGCCGCAGTCCGAATACGCCTTCGCCCTGCCGCACGTCGCCAATGCCGGTGTCGCAGGCGCTCAGCACCGCCAGGCGGGTGCCTGCCAGGTCCAAGCCGGCCAGTTCAAGCGCCGAGAGGATCCCGTCCTGGTCGCCGGCAGAGGGCCGATTGGCGCCAGCGAGCGCTATCCCAGACCGCAACAGCGGATCGTCTTTGCCAACCGTGGGCATCACCGCGACTGGCGGGTCGCCCAGCAGTTCGGCGCCCCGTCGTCCCCCGCGCGTACCGTGGCCAACGGCGTCCGCCTTGTCGGCATGGAAGTACCCGTGGGTGGCGATGTGCAAGACCGCTGGGCCAGCGACTGCCTTGACCGCGCGCTCGGTGGCCGCGACATCGGTCCACAGCTGCGCGCCGGGCCACAACGCGGCCAGCGCCGTGGTCTCGGCCAGCGTGCCAGGCAGCGGCGTGAAACTTCCCGATGCCGCGGCAGGGGTCTTGTCGGCCGCCACGTCCGGCGCGCCGTCGTAGGCTGGCGCTCCGACGAACACCGCAGGTCCGCGCGCAGCCGCAGTCGCGCCCAGCCGCACCAGGTCGCGGCCGCTGGTCAGGTACGACAGCGCAAAGCGGTCGAGCAAGCGCTTGCCGGGGGCATCGGGCAGCGCCGCGAACGGCAGCAAGTGCAAGGCGCCATCGGGGGCCAGCACCAGGTGCTCGACGCCGCGCAACTGGGCGGCGAAAGGCGTGAACAGGGCCGCGGCCAAGGGTCGGCCCGCACTGTCCACATCGCCGGTCGAAGCGCTCGCCGCTTTGCGAACGGCCATCGCCAGCGGTTCCAGCGTCTCTGCCGGCCCAAGGTCGCGGCACACGGGATCGCCCGTCTTGGCCACCAGACAGGCCGTAACGACCGCTGGCTTAACCGCGCTGGACGCGTCGCCCACCCGCACCGGGGTTCGCACCACGAACTCCAAGAGCGCACCCTTGTCGGGAAGCTGCGCCTGCGCCTGCGCCACCCGCACGGGGGTCGAAGCCGCCACCGCGCCAATGCGAGCCACCACCTTGCGCTCGGCCTCCTCGGCGTCGCGGGTGGCCTCTTGCAGCGCGGCCGTGTGCAATTCCGGCGACTGCCCCGCCGGTCCGCGCCCATACAGCGCCGCCAACCGCCCGCGCGCCTGCGCCAGCTCCTGCTGCGCCTTGGGGTCGGCGCCGGCGCCGCGCAGCCCGTCGACCATCGCGTCGAGCGCGCGGCCCTTGCGCTGCACCACCAGTTCCCACGCCGCCGAGGGCCTATCGGCGCGCAGCAAGATGTCCAGCACGAAGTCGCGCTCTTGCGCAAGGGTCGCGACCAGCAGGCGCTTGGGGCCTTCGGCGCCGCTCGACAGCGCTAGGGCCAGCTGCCGCTCGCGAATGGCCGTCGCCTGCTCCAGCAATCCCGCCGCCAGCGGGCCGCGGCCCTGGGCATCCTGGACGCTCGCGAGCGCCACCAGCGTGCGCGCGACCTCGGGGTGCAGTTGGCCGTGGTTTTGTACGCGCAAGCCCAGCGCCGCGTGCAAGCGCTTTTCGGCATCGGCGTAGCGGCGCACACGCACGTCCATCAGCGCCAGGTTGTAGCGCGGCGCGCCGCAGTCGGCGCCCTTGCCCGGCAGCTTGTCGCAGGCGGCGATGGCCTGCTCCAACAACCGGCGCGCCTCGTCGGTGCCGCCGGCGCGTTCCAGCACGACAGCGAGGTTCTGCGCCAGCAGCGGCCGCAGCGGGTGGTTGGCCGTCTCGGGTTTGAGCAGGATCTTCCAGGCGCGGTCCAGGTGCTGATGGGCAACGGCGTCGTCGCCGGTATGCAGCGCTAGCACGCCGGCGTGGTTCAACGCTTCTGCGAGTGCCTGGTGCTCAGCACCAAAGGCCTTTTCCAGGATGTCGAGCACATCCGCATACAGCCCTTTGGCGCGGTCGAACTCGCCGCGCGCCCGATAGAGATTGGCGAGCAACAGCGCCCCCGCCGCCACCTGCGGGTGGCCCTTGCCCAGGCGCGCCGCGCTGACCTGGATCGCCTGGCGCAGCGCTTCTTCGGCCAGCGCCAGCTCGCCACGCTCCAGCCGCAATTCGGCGATGTTGATGGCCGCGAGCGCCAGCGTCGGATGCCCCAGGCCAAACAGCTGGCCCAGGATCTGCGCCGCCCGCGCCAGGTCCTTTTCCGCTGCCGGCAGGTCACCAAGCGCCCGGTGCAGCTTGGCACGGTTGTTGAGCGCGATGGCCAGGTGTTCTGGACTCGGCGGCTTGGGGGCGTCGAGTACGGCCATCACCGCCGTGTAGCCGGCGCGCGCCGGCTCCAGCCGGCCCAGCTGCAGCTGCGCGTCGGCGATGTGCATGCGCGCTTGGGCAACTTCCAGGGCTGCGCTGCCGTGAACCTGCACGAGCGCGGCCTCGGTCTTTTCAAGCAACTCCAGCGCTTCTTTGACCTTGCCCTGCTGCATGCGCACGGCGCCGAGGTTGTGCTGGGCGACTAGCGTCTGTGCGGCCGCGGGTCCTGCGGTCGCCGACAGCACTGCAATCGCGGTCTGCAGTTCGGTCGCGGCCTCGTCCAAGCGCCCCAATTGGCGCAGCATTTCGGCGATGTTGATGCGTAGACTGCCGACAGTCGGGTGGCGGGGGCCAACGCGCGCCAGCCAGATGGCCAGCGCTTTGCGCAAAATTTCTAGTGCCTTGGCATAGTCGCCGGCATTGTAGGCATCGCTGAATGGGGTCATCAGCGGACCGGTTTCGGCGGTGGCGGTAGCCTCAGCATCGGTCGCGGGCGTCGGCGCGGGGTCGGCGCGGACCATGCTGGCGAGTCCCATGCAGGCCACAAGCGCAAACACCAGGATCCTGGACCATCGGGGCGAATGCAGCATGCAGGCCTTCCTACCCGTGGCGAGGCGGGTGCGGTCAAGGGTGCGCGGCCGGCGTGGCGCGGTCAAGCTGCGCACCAAACAGCCAACCAACCGCCGCCGCCGCGCCCTGCCCGCCCGCAACCATTGCCGCGTCAGCCAAATGGTCGTACCCTCGGCCGCCTGGGAGGTCTACATGCGCAAGGGGTTTTGGGGATGGTCGACGGTGGCGGCGACGGGTGCGCTGCTGTTGGGCTGCGGCGGTCAGCAGGTCGTGGACGAGGGACCGCTGCCGGCTGACCTGCGGCCGAACGGTCTGGTTCTGCTGCCGGTGACGCTGTCGGTGCCCGACTCCAGCGCGTTGGAAGTCGCCGCGCGCTCGCTGGAAGTGTCGCGCCTGCTGCTGCAGAAGTCGGATCTGCCGGTCCTGGGATTGTTCGACTTCGACCTCAACAAGACCCTGGACGAGGCCCGCAACGTGTCGTACGACACCGATCTGCAGACGCGCGACACCGACGTTGGTGCCGAGTGGCAGCAGTGGATGGCGCTGCATGTGCTGGTGACCGAAAACCGCGCCACCAACGTCCGAGACATCGTCGATGAGAAGGCCAAGGCGGCCGGCAAGCCGAGCACCTTTCGCCAGCACGGCATCGAGTCCGAGATCCGCGTCGAGGCCGCGCTCTACGACGTCCGCCGCGGCAACCGCATTGCCTGGACGGTGGTGCAGCAGACCGACGACCCGACGCAGTTCACGCCCGGCGGCGACCCGCGGCCTGGTATCACCACTGCCATCGAAAAGTGCGTCACGCGGCTGCTGGCCATGACCGGCAATCAGCTGCTTGGCCAGCCCGGTCGGCGCACCCGCGGCGAGAACCTGGTCGACGCCCTACCGGCGATGCTGCACTGGCGCGCGCCCGAGCTGCCGAGCTACGCCGACGCCATCAAGGCCCAGCCCGACGAAGTGCAGCAGGCCCGCGTGTATGCGCTGTGGGACCGCTTTGCCCCCAACCTGGAGACCAAGGCCATTTTTGCCGCCAACAAGGGCAAGGGCATCCTGGTGCGCGCCAAGACGCCACCCTTTGAGGCTGGCGACGTGGTGCTGGCCATCGACGGCAAGAAGGTCAAGGCCGCCTACCAGGTCGACCGCATCACCCGCGTGTGCAGTGCCACAGCCAATGGCTGCAAAGCCGAGGTGCTGCGCAACAACGAGACCGTGACCGTGATGCTGCGCTGGCCGGCGCTGCCTTCGATCGCGGTGCCGTAAGGATTTGTCCGAATATCACTCGATCGCTTTGCAACCAGTGGAGCGGCGAGTCGGCTTGCAAAGACGCGAGCTTGCGACCCACCAAGCTAGCAAACGGAACCAGTCCCAGAATGACTTATTCTGGGACAGTTCCTAAGGCAGTCGCCCGCGATGAGCGCCACCGCACCCGAACCCGCGGGGGCCGACCCCGACACGTTGTGCGGCGAGCTGGTGCGCTTCGTATGGCAGGCCCCCGACGGTGCGCGCGCGGTGGCGGTGCTCGACGACCCGCGCCATGGCCGCTGGAAAATCGTCGGCCCGCTGTGGGGCGTACAGCAGGGCCACAGCCTACGGGTGTGGGGCAAGGTCACTGAGCATCCACAGCATGGCAAGCAGTTCGCGGTCGAGTCCGCGCAGCCGGCGCTGCCGCAGTCCGCCGAGGGCCTGGCGGCGTGGCTGGCCTCTGGCGTCATCCGCGGCGTGGGCAAGCGCACGGCCAAGCGGGTGGTCGAAAAGCTTGGCGAAACCGCGGTGGACCAGATCAAGGCCGACGTCGAGGTGCTGGCGGGCATCGTCGGCAAGAAGCGCCGCAAGCTCTTGCACGCGCGGCTATGCGAGCTCGACGCCGCCGAGCAGACCGCGCTGTTCTTGTTCGGGCTGGGCTTGGGGCCGTCGCTGGTCCGCAAGATCCAGGCCCGCTATGCCGCCGACACCGGCCGGGTGGTGCGCGAGCGGCCGTTTTCGCTCATCGACGAGATCCAGGGCATCGGCTTTCGCACCGCCGACAAGGTCGCGCGCGCCCAGGGCCTGCACTTCGACGCGCCAGAGCGGCTGCGGGCAGCCCTGCGGTTTGCGTTGGGTGAGCTTGCGGCACAGGGCCACACAGCGCCGCCGCGCGACCGCGCTTTACAAGCCGCAGCGGTGGCGGCGGAAGTGCCGGCAGAGTCGATTGAGGCCCAGGTTGCCGCAATGGTCGCCGACGGCAAGCTGGTCGAGGTGCAAAGCTGCGACCCGACGGGTGACCGGGTGCCGGCACTGGCGCTACCGGACCTGGCGCAGGCGGAACAGGCCATCTTCGAGCACGTGCGCGCGGCGTGCGCCGAGGTGCCGACGCCTGCGACCGACGACGATCCCCGGCTGCGAAGAGCGGCCGAAACGCTGGGCTTCGACCTGGAAGGCCAGCAGCGCCAGGCGGTAGTGCTGGCGCTGACGGCCCCCTTGCTGGTAGTGACCGGTGGGCCTGGCACCGGCAAGACCACGATTCTGCGCGGGGTGCTGGCGGCGCTCGACGACGTGGACAGCACGGTGGTCCTGGCGGCGCCAACCGGTCGCGCAGCGCGGCGGCTGGCCGAGGCGGCGGGCCTGGAGGCCAAAACGCTACACCGGCTGCTGGCCATCGACCCGAGCCGACCCGACGCCGGTCGCGGCAAGGTCGCCATCGAGGCCGACCTGGTGGTGGTCGACGAAGCGTCGATGGTCGATGCGGCGCTGATGGCGCAACTGGTGGGGGCGCTGCCGCCCTACGCGCGGCTTTTGCTCGTTGGCGATGCGGATCAGCTGCCGTCGGTGGGGCCGGGCGCGGTGCTGGCAGATCTGTTGGCATGCCCCGAAGTACCGCGCGTACGGCTGGACCGGGTGTTTCGGCAGGCCGAAGCTTCGTCCATCGTGCGCGCCGCCCACGCGGTGCTGGCCGGGCAGCTGCCAGATTCGGCGCCGAGCGGTGGCGACTTCTTTTTCGTGGCGCGCAACGAAGCCGAGGCCATCGCCGACACCGTGTGCAAGGTGGTGTGTGAGCGCCTACCCAAGCTCGGCTTTGACCCCAAGACCGACGTCCAGGTGCTGGCGCCGATGCACAAAGGCGTGCTCGGTGTCGTCGAGCTGAACCAGCGGCTGCGCGGGCTGCTCAATCCCGACGGCGCACCGGCCATTGGCGGCATGCGGGTCGGCGACAAGGTGCTGCAGTTGCGCAACGACTACAAGCTCGAGCTGTCGAACGGCGACATCGGCGTGGTGCTCGGGACCACGGTGGTGACCGTCGACGACGACCCCGCAGACGAGGTGGATGAGGATCCGGCCGACGAAACGGAGCCGACGGCGCCCGCGACCCTGCCCGCGCTGGTCGTCCGCTTCGGTGACCGCCTGGTGGACTACCCGGCGCCGTTCTTGGAAAACCTGACGCTCGCGTACGCGATCACTGTGCACAAAAGCCAGGGCAGCGAGTACCCGGCGGTGGTGCTGCCGATCCACGGCAGCCAGTGGGCGATGCTGCAGCGCAACCTGCTGTATACGGCGATGACGCGCGCCCGGCGGTTTTGCGTGCTGGTGGGCGAAGAGCGGGCGGTGCGCCGCGCCGCCACCAACGACGCACCGGTGTGGCGCCACACCCGGCTGCGGGCGCTGTGGGGGGATTAGTTGCTGCAAGTTGGTGCAATTGCTTTGATCATCCACGACGGGGCGCTCGTCGCCGGGCGGGTGGTGGCGGTGCGGGCGCCGTCGTTCTGCAAGGTCGAACTGCAGGGCCTGGCCGAGCCCGACATCGTGCGCGTGCCGCTCGACGGCCTGGTGGCGGCGCTTGCCGTGCCGGTTGCCGATAACCAAGCGGTGGCCCAGCGCATCGCTCAGGCCCGCGTGCGGACTGCGGCGGAGGCCATTGAGACCGCGTGGTCGCTGCTGCTGGGCCAGCCGTGCGGCACCGGAGAGGTCGCGCAACTGCTCTACGGTGCGCAGACGCCGACCGACCGCGACGACGCGCTGTTGGCGGTGGGCCTGGCCGACGATGCGTTTGCGGTGGAGCGAGGCCAGTTGCTGCCGCGCTCTGCCGCGGAGCGCTCGACCCTGCGCGACCAGCGGCTGCGCCGGGCAGAGCTCGACCGCCAGCTGGTGGGTTGGGACGAAGCGCTGCGCCAACTGCAGACCGGGCGCCGGCTTGCCAATGCCCAGCGTGAGGCCATGGCCAGGGAACTGCTGGCCTGGCTGACCGCACCAGCAGCGGCACACGTGGCCGCCGGTTGGGTCGAGCGCAAAGGCTGCACGGGCGCCGACGCCACCCGCGAAGTGCGCGAATTGCTGGTCCAGCTGGGCACTTTCGACCCCCACGACGATCCGGCCGTGCACCGCCTCGCCGCCGCGTTGCCCGTACACGAGTTCGCCGACGACCCGCCTTTGGTGCCCACTGACATGCCGCGCAGCGACTTGGATTGGGTGACCATCGACAACGACGACCCCCACGAAATCGACGATGCTGTGCACGTGGCGCCAAAAGGCGCCGGCTTTGAGATTGCGGTCGCGATTGCCCACCCGTCGCTGTGGTTTGGGCCGGACCACCCCGTTGATGTGGCGGCACGGGCCCGCGGGGCGACACTTTACCACCCGCGCACGGTCTGCCCGATGTTGTGCGACCGCATCGGCAGAGGCGTGGCGTCGCTGGTGGCCGATACCTGGCGGCCGGCGCTGGTGTTTTTCGCCGAGGTCACCGTCGACGGCACGCTGCGCAACCCGCGGGTGGCCGAGCTTTGGGTTCGTGTGCGCTGGGCGTGGCGCTACTCGGTGATGGACACCTGGCTGCAAGGTGCCGCGGGCGACCCAGCGCAGGTGGCTTACGCCAAGCTGCTGTGGCAGTTCGCGCAGCTGCGCGAGAAGCGGCGCATCGCCGACGGCGCGTGGCTGCTCTACAAGTCTGAGGTGGACGTGCGCGCGCCGCGATTTGGCGCAGTCCGAATCCTGGACGCCTCGCAATCCAGTCCCGCGCGCCGGGTGGTGACCGAAGCGATGATTGCTGCCGGGGTCGCTGCCGGCCAGCTGGGTCGCGATTTGCGCCTGCCGCTGCCGTACCGCTGCCAGCCGCCGCCGCACAAGCCGCCGCTACCGCCGGGGCTGTACACCGATGCCGCCCACGTGGCCACCGTTTTGCGCGCCACCCAGCCTTCGGCGACGGCGACGGAGCCGGGCAGCCATTCGCTGATGGCGGTGCCGCAGTACGTGCAGGTCACTTCGCCCTTGCGGCGGTACAGCGACATCATCGCCCACCGGCAGTTTGCCGCCCACCTGCGCGGTCAGCGCCCGGCCGATGCGGCGCAGGTGCAGGCGTGGTTGGCGGTGTGTGAGCCTGAGGCGGCGCGCATGCGAACGTGGCAGCGGGCGGCGGACAAGTACTTCAAGCTGTTGCTGCTGGCCGGTCAGGGGCAGGGCCGGGTGTGGCAGGCGCAGATTGTGCGGCCGCTGGCGGCGGGGGTGCTGGCGTTCGTGCCGGAGCTGGCGCTGGAGGTGCCGTTGCGCAGCCGGAGCATGCCGGTGGGGCAGTGGTGTGCGCTTTTGGTGAAGGCGGCGGATCCGGGGAGGGATCGGGTGGAGGTGGTGGTGGGGTGAGAGGGCGCGCGGCTGTCGGTGTGGAATGCGCCGCAGTTGGATGGTTTTTCGGGGCCGTGGACAACGCCGGAGCCCTACTTGCAGTTGGGGGTCGACGCCCAGGTGCACGCCATTCACTTGCGGGTGTTGCGGCATATTGGGGCGCAGGCGGAGGTGGAAGTGAAGGCGGGTGTGGCGGCAAGCAAGAGCGGCGGGTGAGTAGGGCCACGACGCCTTTGCCGCTTGAACCCGAGTTCGATCTCGCTGACTACTTTCGAACACACAATACGCTAGCCTTGTTCGGGCAACCTTTTGCGGCATAAACGCACTTGACACGAATCCCGCCAGAATCCCATTGCGCATCGAATAGGCTGACCACATATGTATCGGTATCAGGGTAGGCCGTCAGGTATGCAGTGGATGACCACAAATGCCAAGGCAAGTCGTGCTGTAGACGGCTCCCCCAAAGTATGACCCTTCCGGCGAAAAGCGCGTTGACAGCCATTGCCGGCAACGGCTGCGCGTAGGGCGGCGGGAGCGTAGCGACCCAGCCGCCCGGCATGCACGGTATCCTTGTCTTGAAGCGGTGT
>SXRM01000174.1 GCA_005792545.1 Pseudomonadota bacterium | reverse complement strand
TTTAATATCAACGCCATCTCTCAGCAACCCGACGACCCTCTGCCGCACCTGCTCTCCCAGAACCATGACCGCCTCCTCGCCCAGACGGGGTTCTCGCACGGATTGGTTGCTGGTCAAGTTTTTGCATACACCCTTTAAGGGATGCGTCAACACGCCGGTGACCTCAGCTTGCGACGATGGCAGCCAGTGTACGATCAGCGACGTGTGCACTGCGGGGGTTTGCGGCGGCAAGGCCAAGGTCTGCGACGACGCCAACCCGTGCAGCGACGACAGCTGCGACAAGACCAAGGGCTGCGTCGGGCTTGCCAATAGCGCGAGCTGCACGGACGGCAACGCGTGCACACTGGACGACACCTGCTTTAGCTTTGCGTGCACGGGCGGCGCGGCCAAGGCGTGCGGTGACGGCAACCCGTGCACCGACGACAGCTGCGACAAGGCCAAAGGCTGCGTGGTGGTGGCGAACAGCGCGACATGCAGCGACAACGATGCGTGCACCATCGACGACAAGTGCGCAAGCGCTGCCTGCCTGCCCGGGCCGGCGACAAACTGCGACGACGCCAACCCGTGCACCGACGACAGCTGCGACAAGACCAAGGGCTGCGTGGCCCTTGCGAACAGCGCGCCGTGCAGCGATGGCGATGCCTGCACGTTGGGCGACAAGTGCGCGCAGGGCAAGTGTGGCTCCGCACCCTTGGCAAGCTACGACGTCGCCAAGGATTTCTTGCAACAGGCCCAAGGGACCAAGGCCAATCCCAATGGGGTGTGGTCGTATGGGCAGAAGGCATCGCTGACGGCGCCATTTCAGCTGTTCAAGCTCGCGCAAGGCGACACCTGGAGTGATGGCGGCCATCCGTCGATGCTCACCAATGTCGGCGCCAGTGTGAGCCACCCGTTCAACTCAGCAACGCTGGCGCCGGGCCAACTTTTGCTGCATCCGGGCGCTGCCGGGCAGTTGACCGTCGCGCGCTTTACCGCGCCCGAATCGGGCAAGTACGCGCTCACAGCAGTTTTTGCCGGTGCAAGCGGCTACAACAACAACCCTTTGACCACGAGCGATGTCACCTTGGTCGTGCAGGGCACCGTCATCGCCAAAGGCCTCATCAACATCGACGGCAGCGGCAATCAGGTCAAGAAGAGCGAAAGTGGCCCGCTGAACAAGGGCGATTTCGTCGAATTCGTCGTGGGTTTTGGCAATCAAAGCCATTTGTTCGACAGCACCACGCTCGACGCGCAGCTTATTCGGCTCAATGCCTTGGCTTGCGACGACGGCAACGCATGCACGACCGACTCGTGCGACAAGGCCAAGGGCTGCACCAACGTGACCAACGACGCAGCGTGTAGCGACGGCAACCCCTGCACCGAAGACGACCAGTGTGCGGCAGGTGCCTGCCTGCCCGGCGCGGTGACCAACTGCGATGACAACAGCGTCTGCACAACCGATAGCTGCAATGCGAAATCGGGTTGTTCCAGCGCCGTCAAAGTCCCCTCGCCGATCGCGCTCTGCGACGGGTCCGCATGGAATGGCAGCTGTTACAAGGGGTTTGGTGGACCAGGGGCGCCCAAAGTGACCTGGAAGCAAGCAGAAGGCCTGTGCGTCCAGTGGGGCGGGCACCTGGTGTCTATTGCCTCCAAGGAGGAGGACGCCAAGGTCTACGAACAATCGAAACCGCTGTCCAACATCTATGGCGGCTGGATTGGCTGTACCGACGAAGCCCAAGAGGGCACCTGGACGTGGACGGACGGCACGCCCTTTGTCTACAGCAACTGGCAGGGCAGCGAACCCAACAACCAAGGTGGCGTTGAGCACTATGCGCGCAACAGCGACGACGGCTGGAACGACCTGCCGAACGGACCCGGGCTCAGCGTGTATATCTGCGAGCGCAGCTTGCCGCCCGTGTGCGACGACAGCGATGCGTGCACCATCAACGACGGCTGCACCGCGACCGGCAAGTGCACGGGCGTCCAAAAGAACTGCGACGACGCCAACGCCTGTACGGCAGATTCGTGTGATTCGGCAAGCGGTTGCAAGTCGACGGCCCTGGCCGACGGGACGGCTTGTTCGGCGGGCAGCGCTTGTACCGCGGGCAGCTGCAAGGTGACCTGCGGCAACGGCAAGCTGGACGCGGGCGAGGGCTGCGACGATGGCAATACCACGGCCGCTGATGGCTGCGGGGTCAATTGCCAGATCCAGTGCGCGGCCGACACCGCCGACTGCGACGCCAACCCCAGCAACCTGTGCGAGGCCAAGCTCACAAGCGACGCCGCCAACTGCGGCGGCTGCAGCAAGGCCTGCAATGCCGGCGAGGTCTGCACCGAGAGCGTATGTGCCAAGGCGACGTGCACGGACGGCGCGGCCAACGGCAACGAGACCGACATCGACTGCGGCGGCACCAGTTGCCCGGGCTGCGCAGGCGGCAAGAAGTGCGGCGGGAACAGCGACTGCGCGTCGCAGCTGTGCAGCAGTCAGGTGTGCGCGGCCGTCAAGAACTTGACGGTGACCAACACCAATGACAGCGGCGTCGGCTCGCTGCGGCAGGCAATTCTGGACGCCAATGCCACGCCGCAGCTCGACAAAATCGTGTTTGCGATCGCGACCGGCGCGCAGACCATCAAGCCGACGACTGCGCTACCCAACGTCATTCAACCGATCGCACTAGACGGTTCGTCGCAGCCCGGTTTTGCGGGCAGCAACCTCATCGCGATCGACGGCAGCGGCCTGACGGGCGCCGCGCTCAACGTCAATGCGCCTTCGAGCAGCGTGCAATTCCTGACGCTGGTCAGCGCCAACAATGCCGGTCTGTACGCCATCTCGGCCCATGGCCTTGTCGTGGACAACGTCGATGTGTCGATCGCCACCACGAGCAATCTTGAAAGCGGCATCTACATCAACTCAGCCAACGGGGTCACCGTAACCAACTGCAAAGCCAACAAGCGCGCTATCGGGATTCGCTTTGCGTCGTGCAAGGACGTTGTCGCCAAGAACAACGACTTGACGGGAGCGGGCACTTGCACCTTCGGCCAGGGCGCGCTGCACTTTACCTCGGTCGGCTCGGTCAAGCTCCCTGGTGGCCTCGACGTCAGCGGTAACACCTTCGGCGGCAACAACTGTGGCTTGTCCATCGACGGCGGCAGCGACATCCACATCGCCGATAAGCCGGGCACCGGCGTCAACGTCGTACTCGAGCCCACCAAGGGCGCGGGCGCCGCAAAGAACAACGCGCTTTTGTTAGCGAATTTGAAGGCATCCAAGATAAGTGGCGTCGACCTGTCGCAGCCGAACGGCATGGCCGGCATGGGCATCAGCGCCAACGCCTGCACGGGCCTGACGGTCACCGGCATCAAGGCCAGTGGCCGCAACGTCGCAGTGCGGGTCGAAAACAGCACGGACACGACCGTCACGGGCAACGACTTCTCAAATTCTGGGTGGTGCAGTTTTGGTGAGTCCGCGCTGACGTTCACCAAAGGCATCAAGGCGTCCAAGCTGCCGGGCGGTCTGGACGTGGCCAGCAACAATTTTGCGGGTTGCCAGTGCGCGTTGACGTTGCAAGGCGGCAGCGGCGTCAAGATCGCGGCAGCGGCGGGCAGTGGGGTTAGCGTCGCTTTGGACGACGCCAGCGGCGCGGCAGCCGCGGTGGGCACGACGCTACGCCTGTCGAACATGACGGCGACAACCGTCGATGGCATCAACGCGTCGGTGGCGACGGGCTTCAAAGGCAGCGGCATCGAGGCCGATGGTTGCA
The DNA here is from genome assembly GCA_005792545.1 of Pseudomonadota bacterium. Lineage (GTDB taxonomy): Bacteria > Myxococcota_A > UBA9042 > UBA9042 > UBA9042 > SXRM01. The sequence continues at coordinate 19,791 of SXRM01000174.1, read as the reverse complement.
CCGACCTGTCGGTGACCAACGTCAAAGCCCAACATCGGGTCGTTGGGTTGAGCGTTTCGTCCGGCACCGATGTCACGGTCATGGACAACGACTTTTCCAGTTCCGGCAACTGCGACTACGGCCAGGGCGCGCTGCATTTCAAAACGCTCGGAGCCAGCAAGCTGCCCGGTGGCCTCAAGGTCAGCGGCAACCTGTTCACGGGTACATCGTGCGCCGCAAGTATCGTCAGTGCCAGCAACTTGCACGTAGCGGCCGCGGCGAGTCCGGGCGTCAACTTCGTGTTCGAGAAGAGCAAGGGCGGCGGCGCTGCGACCGGCGTCGCCTTGGCCTTGACCTCAGTCAGCAATAGCACTGTGGCCGACATCGACGTGTCGCTTGCAACTGGAAAGACCGGCGAAGGCTTGAGCCTGTCCAGTTGCTCGTCCATGACGGTGACCAACGTCGTCGCCAAGTTCCGCGCAGTCGGCATTCGCTCAGATTCCGGCACCGACGTGACCATCAAAGACAATGACCTGACCAACTCGGGCGATTGCAGCTACGGCAGCGGCGCGCTGCAGATCAAAGGATCGACCGCCAAGGGCTTGCAGGGAGGCCTCGCCGTCAGCGGCAACAAGTTTGCGGGTGCGGCGTGCGCGCTCGCCATCGCCAATGCCAATGATATTCACATTGCGGCGGCGCAAGGCGCCGGTGTCAACGTCGTGTTGGAAAACGCCAATGGCGGCGGTGCCGCGACCAGCATCGCCGTCAGCCTGTCCAACGTGAGCAATGCCTCGGTGCGCGACGTCGACTTGTCGCTGGCCACCGGAATGACCGGCAGCGGCGTCGAGGCGCTGTCCTGCAATTACCTGAAAATCAGCAATATCAAAGCCCAGCACCGCGTCGTCGCCGTGCGCAGCGAGGCAGGCAAAGACGTCACGGTGACGGGCAATGATCTGAGCCTGTCTGGCAGTTGTGCATTCAGCTCCGGCGCCTTGCACATCAAGGGCTCGACGGCCGACCAATTGCCTGCCGGTCTAGCGATTGGCAACAACAATTACGCGGGAGCGGCCTGCGCGGTCTCCATCCAAAATGTCGACAAATTGGTCGTGGCGCCGGCGCCGGCGAGCACCGTCAGTCTGGCGTTGGAGGCCACCTGTGGCGCGGGCGAGGCGAGCAGCGTCGCGCTAGCGTTGCAAAACGTGAACAATTTCACGGTCACCGGCGTCGACCTCAGCCGCACGGGTACCGGCAACCTCGGCACCGGCCTCAGCGTCGCTTCCTGCAAGAATGGGGGGACGATCTCGGGCGTGGTCGTGAAAAAACACAACCTCGGCATCGATGCCAACAACAATGACGGGTTGACCCTCAAGTGCAGCAAGCTCTGGAACAACAACATCGGTCTGCAGAGCGCGGCCACCACCTGGACTACCGACAGGCTGTGGTTTACGGGCAACGTGCAGCATGGCGTCAAGGTCAACTCGGGTAGCATGACGTTGCCCAACGCCTATTGGGGCGCCGCCAACGGCCCCAAGACGGCGGGCGGCAGCGGCGATACCTTTGTGGGCAGCGCGACGGCAACGCTATTTGCGACCAAGTGTCCCAGTAGCTGCGGCTTTGCGGACTGCGTGGCCGGCGGTTGTAACGACCAGGAAAAGAATGGCCAGGAGACCGACGTCGACTGCGGCGGTTCGACTTGCGGCGGTTGCCTGGGCGGCCTCAAGTGCTCGCAGGGCAGCGATTGCGCCTCAAAGGTGTGCACGCTCGCCGGCACTTGCGCCACTGCGGTGCCGTGTGGCGACACGTCGGGTCTGCTGCCGTCCTCGCCATTCCCGATGGCGGGCCTGTGCTTGACGCAAAGCGGGTTATCGACGGTCGTGGGGCCGCACAAGCCGACTGCCACCAAGGTCGCCCAGCTGACGCCGACGACCAATGCCGGCTTCTACGGTGCCGCCGTCATTGACGCCAATGGTAAATTGTACGCGGGCGGCGCGGACAAGCTGGCCTACTTCATCAACCAGGACGGGACGCCTTCTGGCAAGTACACGACCGACGGTAGCCCGTGGCAGGTCGCACCGGCGCTCAGTGCCGATGGCACGCTCTATGTCGGCACCGACTTGGGGGCCTTGCATGCGTTTGCGACTGGGACTGGCGCGGAGAAGTGGAAGTTCAAGGTCGCCAACTCCTTCCGCGCCTCGCCCACCATTGCGCCCAATGGAACGGTCTATGTCGGCAACGATGACAAGAACTTGTACGCAATCAAGCCCGACGGCACCAAAGCGTGGTCCTACTTGACCGGCGGGATCGTGCGCGGTTCGGCCGCCGTGGCCCCCGACGGCACCGTCTATGTCGGCAGCGGCGACAAGAAAGTCCACGCCGTCAAGCCTGACGGGTCGGCCAAATGGCAATTTACCGCGACGTCGCAATTCAGCGGCTCGGTGGTCCTGGACGGCGACGGCACCCTGTATGCGGCAGCCGGCGACGGCCTTATCCACCGCATTGCTCCCGATGGCACGGCCAAAGGCGCGGCACTGGTTGCCTCTGCGTCCGGTGCGCTGGCACTGGGTCCGGACGGCACGCTTTACGACGCAGCAAGCGACGGCATGGTGTACGCCTTCGCACCCGGCGGCATCAAGCTGTGGGGCGTCAAGATCTCAGGCGGCGTGCAGCCGGTCGGCCCGCCCATCGTCGGCGGCGACGGCCTGGTGTACCTGGTGACGGGTTTTGGCAGCATCCACGCATTCTTGCCCAAGACCGGCGTCGAAAAATGGAACGTCAAGCCGTCTGGCCTGTTGTACGCCAATCTGGCGATGGGCGCCGATGGTGCATTATGGGTCGGCGACACCGCCGGCGCACTGTGGGCATTGCGCGACGCCGCCACTTGCAGCAATGGCTCCAAAGATGGCACTGAAACGGACACCGACTGTGGCGGCGGTAGCTGCAAGACCTGCTCGACCGGCAAGACGTGTGGTGCTGGCTCAGACTGCAAGTCGGGCGTGTGTGGCGGCGGCAAGTGCGCGGCTCCGCAATGCGGCGACGGCGTGCTCCAGGACTACGAGCAATGCGACGACGGCAACGCCACCAACGGCGACGGCTGCGCGGCGATTTGCCTCGTCGAAGCCAGCTACGCCTGCAACGGCAGCCCATCGGTGTGCGCGCTGGCCACCAAGTGCACCATCAACCCCTGCAAGAACGGCGGCACCTGCACAGGCGACGTCGATACCTACACTTGCACCTGCGCGACCAACTTTGGCGGCACCAACTGCGACAAGAACATCATGGGCAATTGGATGCCCGGGCCACTGCTCAGCACCAAGCGAACCCAGCACAATTTGGTGTTGTTGAACGACGGCCGCGCAATCGCGATTGGCGGCTTGTCAGAGAACACCGCGTTGAGCAGCGCCGACATCTTCAATCCGGTCAACAACACTTCGACTGCCGCAGCCAACTCGATGGCCGCCGCGCGCGTCAATCACCGGTCGGTAGTGGTCAAAGGCGGCAAAGTCGTCGTCGCATTCGGCAGCGCTGGTGGGGCTTCGGTCATCGACAGCATCCATGTGTTCGATCCGGCGACCAACCTGTTCGATGGCGGAACCGTCGGCGGCGCCGGCCGCATCACCCACACGTTGACCGCGCTCGACGACGGGCGGGCGCTTGCCGTTGGCGGCAGCAACGTCAATGGGTTGGTGGTGCAAAGCGATGCGGTGGTATTCGACCCAGCTACCAAAGCCGTCAAGGCCGTCAGCATCGGCGCCGCGCGGCACAACCACGCGGCCCTCAGGCTAGCGAGCGGAAAAGTGCTCATTACTTCGGGCCAGAATACCGGCGGTGATCTGACCTCGGGCCTGGTCTTTGACCCGTCCAACGATTCCGTCAAGGCCTTGAACGCCACCTTCACCGCGCGCGCGGCAAACGGCCTGCTCACCCAACTGGGCAATGGCAAGGTCCTCATCACCGGTGGAACCGGTGACACCGTCGACGTCTACGATCCTGTGGCCGATACGGTACAGACAGTTTCAACGGGGCAGCCCGGCCGCCTGGGCTTCAGCACGACTTTGCTCAAGGATGGGCGCGTGCTGATTGCGGGTGGCCAGCTGACCACGGACAACATCCCATTGAGCTCAAGCATCTTGTTTGACCCAAGCAACAATAGCTGCAAGCTCGGCCCCAACATGCCGCTGACCCGTCGTGCTCACCTGGCCTTCCTGCTAGATGATGGTCGCGTCCTGCTGGTCGGCGGCCTGACGGGTAATTCAGGCAACGGCACCGGGACCCAGACCGCGGCGCTGTTCATGCCGGCGACCAATAACTTCGCACCCGGCGGCAGCATGCAGGATGTGCGCACGCAGTTGTATGGCGTCAAGCTCAACGACGGCCGGGTGTGGATGGCGGGTGGCTACACCGGCATTTCCAATGGCTACCTGTCCTCGACGGCTTTGTTCCAGTAGCGTGACTCGGCGCATTGCGCCGGCACCCAGCCGGCCTCTACAATGCCCCGCGGCCGTTCGCCGGCCGTGGAGCCCGCCATGTCCAGAATCACCTTGGTGCTGTTGACTATCACTTTGCCGCTGGTCGCCCCCGCTGCCGCCGCCGCCGTGCCGCAAACCCTGGCCGTTCAAGGCGCGCTCTCGGCTGCCGGTGGTCCGGTTGCCGATGGCGCCTACGTCGTGCAGGTCAGCATCTACAAAGACGCGACCGCACAAACGCCGGTGTGGACCGAAGGCCCGTTGCTGGCCGTGACCAAAGGCGGGCAGTTTGCGGTCACGCTGGGCGACAAAGCTGCGCTGGCGGCCGACGTGCTGGTACAGATGGGGGCGACGCCGTTCTTGGGCATCAAGGTCGAGCCGGATCCGGAGTTGCCGCGGGTACCGCTGCGCAGCGTGCTGTTCGCGATGCGGACCGCGGTCGCAGAAGCCTTGGACTGCAGCGGCTGCGTTGGCGCCAAAGCGCTCGACCCGGCGGTGCTGAGCCAGCTGGCCAAGGCCGCCGACCTGGCCGGCGTGGCCAAGTCTGGGGCGTATGCCGACCTAAAAGGTGCGCCAGACCTGGGTGTCTACGCCAAGAGCGCGGATCTGCACAAGGTAGCCAAAAGCGGCGCCTACGGTGACCTGGGCGGCCTGCCAGACCTGGACCAGTACGTCAAAGCGGCGTCGCTCGCCAAGGTCGCGGGCTCGGGCGAGTATGCCGACCTCAAGGGACAGCCGGACCTGAACCTGTACGCCAAGACCGCCAAGCTGGCCGACGTGGCGCTGACCGGCAAGTACCTGGACTTGCAGGGCCTGCCCGTGCAGGCCAAGGTCGGCGCGTCGTGTGGTACTGGTCTGGTGCTCAAGGGCATCAAGACCGACGGCAGCTACGAGTGCGTGCCCGGCTTTGACCCATCGGCGCTGCCCAACGACGCGCTGGACGAGGTGAGCAATGGCCTGCTGACCAACCAGTTCACGGAAGTCGTGGCCAGCAGCAAGGTGCCCATCGACATCCTGGACGCGGCTCCGGCCGGGGTCTCGGACGCCATCGACGTGCCCGACCTCGGGGTCATCCAAGGCGTCAAGGTCAACGTCAAGCTGGCCAACTCTGGCATCAGCAAGGTGCGCGTGTTGCTCTACGACCCCAAAGGCGCCGAGTACCTGCTGTACGACCAGGGCAGCACCGGCACCACGCTCGAAGGCACCTGGCCCAAGCCGCAAGCGCTGATCAAGGGCGACCTGTCGGGGTGGAACGGCCAATCGCCCAAGGGCATCTGGGCGATCAAGGTCGCGGACCTGGAGGGCACCAGCGGCGGCAAAGACGGCAAGCTGTTGGCCTGGTCCGTCGCCTTTGACGTGATCTCGGCGCAAAAAGTCGGCGCAAAAGGCGCGGTGGTCCTTGGCCAGTTCACGACGGCGCCAGTGCCATGCGGCCCGGCCAACGCCGGCGCGATGTGGTTCAACACCAAGGACAACACCGTGCAGATCTGCAATGGTTTGCAGTACTTTCCGCTATCGCTGGCCTACTGGGGCACCCAGACCAACCCGGCGCAGACCTGCAAAGACCTGCTGGCCAAGCTGCCGTCGACGCAAAGCGGGCTGTACTGGCTCGACCCGGACGGCCTGGGTGGGGTCGACGCGTTTCAGGCGCAGTGCGACATGACGACGAGCGGCGGCGGCTGGACTCGGATCGACGAAACCACCGACTTCGCCTACAAGATCTATACGGAGAGCGCTATCGAGCAACCCTACAAATACGGTCTGAGCGACGCGCAAATTGACGCCATCAAGGCGAAATCCACCGAGGGTCGCCAGGCGTGGCAGTGCCACACGGTCGGCGTGGGCAGCGCTTATAGCCTGCGCTGGTGGCCCAAGCAGACCGGGGCAACGTACGCTGGCTGCTGGGCCACCAATAACTCCGACGAGAAGTCTGCGACCGGCACCGAGACCACTTTCGTCAACCTGCCGCAGCGGTCGTGGTTCTCAGAGGACTGTGGCGACGGCGGCGAGGCGTGTCAGCACAACGTCGATCACGCCTGGTTTCGCTAGCGCTGGCGGCTCTGGCACGGCCGCACCGACTGCGGTGCGAACGTCGCCGGGCTACGGCTTGGTGATAAAGTCCACGCAGCACAGCACGCCGCCCTGGACGAGCGGATCGACCTTGACCACCAGATTCGCCTCGTTGGTCGGCGCGTTCTTGCCGCAGTCCCAGGTGTTTTTCTGCGCAGGAAACTTGCCGAGGTGCGAACACCAGTCGCCGCAGCCCAGGTCATTGCGCAAGCCCTTGCACAGGTCGTGGCTGGCGCGGTTGAGCGGATCGCAGCTTGGGTAGGTCTTGAAGTCAATGCCGCAGCCCAGGTCGCCGCAGCCGAACAAATCGTTGCTGGTGCCCGGGTCGCCGAACTTGGTGCTGTCCTGCGAGCAGTTGAAGGCGCCGGTGGACGACGTGCGCGCCAAAAAGAACGCCGGGCTCATGCCGCCGCCGTCCAGGATGCCGCCGCAGCCTTCGGGGTTGCGCTCTTTGAGGTCCTTGGCGCCGTAGCAGACGTGCCAGCCTTCGCCGCACAAGTCTTCGACGTTGCAGCCTTTGCCGGGGGCGTTGACCCCGGTGTTGCCGCCTTTGCGGCCGCAGGCCGGGTTGCCCTTGTGGATGCCGGGGATATCCCAAGCGCCGGCGCAGGCGGCGACCAGCGGAAACTTCTTCTTGTCAAGGAACCCTTCGCGGGTGCCGTCCGCGCAACCCGGCGGAATTTCGACAACGACCTCGGCTGCGGCGTCGGCGGCCGAAACCTCGGCTACGATATCGGCGGCGGTGTCCAGTGCAGCATCGGGTCCTGCGCTCGAGTCTGACCCTGATCCAGAATCCGATCCTGAATCTGAATCCGACCCTGATCCAGAATCTGACCCTGCAACTGAATCTGACCCTGCAACTGAATCTGACCCTGCAACTGAATCTGACCCTGAATCTGAATCTGACCCTGAATCTGAATCTGACCCGGAATCTGCCGCTGCGTCTGACCCTGCGTCTGACCCGGAATCGCCGCCGGTGTCCGGCGCCGGATCCGCAACCGCATCGACCATCGGCTCTGCCTCGGCGTCGACGGCTGCATCGAGGTCGGCGCCCGCGGCGAGTAGTATGTCCGGGCCCGCATCCGCACCGACCTCGCCAGGCGCGTCGAGGTCGTCCACGACGTCGGCCAGCGCGTCTGTCCCCGCCGTCGCGTCCAGGTCGGCGCCGACATCTGGGCCCGCTTCCGCGGTTACATCCGCTGCGACCTCGCTTGCCTTTGCGTCTGCGGCTGACGTTTCCACCACGCCACCATCGGCAAAGGCCTGACCATCGCCGGAGCCATTCGCGGCAGGCGCGACACCCGGATCGCTACACGCGACCAGCATGCACAGGGCCGATAAGCAAGCGCGAAAGGTGGGCATGACCAACTCCGAGGCACCCGAGCAGACGGGTTGTAGGGTTCGATCGTGCGGTCGCCGGACGCGGCGGTCAAGTCTGGCTAGACAGTGCCCGCAAAGACTCGCACCGCGGGCCCGCGCATGGTCGCCGCGCCGTCTTCGCCCACGGCAATGCGCAGCCAGCCGCCGGGCAGGCGCGTCGGGATCGCGCGACCGGCGGGCAGCAAGCCAAGACGCACGCCCGCCAGCACGGTAGCAGTGGCGCCGGTGCCGCAGGCCTGGGTCCAGCCACAGCCGCGCTCAAAGACATCGACGTGGACCATCGGGCCATCGGCCGTGGCAACCACCCGCGCAAATTCCGCGTTGACGCCGGCCGGGAAGCGGCGATCGGTCGACAGCAACGGCCCCAGCCGCCGAACCTCGCCTTGCGGCAAGGCGTCGAACGTCACCGCGTGCGGATTGCCTGTCGCCAGTGCCGATAGCGCAAGTACCACGCCGCCCACCTCAAACGGCGTCGCCAAGAGCGGCGCGTCGGCCAGCACCGGCACCTGCGCCGGCTGCCAGGTCGCCGTGCCCATGGCCACCGTCACTTCGGCCACCAGGCCATCCGCGCCGCGGTGCAGGGCACAGTCCAGCAGCCCGGCGCCCGTCCACACGGCAACGCGGTCGCCCAAACCGGGATCCGCATCGCCCAGCCACTTGGCGAAACACCGCAACCCGTTGCCGCACATCTCTGGCACGCTGCCGTCGGCGTTGTGTACGGTCATGCGCGGCCTGCCGTCGGGGTCGCGCGTGTGCAGCAACACACCGTCGGCGCCGATGCCGGTGTGGCGGTCGCACAGCGCGCGCACGCGGTCGGGGTCCAGGCCGGGCAGCGCCGCGGCGTCCGCGACGACAAAGTCGTTGCCAAGGCCGTGCAGCTTGACGAAGGGCATGGGCATTGTTGCCTTGCGGCACTGGGGAACAGGCCGGGCACCGTCAAACCTAGCACACGGCCCGCGCCCGGTGTACCTTGTGGCCCGCGAGGTGCCCATGCATTGCAACGTGAGCCAGAGCCTGAACCTGCCCCAGCGCCTGAACCTGAACCTGACCCTGCCCCTGCCCCTGTGCCTGAACCTGACACTGTCACTGACCCTGCTCCCGTCTTGCGGCAGCGACCCGCCGCCGGCGCCCGCAGCTGACGCATCGGCGATTGCCGACACGGTCGCTGATGCCAAGGCTGCCGCCGAGACTGCGTCTGACACTGCCCCGTCCACCGACGCCAGCGCCGACGCCACGCCGAGTTCATGGTCGCTGCCGCCGAAAAAGCCCGACGGTGCGCTGACGGTCATGACCTACAACGTCATGTGCTCGTTCTGCATCAACAGCGCCCACAAAGACTGGGAGCACAAGTGGAGCGCCCGCCTGCCGTGGCTGCACGACGTGTTCAAGCGCTTTGACCCGGATCTGATGGGCTTGCAAGAGATGCAGGCGCAGCTCCCGACCGACAACGACACGCCTGAGGTCGATCAGCTCGTCGGACCCGACAAGCTCTACGACTACTTTCACTACCGCCACGAGCCGGGCGACGAGGTGCCGAACGACTATCCAGACGCCGCGGTGCTGTGGAAGAAGTCGCGCTTCGACAAGCTGGACCAGGGCGTCATTTGGCTGAGTCCCACGCCGGACAAGCCGTATTCGTTCGGCTTCGTGCTGTCCCAATTGCCGCGGGTGATGGTGTGGGTCAAGCTCCACGACAAGTTGCGCAACCGCGACCTGTGGTTCGCAAGCACCCACTTTGACAACAATTCGCCGAGCCAGGAGAAGTCGGCGCCGCTGGTCCTGGACAAGCTGGGGCCGCTGGCGAAAAGCGCGCCGCTCATCCTGACCGGCGACTACAACAGCAAGCCCGACAGCAAGGCCTTTGGCCTGCTCGCCGCGGGTAAGGCAGGGGTGTCACCGCCGTGGCAGGATTCCTTCGATCTGGCCAAAGCGTGGACCATCGTCCATAACCAAGCTAAGGCGCCAGACTACCCGACCAAGGACCGCATCGACCACATCTTCGTAGCGTCGGACACCGTGAAATTCCTGGTGGCCTGGTGGGGCCTGGACCTGTGGCTGTACGGCGCAAAACAGCAGGCGCCGAGCGACCACGACGGCGCCATTGTTGCCTACATCGATTGGTAGCCGGAACTACACGCGGTGCACCACGGCCATCAGGCCGTGCTTGGGCCGCAGCGTGACGGCCGGCGACAGTTCGCGCGACTGACCCGCGACCACATCGAGGCGCACACGCTGGGCCAGCGTCGCCAGGCACAGGATGGCTTCCATCATCGCGAAGTGCTGGCCGATGCAGATGCGCGGCCCGCCGCCAAACGGCATGTACACGTGCTCGGGCAGTTGCTTTTCCAAGTCGCCCAGCCAGCGTTCGGGCAGGAAGGCGTCTGGCTGCGCAAACCAACGGGCGTCGTGGTGCAGCGCCCACTGCGACACCAGCAGTTGGTCGCCCGGATCGATGCGGTAGCCGCCAAGCGCAATCGGGTGGGTGGCCTGACGGCCGATGACGTAGGCCGGCGGAAAGCAGCGCATCGTCTCCAGCACGACCGCTTTGGTAAACGGCAGGTTGCCGATGTCGTCGAGGCGCGGCGTCCGACCGCCCAGCACCTCGGCCAGCTCTTGGCGCAAGCGTTCGCCTGCCGGCGGGTGGTCCGACAGCAACAGCGTCGCAAACGTGAGCACGAGCGCCGTCGTCTCATGCCCGGCGACCACCATGGTGACCGCCTCATCGCGCACCTGCAGGTCGCTCATGGTCGCGCCGTCATCGCCTTTGGCGGCCAGCAGCCGCGACACCAGGTCATCGCCCGTCGCCCCCGCGGCGCGCTTCTTGGCGATGAGCTCGTAGACAACGCCGTCGAGCGCCGCCCGCGCTTCCGCCGCCCGCGCCCTGCCCTTCTTGAGCCAGTTCTTGGGGACGAACCGCCGCCAGGTCCGCAGCTCCAGCTCGAATTGGTCCATCATCAACTCGATGGCGTGCGCGACCTTGCCGCTGTGGTCTTCGTCCATCTCCGCGCCGAACACCGTGCGAAAGATGATGTCGAGCGTGAGCCCCATCATGTCCAAATGCACGTCGCGGCTTTCGCCGTCCTGCCAAGGCGCCAGTGCGGCCTCGGTGCGGGTCGCCATGGTTTCGGCGTAGCCGGCCAGTTGCTTGCGTGAAAACAGCGGGGCCATCAGCTTGCGCTGCCGCCGCCAAAACGCACCCTCCGAGGTCAGTAAGCCATTGCCAAGGATTTCGTTGAGCTTTTGGGTAATCTGGTCTTTGACCATCTCGCTCGCCCGGCCGACCAGCACTTCATGAATGAGCGCAGGATCATGTACGAACACCAGCTTCTCGGTGCCGATGCACACCCGGCTGATCGGGCCACCCTGACCGGCCAGCCGCATGAACGCGAGCGGGTCTTTGGCGAGTTGCACAAAGGTGCCGACCAGCGCTGCGCTTTTGGGGCGCGGCGGCCTGCGGAGGCTGCCAATCTCAACGTCGCCAGGTTTGGCGAGGTCAGTGGGCGTTGGAGCGGCGGCAACGGTGGTCGACATGGGCAGCCTTGAGGGTCGGTGGAGCGGCCAGATTAGGGCGGATGGCAGGTTTGGCAACCGCCGCGGGCGCTTTTGTGGGCGTGGATCGAGTCCGAGGTGGGTCGAGTAGTTGCCGGGTCCGATTGCGGACGGTACCGTGTGACCGTGGTGCTCGGCGCCGCATTGGAGATGCCATGCCGGTCCTGGCCCAGACCAACTACCTGACGCCTGAGGAATACCTCGCACTCGAAGCCGAAAGCGACGTCCGCCATGAGTACGTCAATGGCGAGATGCTGGCGATGGTGGGGGGGACCGATTGGCACAACGCCATCGTCTTCAATATGGCCGTACAGCTGCAGCCGCAGACACGGCCCCGCGACTGTCGAGTCCTGCGCGAGTCCGTCAAGTTGCGCGTCGAGCGAGCCAACGCCTACTTCTACCCCGACGTATTCGTCACCTGCGACAAGCGCGACGAGCGGGACCGCCTCATCAAGCGCCACGCCAGCGTCATCGTCGAGGTGCTGTCGCCCAGCACCGAGGTCATTGATCGCACCAGCAAGTTTACGGCCTACCGCAAGCTCGACAGCCTGCTCGCCTACGTCCTGGTCGAAACTACCTACCGCCGCGTCGAAGTGTACGAGCGGCAAGACCACCCGTTCTGGCGGTGGAGTTCGTTGGTGGCAGGGGAGGTGGCGCGCATCGACACCCTGGATCTGGCCGTGGCGGTAGACGACCTGTACGTCGACACCGACGTGCCGTCCGATTCGCCAGTCGAGCAAGCGGCCGATTCGCGCCAGCACCGAGAAGTCGATAGCTGACCGCCTTCGCTACGGCCGAACAAACCGCGCGGCGCTTAAGAACCCGACAGCTGGATCCAGTGCAGCCCCCAGCGCCGCGTCGGCCAGCACCCGCCCCATGGCCGGCGCGAACTTGAAGCCGTGACCCGAAAACCCGCCGGCGACAATCACTTGCGGCCAGCGCGGGTGACGATCCACGACGAAATGGCCGTCCGGTGACATCTCGTACAGGCACACCGCGCTGTCGGTGACCTCGGGACCGACGCCCGGCAGACAAGCTGCCGCAAAATCAACGACAGGGGCTGTGTCGGCCGGCCGGCGCGAGCGATCGACCTCCCCGGGATCGGTCAATCGCTCACCGGGCAGATGCAGCGCCGCCTTGACGCCGCGGTCGTCCAACGCTGGAAAACCGTAGAAGAACCCTTCCGGCAGCTCAAATCCGAAGCACGGCGCACCGCTTTGCAGGCGGTGGTCAGGTGCGCTGCGCAACCACACCAGGGCGTTGCGGTGCACGGCCAGGTCGGCGCCGAGTTCGCGCAACACAGGGCCCGACCAGGCGCCCGTCGTCAGCACCAACTGATGCGCGTGCACGGTTTGGCCGTTGAAATCCACGGCGACGCCTGCGCCGTCGGGCCGCCAGCTGCGCACGGCCGCGTGCGCGACGACGGTGGCACCGAGCGCCCGAGCGCAGTCCACGTGCGCTTGCACGCAAGCTTCGACCCTCAAGAAGCCGGCGCCCGGCTCAAATGCGCAACGGAAACCCGGCGGCGCGCGGTGCAACGGCAGCTGGCGCCGCGCCTCGTCGTGGTCCCAGACGTGCAGCGCAATGCCGTACTTTTCGGCGCTTGCCAGCGTGCCCGGCAGCACCTCGCCGCCTGCGGGCGGTCCCCATAGCGCCAGGCCTGTGCGCACGAACAGGTCCTCGCCGGTAACGGCGCACAGCTGGTCCCATGCGGCAAAGCTCTCGCGCAATAGCGGCACGTAATCTGCGTGTTCGAAGTACGCCATGCGGATGAGCCGCGTCTGGCCGTGCGAACTGCCCAGGGCGTGGGCCACGCCGAACTGCTCCAAGCCCAGTACCCGCGCCCCTTTGCGCGCAAGGTGGTACAGCGCGGCCGAACCCATGCCGCCCAGGCCGACCACGATCGCGTCGTACACCTAGGCCTCCAATCGCGGCGGCGGGCCCAGGTCGAGCGCCGAACTGAGCAGCAACCCCGTCTCTGCCCCCGCCATCGCTGCCACCATCTTGCGGCGCGTCCACGGCAGCGCGCCCGCAACCGGCATCCCGACGTCGCGCAGCCAGGGCAACAGCTGCGAGTCGCTTTGGAAGAACGGCGTCAGCGCCCGCGTCGCCCATTGGTAGTAGTCGAGGTGCCGCCGCCGCGCGCGACTGTAGGCCACCAATGCCTGGTTGACGTCCGGGTGTTTTGCCACGCAGTCGGCGAGCACCGCCGCATCGCACAAGGCCAGGTTCGCGCCCTGGCCGAGCTGCGGACTCATGGCGTGCGCCGCGTCGCCGAGCCACACCGTGCGGTCGCCGTGCCAGTTGGGCATGACCACATCGCGGTAGCGCGCGAACAGCAACTGGTCGGCGCTGTCGATGCCGGCTACGACTGCCGCCGCGGCCGGCAACAGCTGCGATACGCGCGCCTTCCATGCGCCCAAATCGCCGTGCCGGAAGGCATCGACCCGGTCGGCGCGAATCGACCAGAACAGGCTGACTAGCGGCAGATCCGGCCGGTCCGGGGCGGTGCCGGTCGGCAGCAGCCCCAGCATGGTGTGCGCGCCGTGCACAATCTGGTGCAGCCGGCCGGAAAAGCGCAGCTCGGGGTCCGGCGCCACCCACCACAGCGCGCCCCAAGGATACGGCTTGACCGTCCGCGGCGTGCCCTGGTCGTCGTGCAGGTCGCTGCCGGCGCCGTCGGCCACCACCGTCAGGTCGAACGGGCCGTGGTCGTTGCCCGCGGCGTCGCGCAACAGCGGCCCTTTGGGTGTGGTCACTAACTTGCGGACCTCAATACCCAAGTGGACGCCAACGCCGGTTTGTTGGCCCAGGGCCGCAAACAGGGCCGCGAACAGCGCGCCGCGATGCAGCCCATAGCCGTGGCGACCGTCGCCCAGGGCCGCGTAGGAGAGGTCCAAAATCTTGCGCCCGTTGTTGGTCTCGCACAGCAGATGGTCGACGCGATGGCCGCGCGCCACTACGTCTTGCAGCAAGCCCAGGCGTGCCAGCACGGTCTGACCGGTCGGCTGCAGCATGATGCCAGCGCCGACGGGACCGGGATCGGCCACGGCCTCGAAGACGGCAACTCGGTGGCCGGCGCGGGCCAGCAACAGCGCGGCCGCTGCGCCTGCGGTGCCTGCGCCAATGATGGCAATGTGCAAGGGTGCCTGGGGCATGGTCGGCAAGCCTAGCGGAGAACCGTCCTCAAGGACCAGAGGCCGTCAACCCAGGCTCGGGCGCAGCCTATGGCGGGCTTGGGGTCAACCTGCATCTTGGTCCTGCACAACCCCATCCCAGCCCGCCAGCCGGCCGCGCAGCAGGTAGGTCTCCATGCTGCCGCGGCCCTTGACAGCGCCTTGCCAATCCACTGCAGTGACGCTCGAAACTCGGCGATGTCGGCGTCCACGGTCCCGTGTGCATCTGGCGGGGCAAGGCCAGCTCCGGCCCCGGTCGTGCTCGGCTTGATCCAAGTGCGGAACGCCAGGGCAACGCCCGCGTCGGGCCAGCGCAGCAAGAACTCTTTCTCGTGCCGTCGCGCCGCTTGCAGGCTCGCTCGCGCTTTTTCGGTCCGCTGCGCCAAGTCGGCGCCCAGGTGCAGCGCCTGCTGCCACGTGTGCTCGACTTTGCGCAGGCCGACGAATGCCACTACTGCGGTGGTGGCCGCCAACGCGAGCAAGGCACCGAATGCCAGCGCCAGCTTGGCCGAGACCCTGAGCCGGCGCAGCAATGACGTCGGGTGGCCGTGGCCACCCTCATCGGAGTCTGGGGCGGTGGATTCGGCCGGGAGCACGGCAAGCGTTCCGAGAGGTTGAACGCAGCCTACGCCTGTGCGGGCGGCGGGGTCAATGCGCTACGGCAACACGGGCCGGTGGTGTCGTGTCTACGCCGCGCACGGCTTGCGCTCGAGTCCATGGGCCCGCACACTGTCAGCGCGGCACCTGGCCGCTTGCAGGGTTCCATGCGCGTACTCGCCTCCGTCACCAAGCAAGACGACTGGTTCGTCGCTCGCTGCCTCGAAATCGAGCTTGCAAGTCAGGGTCGCACACAGGACGAAGCCCTCGACAACCTCCGCGAAGCCCTCGAACTGCGATTCGAGGACGAACCCGCACCGCGGGCACTGGCCGCCGTCGTCACGACAGTCGAATTCGCCATTTCGGCGCGAGCGGCTGCGTGACGCCGTTCCTTCAGATTTCGGGCGACAAGGCGATCGCCATCTTCAAGCGCCGCGGCTTCGCACAAGTCTCGCAGCGTGGCAGTCACGTCAAGCTGCGAGACGCCGACGGCCACTGCGTGATCATTCCGCGTCATCCGACATTGGCTCAGGGTACGTTGAACTCGATCCTGGCACAGGCCGGTGTATCCTTTGAGGAGTTTGCGCGGTGGCTGAGAGCGTAATCGGCCGTCGAATGTGGACGAACAGCGCGTGGCAACGCAGCTCTACAACGGACAACTCGGCGGTGGACACTCGCCGGTGCGGATCTTGGCGCTGGCCGAACCCACCGCGCACCACGGCGGCGCATCGGCCGGTACGCCTTTGGCCCACGGCGAGTGCCCCGCCGGCAGCCAGTAGGGGTGCGACCACGCAAAATCCCACAGCGCCTTGAACTTGCTCACGCCCGGCGGTGCATCTACCGGCGGCACGCCGTGCTGGCAGTTGTGGATGCACTCGACCTGGAACTGCCCGTCCTTGTCGAGGCCCTTCTCCAGCGCCAGCGACGCCGCCTGAAAGTTGACCAGCGCACAGCTGTCTTGCGGCCCGCCCCACAGTACCAGCACCGGCATCTTGTGCTTGGCGCCTTTCCACGGCAGTAGCGCCAGGTTCGACAGCCCGTCGCTCTGGGTGCCGCCCGACAGCGACAAGAAGCTGGCGACGTGCTCACTGCGCGCCTGGGCCAGCTGCGCACCGAACAGCGCCCCGGCGCTCACGCCGACGACCGACACGCATTGCTGGTCGATGGCGAACTGCTCGGCCACGCAGGCCAGCATGTCGTCAAAGAACACGAACTCTTCCTCAAAACGCGCTGTCGGCGACAGCGAGGTAATCGGCCACGGAAACGACGCCTTGGCCAGTGGAATCTCGATGTCGCCCTTGGACTCGGGCACCACCGCGACAAAGCGCTGCTGGGCCACTGCCGAGTGCAACTCGCCGGTCTCGATGAAACTTTTGGCCGAGCCTTTGAGCCAGTGCCAGGCGAACAGCACAGGCAGCTTCTCTCCCGGTTTGGTATCCGCGGGGGCAATCAGCTTGAATTGCCGGGCGTTGCCTTTGGATTGCAAGGCGTTTACGGTCTTGCCGTCAGCGACCAAGGTCGGACACTTGCCGCCGGTGTAGGCTTTGGGCGAAGCGGCCAACGCGGATCCGGCGGTGGGTGTGGCGCCACAGGCGACGGCGACAGCGGTGTAGACCGGCTTTTTCGGGACCTCCGGAGCGGTAGCGGTGTCCGGCGAGGCTGCGGTGTCCTCGGCGACTTGGGCATCGGGGGCAGCCGTCTGGTCGGTTGGCGAGGTCGTGTCAGCGCTTGCGGACTCTAGGGCGCCGGCATCTGCGGTGCCGCCAAGGTCTGCGACTGCGTTGGTGTCCGCGACCGCTGCGTCGGTGGCAAAGGTCGCCGGTGGCGTTTCGGCCTCGCCGCAGGCCAGAAGCACGCTCAGCCAGACGAGCCAGTAGGGACGGTGGGCCACGTAGCCTCCGGTGCGCCGGTTCAGGTCGGCGACGGCGCCGGCTGGCATCGTGCGGGGGCAAAAGACGGGCGTCAAGGGCAAACGCAACGGTCGCGAGGTCCAGCTACGGCGCCCCGCACACCGGCGCCTGGCAGGTGCCCTTGCCCTTGTCATCGAACTTGCAGTCCAGGCCTTCCTGGCACTGGCCCTGGCATTCTTCGCCTTTGGCTGGCGGTTTCTTACAGACGCTCTGCACGCAGGTCAGGCCCTTGGCACACTGAAAGCTCGCACACGGCTTGCCGTCTCCGGGTGCGTCGTCGCACTTGCCGGTGTTGCACACGGTCGGTGGCATGCAGGTGATGTACTTGCCACTCGCCATGTCGGGTGGCGTGCACGCCTCCCCTTTCTTGGGCAACAGCTTGCACGCACCGCCGACGCACGCCAAATCGACACCCATGCACTGCGCATTGACCGAGCAGGCCCCACCGAACTTGACTCGCGGCTGGCATGTGCCTTTGCCGTTGGTGCCCGCC
Source organism: Pseudomonadota bacterium (assembly GCA_005792545.1). Taxonomy (GTDB): domain Bacteria; phylum Myxococcota_A; class UBA9042; order UBA9042; family UBA9042; genus SXRM01. The sequence continues at coordinate 2,174 of SXRM01000174.1, read as the reverse complement.
ACGCACACATGGCTTTCCAAACACGGAATGCCGTCGCCCATCATGGACGCCGCACAAGCCTCGCCGGCTTTGGGCCGCGGCGCGCAGGTGCCGTTCTGCACATCGGCCGTTTTCTTACAGTAAAACTCTGGCGTGCACGCTTCGCTGCCATTGCACTTTGCGTCGGCGCCGCCAGCGGCTTTGCACGTGGGCTTGTCGCCACCCTCAAACGCGCAGTAGCTACCGTTGGCACACGCGTTGTTGTGACACGGTTCGCCAACTTTGGCATCCGATTGGGCCCCGCACTTTTTGTCTACGCAGCCGAGCCCAGCCTCGCAATGCTGCGACAACGTGCAGGCACCGCCGGCTGCCACGCGGGCCTTGTCGCATTTGCCTGGGCAGGCGCTTTCTTGCTGGTCGCAGTTTTGCGATGCGCATTCTTCATCTTCACTACATGCGCCGCCCTCGGCGACGGTGCCAGTAAAGGTCGCCTTGCACGCAGCCGACTGAACGGATGATTTGGAGACACTACCACAATTTGCGCCCATGGCCTGCATGCACTTGCCGGCAGCCGTGGCGTCGTACTTGACCTTGCCGGCCTTGACCAGTGCAACGAGGCTGTTGGCGCCGAAATTGCCGCCCGCAATGGCCATGCAACCTTCTGCTGTGGCAAAGCCATTCTTGCCGAGCATCGAGTCCTGGCAAGCGACCAGCAGCTTGCACATGACGTCCGCCAGCGTGGTTTCCAGTTGATCAATCGGCACCGGAGCACCGCTCGGGTACGCATTGACCGCGGTGCCGCTGCCGGTGGTGTCCGTGCCGCCGGTGCTGCCGGCGTCGCTACCAGTGCCGGTGCCAGTGCCGGTTCCAGTCCCACCCGCGGCAGCGCCGCCGCCTGAGCTGCCGACGCACGCCGTGGCAAGCCAAACTGAAAGGCAAGAAATCATTGGTGTTGTCAGTCGCATGGTGGACCTCGCGGGCGCTGCCCCAGGGAAGAAGGCCGCAAGCGTGCCGTTTGCGCGATCCTTCGTCAAGAAAAGGCTAAAAGTCCGTGCCCTTGACCACACCCTTGACGTGCACAACCGAGCCGTCAAACCCACCCAGATCGGCGTCGACCACCAAATCCAACGCGGTGCAGCCCGGCTGATCGCACCAGGTGGCCGCCTTGACCTCGACCTTGCCGCCCGCGCCGACTTTCTCGGAGTTGTACTGCTTGCCGCCGTGCGCGAACGACAGCTTGAGCTGGCCGACGTCGTAGCTGCCGGGCTTGAGGTCCTTGCCGCCCGCCAGCTTGAGTGCGCCGCACAGCTCCTTGGGCCACACGTTGAATAACGTCAGGTTGCCGCCAGCGGTCCACTCCTGGCCGCCGCCAAACTCTTTGCGGTCGATGAGCGTGAGCGTAATCGCGCCAGAGACGACGACGTTGAATCGCTCGCCCTTGGTCGGCACGCACTTCTGAAGCGAGTGGCAAGCCGCGACGTCGCTCTTGCACTGGCCAGCGTCGTACTTGGCGCCGTTGTCGCAGCGGCAGACCGCCTTGTGCACGTGGGTGGCGTCGCAGCCGCAGCCGCTCGGGTCGTCGTCGACGCCGCAGGTCGATCCCCCTTCACATGACAACCCGGCCTCGCTGCACAGGTCAGCGGCGGAGATGCAGCGCAAGTCGGCGGTTGGGTACAAACACGTCGGACCCGTGCAATCGCAAAAGGGTTTGCCGTCGCTGCCGACCTTGCACTTGCCGGCGCCGGAGCAGGTTTTGCCCTTGCAAGGGTCGGCGGCGTCCACTGCGACGGTATCCTTGGTTGCGGCGTCGCTGATGGCGTCGGTGGCTGTGACGTCGGTCGGCGCAGTTGCAGTAGGCGGGGCGGCTGATCCACAGGCGAGGGCGCACGCTGTCGATAACGCCGCAACGGCAAACAAACCCAGCTTGAGCATCGCACCCTCCGAGACGCCCGCGGCACGCGCGCACGCAAAAGCGGATGGCTTATCCGATCGGCGGCTTCGCGGGACGGCCAAGCCTGCGGCTGCGGCTGGCAAACTGTCAAGGCCCGCGCTACGCTGGGCGCAGATCGCAGAGAGTGCGCTTGACCACGAAGGCATAGCTAGCAGAATCAACTGGTTGGCGACATGCCTGTTCGGTTATGTGTGGTCGTCATGTAAGGCCGCTGATTTACAGACACTTTGAAGGCAGTCTGGGC
>SXRM01000173.1 GCA_005792545.1 Pseudomonadota bacterium | reverse complement strand
TGCATTGACCGCCTTGGTGATGAACTTGGGCAGCCCGCTGCCGTCATTGGCCTCGCGCAGTTCGCGCTGCAACCGCGGCCATTGCTCGACGAACACCTGCCGCACCAGGCTGTCCTCGGGCGAGCGGCGAACGTACGAAAGCGAGTGCCCGCCGGAAATGGCTGGCGGGTGGGCGGCAGCGCTGGCGAACGGCGACGGCATCGCCCGGGTGATCGGTAGCCGCCCAGCTTTTGCCGCGCGGCAGTTGGCGAACCGACCCGCCACCCGGGGTCAACGTGCCCCGCCCGCCTACCTGTCCCTGTCCCGGCCGCCTGAGGCGCTGACCCTGCCGCCGCCTGAGGCGCTGACCCTGCTGCCTACGCTGCTTGGCGCCCCAAGGTGGCACCCGATTGTCTGCGCAGACAGTTGGCCCAGCCCGGCCTGGCCGGGCTTTGTTGCACGAGGCCGCGGCTTCAGCCGCCGGCAGATCCCCGGCGTAGCCTCGGCCCCTGCCCGACCCCGCCCTACTTGGTCTTGACCCGCACCAGCAACTCGACCTGCCGGCTCGGGTTGTTGACCGTGGCCACATTCTGGTTGTTGGCCCCGCGGCTGCCGACGACGTACACGGACCCCGTCGCAGCATCGAACCACACCGCGTTGGCCTGCAGGTACGCCCGCACCCCGACCTCGCCGCTGCACACCGCCAGATCGTTGTTCGCCGACACAATCTGCTTGTTCCAGGTCCACACGCCCTTGTCGACCGTGCCGTGCAACAGCCACAGCTGCCGACAGTTGTTGCCGCCGGTGTTGGTCTCGATGGTGCCGGTCAGCCACGCTTCGCTGCCGGCCAGGTACACGCCGCCGACCATGAAGCTGTTGCTCCAGGCCACCGGCATGCCGGTGTAGGTCGGCACCAGCTGCGTCCACTTGGTGCCGTCGTAGGCGATAATCGTGCCCTGGCCGCCGGCGGCCATCACGTTCTTGCCGCCGGTGCCGTGGATGCTGGTCAGCGATCCCATCGCCGGCACCGCGCCCGTGTTCAGCACCGCCGAGAAGCTCTGCGTGTACGCCACGGTGTCCACGTAGGCCACGCCGTTGTAGCCGCTGGCGTTGCCGCAGGCCGTCGTGTTGTTGCCATCCCAGAAGGCGACGCTGGTGCGGCTGGTGTTGTTGGCCGTGTAGTTGCCGGTCATGAACACTTCGGTCGGCGATGCCGCATACACCGCCGCGACGTCGACAGCGATTTGCGCACAAGCCGCTTTCGACGACGACACCGTCATGCGCGCGATGCTCGACCAGGCCGTGCCGCTCCAGGTGGTGCGGCCGATCTGGTTGGGGGTGTTGCCGCCGGCATCGTTGCCGCCCATCACGTAGGTCTCGGCGTTGTTGGCACCCAGGAACATGTCCATGCCGCGCAGCGCGCTGTCGAAGCCGCCGACCGCTGGGATGCCGGTGGTGGTCCAAAAGCCGGTGACGGGATTGAGCACCATCGCGCGGCCATCGCTGTCATCGGTGCGGCCGCCGACCGACAGGCGGTTGCGGACCACGTTCAGCACCGAGTTGTTGTTGTTGACCGACGCGTTGAACTGCAAGCCCAACTGCGGCGACTCGACCACGTTGGCGACGATGCCGTTGGCTTGCAGGTTGTTGCTGGTATCGGCGCCGGAGCTGTAGATCTTGCCGCCAGTGCCACTGTAGCGGTCGATGGACCGCAAAGTGCCGTGGGTCACCTGGCCGCCGCTGACCTGCGCCGACACCTTTTCCAGACCGGTGCACAAGCTGCCTGCACAGAATGCGTAGCTGACACTGTTGTTGGTACACGCCGTGCCCCAGGCCTTGTTGGCCTTGCTGCAGCCACTGGCGGCGTTGCAGGCGTCGACCGTGCACTCCAGGCCGTCGTCGCAGTTGACTGTGGCGGGCTTGGTGCACTGGCCGGCCTGGCAGGTCGCCGTCGGCTGGAACACCAGCGTGCTGCAAGTCGGGTCCGCGCACTTGGTGTCGTTGGCCACCGCGGTGTTGACGCAGCCCTTGGCCTTGTCGCAGGTGTCGGTCGTGCACACGTTGTTGTCGTTGCAGTTGGGGGCCACGCCGCCTTTGCAGGCCTTGGCTGCGCAGGTGTCGTTGGTGGTGCAGGCGTCTTTGTCGTCGCACGGCACGGTGTTGTCGCTGTGGGTGCAGCCGAGCGCCTTGTCGCAGGCGTCGGTGGTGCACGGGTTGCCGTCGTCGCAGTTGGGGGCGGGGCCGCCGAGGCAGTTGCCGTTCAGGCACTTGTCAGCGGTCGTGCAGGCATTGAGGTCGTCGCAGTTGACCGTATTGTTGGTGTTGGTGCAGCCCTTGATGGGGTCACAGGCATCGCTGGTGCACGCTTTGCCGTCGTCGCAGTTGGGGGCCGCGCCGCCCTTGCAGGCGCCCGCGTTGCACTTGTCGTTGGTGGTGCAGGCGCTGCTGTCGTCGCAGTTGGCAAAGTTGTTCGACTTCTCGCAGCCGGTCAGCGACTCGCAGTAGTCGTCGGTGCACAGGTTGCCGTCATTGCACACCACCGGCGTGCCGGAGCACGCGCCGCCTGAGCAGGTGTCGCTTTTGGTGCACGCGTTGCCGTCGGTGCAGCCCGCGGTGTTGGCGACCGACTTGCAGCCCTTGACGTCGTCGCAGAAGTCGGTGGTGCACGGGTTCTTGTCGTCGCAGCTGGTGACCGGCGGCAGCGCGCTGCACTTGCCGGTCTTGCAGGTCGCCGCAGTCTGAAAGCCGCCGCCGCTACAACCACTGCTGCTGCACGCCGCGCCGTCGGTCAGGTTGTTGTTGATGCAGCCGCCCGCGCTGTCGCAGGTGTCGTTGGTGCACGGGTTGCCGTCGCTGCAGTCCTTGCCGCCCGAGCCGCTGCAAGTGCCGCTCTTGCACGAATCTGCGCTGTTGCAGGCGTTGCCGTCGTCGCAAGGCTTGGTGTTGAAGGCCTTCTTGCAGCCGGCCGCCGGGTCGCAGCTATCGTCGGTGCACAGGTTCTTGTCGTCGCAATCGACGGTCGCGCCGGCCTTGCACTTGCCGTCCAGGCAAACGTCGCCCTGGGTGCAGAGCGTCCCGTCGTCGCACGGCAGCGTGTTGTTGGCGTTGACGCAGCCCTTGCCGCTGTCGCAGCTGTCGGTGGTGCACGGGTTCTTGTCGTTGCAGTCCGGCGCCGCGCCGCCCTGGCAGCTGCCGCCTTTGCAACCGTCGCTGGTGGTGCAGGCGTTGCCGTCGCTGCACGCGGCGGAGTTCGCCAGGTTGAGGCAGCCGGCCGCCGGGTCGCAGCTGTCGTTGGTGCAACCGTTGTTGTCGTCGCAGTTGATCTTGCTGCCCAGGCAGTTGCCGTCGATGCAGCTGTCGGTGTCGGTGCACAGGTTGCCGTCGTCGCACAGCGACTTGTTGTTGGCAAACACGCAGCCCTTGGCCGGGTCGCAGCTGTCGCTGGTGCACACGTTGTTGTCGTTGCAGGTGACCTTGGTCGAGCCCGCGCAGGCGCCGCCGCCGCAGACGTCGCCGCTGGTGCAGGCGTTCTTGTCGTCGCAGCCGTCGGTGGTGTTGGCAAACTGGCAGCCTTTGACCGGATCGCAGCTGTCGGTGGTGCAGCCGTTGTTGTCGTTGCACACCAGCGCCGGGCCGCCCGCGCACTTGCTCGCGGCACAGATATCTTGGGTGGTACAGGCGCTGCCGTCGTCGCACACGGCCTTGTTGGCCGCAAACACGCACCCGGTCTTGGCATCGCAGCTGTCGTCGGTGCAGACGTTGTTGTCGCCGCAAGTACTGGCCAGGCCCTTGCACGCGCCGCTGCCGCAGACGTCGTCTTTGGTGCAGGCGTTGCCGTCGTCGCAGCCGGCGGTGTTGGGGGCGCTGCTGCAGCCGCCGTTCTTGTCACACAGGTCCGTCGTGCACGGGTTGCCGTCGTCGCACTTCTGGGCCGCGGGCGGCGCGCCGCACTTGCCGGCGGTGCAGGTAGCTGCCCCGACAAAGCCGTCAGCGCCACAGGTGGCAGCAGAACAATTGGCGCCGTCTGCCGCGGTCTTGTAGACGCAGCCGCCGGTGGTGTCGCAGCTGTCCGTGGTGCAAGGGTTGCCGTCATCACAGCTTTTGCCGATCGGCGTGCCCTTGCATGCGCCGTTGCCGTCGCAGGTGTCGGCGTCGGTGCAGGCGTTGCTGTCGTCGCAACCTTTGGTGTTGTCGTTGTAGGTGCAACCCTTGCCGGCGTCGCAGAATTCGTCGGTACACACGTTCTTGTCGTCGCACTCGACGGCCTTGCCGGGCACGCAGGCGCTGTCGGCGCAAACGTCGCTCTTGGTGCACACGCTCTGGTCGTCGCACGGCAGCGTGTTGGCTTTGGCGCCGCAGCCGGTCTTGGGGTCGCAGCTGTCGTCCGTGCAGGGGTTGCTGTCGTCGCAGATGACCTTGCTGCCCGGGATGCAGCCGCCGCCCGTGCACTGGTCGTTCGCCGTGCAGGCGCTGCCGTCGTCGCAGGGGTCGGTGTTGTTGGCGTGGGCGCAGCCGCCGGTCGCGGTGCAGGTGTCGGTCGTACAAGGTTTTTTGTCGTCACATGACTGAACGGCGGCGAGCGGCGTGCACACACCGACCTGGCAAGCGCTGCCCTTGTCAAAGCCACCATCGCCGCACGAGCTGCCCTTGCAGCCGGTACCGTCGGCGATGTTGACCGCGACGCAGCCCTGCTTGCTGTCGCACGAGTCGACGCTGCACGGGTTGCCGTCGTCGCAAACGGTGCTGGCGCCGGGCAAGCAGGCCGCGTCTTTGCACGTATCCTTGAGCGTACAAACGTTGTCGTCGCTGCAAGGGTCGGTGTTGTTGACCTTCTGGCAGCCCTTGTCGGCGCTGCAGCTGTCGGTGGTGCAGCCGTTGCCGTCGTCGCAGTTGCTCTTTTCGCCCTGGACGCACATGCCGGCGGCGCAGGTGGCGGCCGAGGTGTGGCTCAGCGCGTCGCAGCTGGCGGCCTTGCAGACGGTGCCGGTCGCGAGGTTGTCGTTGACGCAGCCCTTGGCCTTGTCGCAGCTGTCGGCGGTGCACACGTTGTCGTCGTCGCATTTGACGGCGCTCGGACCCGTGCAGTTGCCCGCGGCACAGACGTCGCCCTTGGTGCAGGCGTTGTTGTCGCTGCAGGGCGCGCTGTTGGCGGCGTTGACGCACTTGCCGGTCTTGGGGTCGCAGCTGTCGTCGGTGCAGGCGTTTTTGTCGTCGCAGGCCGCGGGCTTGCCGGGGACGCAGGCAGCGTTCTGGCAGGCGTCGCCGACCGAGCAACCGTTGCCGTCGTCGCAGGCCTTGCCGTTGCCGGCGGGCTTGGTCGCGCACTTGCCGGCGACACAGGCGTCGTCGGTACAAGCGTTCTTGTCGTCGCAGTCGCCATCGGACTTGCAGGTGCAGGTGCTGATGCCGCCAGAGCACTTGCCGCCGGCGCACTTGTCGTTCTGGGTGCAGGCGTTGCCGTCGTCGCAGCCGGCGCTGTTGGACTTGGCCGTGCAGCCGAGCGAAGGCACGCAGGCGTCGTCGGTGCACGGGTTGGCGTCGTCGCACACCACCGCTTTGCCGGCGCACTTGCCGGCGTCACAGGCGTCGGCGCTGGTGCAGGCGTTGCCATCGGTGCAAGTGGCGGCCTGCGGCGTCTGCACACAGCCCCCCTTTGTGCAACTATCGGCGGTACAAGGATTTTTGTCGTCGCAATCGCTGGTTTCGGTGCAGCCGCAGGCGCCGGGGATGCCGGCGCACTTGCCGCCCGCGCAGGCGTCGTCTTTGGTGCAGGCGTCGCCGTCGTCGCAACCGGTCGCGGCCGCGGCGAGGAACACGCAGTTGCCGCTGCCTTTGTCGCAGCTATCGGCGGTGCACGGGTTGGCGTCGCTGCAAGTAGGGGCTGCCCCGGCGCTGCACGCGCCGTTGGCGCAGGCGTCGTCGCTGGTGCAGGCGTCGCCGTCGGTGCACGGCGCGGTGTTGTTCTTGTTGGCGCAGCCGGTCTTGGGGTCACAGGTGTCGTCGGTGCAGGGGTTGTTGTCGTCGCAGGTCAGCGCCGCGCCGGTGCCGCACTTGCCGTCTTTGCACGACTCGCCGGTGGTGCAGCCGTCGCCGTCGTCGCAGGGGGTCGGGTCGGCGGGCGCAGTCGCGCAACCGGTCTTGGGGTCGCAGCTGTCCTTGGTGCAGGCGTTCTTGTCGTCGCACACGACCGCTTCGCCGCCACACTTGCTGTCTTTGCAAGCGTCTTTGGTCGTGCAGGCGTCGCCGTCGTCGCAGGTCGCGGTGTTGGCCGTGTTCTGGCACTTGCCATCGGCGCCGCATTTGTCGTCGGTGCAAGGATTCTTGTCGTCGCACTGGCTATCGACGCACGCCGGCACGGCATCGAAGCTGAGATCGGGCGCTGTGGTGCCATCGCCACCGCCTGTGCCATCGCCTGCGCCATCGCCCAAGCCACCCGCAGCGTCTGCGCTCGCGGTGCTATCTGCGCCGACGGTGTTGCCACCTTCGACCGTCGTGTCGTCAGCGCACGCCAACAAGGGGCCGCAGCCGATTGCACACAACAGCATGAACTTCTTGAACATGAATCCTCCTAATCGCCGGATGGCCGGGGCCGCTCTGGCTCCGCCTGCACGGGCAGCATAGCGGCCGCGCCAGACTCAAAGCAAGGCGATCTTCCCGCAACTTCACGAAAAGACAAGCATTTCTGTCCCATGTGACATGCGGGTGGCCATCGCATCGCGCGAAACGCACACCAGCCAGAAATCGGCAGGCGCGTCTCATGAGACAGCAAGTCACATGGCATCAGCTGTGGCCCCGGTAGGAGCGCAATGCTGGGGCGCGGCGCGGTCGTTCAGGGCGACGCAGCAACGGCGGTCAGTCGCCCTTGGCGCAGCAGCATCGCCAGCGTGCGCCGCATCGCCGGGCGTTCGCGCGGCGTAAAGCCGATTTTCCACGGCGGCGGCCACGCGCGCGGCGTCTTGTTCATGATGGAAGCCGCCTCCTGGCTGTGCCCCAGGCCAAGCACGTGCCCGAGTTCGTGCGCCAGCACCCAGCGCCACGCCGACCGGGCCTGGATGACCCACACAGCCTTGCCGTTGCGCCAGGTCACACCCTTGCGCTCGCGGTTCGGGTCGGTGTCGTCTTGCAGGCGGCGCACCACGAACCAGCGCAGCGGCGTCTGCCCGCCATGGGTGCCAAGCTGTGTGCGCAGCGCGATGCTGTGGATGTCGTCGAACCCCGCCGGCAGCGCGCTGACCTTGACCACCTGCACGCCGGTGCCGATGACCGCCAGGCGCTCGTTGGCCGCGGTCAGTTGGTCGCGAAGCCACGTTGTGGCGTCATCATCGGCGGCGACGAACAGGTGCAGTGCGATGCAGCTGCGGGTTTTGGGGGGACAGTCCGGAAGGTCGCCTGGAAACACCAGGGCACTGGCGTTCGCAGGGATGGCCGCCGCAGCGACGGCGAGACCGATGGCAGCAATGGCAATTCGCGTCGACATCGTGCAGCGTCGCTCCGCTCAACGCCATCGCCATCGTGGCCGGGCAAGGTGGCAGATGCAACTGCTCCGCCAAGCGCTTGAACGTCCAACACGCCAAAGGGCACCCAGCTTGGCGCGCGCCGTTCCCTGCGGTACGCTTGTCCGAACGGGAGGCCGACAATGACAACGAAATCGCGAATGTGGCAGGTGGTGCTGCTGGCGCTTGCCGTCTGTGTCGCGGCCTGTGACCCGGGCGTCAAGGGCAAGGTCCCGCGACTCGAAGACGCCAAGGCCCTGCAGAAGCTGGTCGCCGACGTGGAGCAGATCAACACGCTGCTGGCCGACTATGAAAAGGCGCTGGGCAAGGTCAAGCCCGACTACGTGCCGACTGCCGACCAGCGCAAGAAGCTGCTGTCGCTGTGGGCGCCCTACCTGGACCACATGCGGGCGCTGCACTCGTACCAGTACAAGTTTCTCAAAGGCTGGCGCCAGGCTGGCACGCCGGACAAGCAGATCTTCGCGCTGACGGCGGGCGTCACCGCGCTGGCGGCGCAGACTTCGACCAACTTGCGATTTTTGCGGACCTTTGGCCGCGGCGATCAGTTCAGGGCGATTCTGAACGACCCGGACCCCGAGTACGGCGTCGGCGCCAACGAGTACGACGCGATGCTGGTGCGGATGGCCAAGCCGCAGACCCGGATGCTGCTGCAGATCGGCGTCGAGGCCATGCAGCGACGCGAAGGCACCATGCGCGCGGGCAAGGAAAAGGAGCACGCCGCCTTCACGCTGCTGGCCGACAAGGCGCTGGCCTACGCGCAGAAGGCCGAAGAGGACTTCAATCGTCAGGCCATCCAGGTGATGATGCAGGGCTTTGCGACGGTGCTCGGCAACCAGTTTGACGAGTGGTCGGGCGCGCTGGTCACCGATATCGCCGAGTGGCTGGGTGACACGCGGCTGCGCTCTACGGGCAAGGCGCTGATCACGCAGGCGCAGATCGACTGGCTGACCACCCAGGCCCAGCCGGGCGACATCATCGTCGAGCGCCGCAACTGGTACCTGAGCAACCTGGGCCTGCCCGGTTTCTGGCCGCACGCGGCATTCTACGTCGGCAGCCCGCAGGAAATCGCGGCATCGCTGGACGGTGATGCCGGTGTCAAAGCCGCCTTTGGCGACAAGGGCTTGACTGGGTACCTGGAGAAGACCTTTGCCACCCACTGGAAGCAATACGCCGCAGCAGCACACGACGGCAAGCCGCACCGCGTCATCGAGGCCATCTCCGAAGGTGTGTCGATGGCCAGCCTGCACGAGTCTTGCTCCGCCGACTACGTGGGTCTGGTGCGCCCGCGCTTGACCAAAACCGAGAAAGCCAGGGCCATCGTGTCCGCATTCTCGAACCTCGGCAAGCCCTACGACTTCGACTTTGACTTCTTGACCGAGTCGACGCTGGTGTGCAGCGAGGTTGTGTATGTCGCCTACCGGCCGGAAAAAGGCGTCTCGACTGGCCTGACGCTGCCGCTCGAAGAGGTGATGGGGCGCAAGACCCTGCCGCCGACCAACCTTATCGAGGTGTTCGACACTCAGTTTGGCAAGCCTGAGCAACAACTGGACTTCGTGGCGTTTCTGGATGGCCGCGAGGCCAACGGCAACGCGGTGGTGGCGACCGAGGCCGACCTACGGGCGTCGTGGCGGCGCGCAAAGTGGGACTTGTCACAGCAATAGTCGCGTTCGGCAATGGTCTATGACCTTGCGCAGGGGTTCGCAATGCACAAGCAGACAGCATGGGCCGCAGTGGCCGTCGTCGTGTTCGCGCTGGTGGGCAGCGGCTGCTCGATGGCGACCTTGGGTAGCGCGCGGCCGATCGACAGCGGCGAGTCGCAGTTCGTGCTGGCACCCAGCTTCAACCGCATCGGCCTGTCGCGGTCTGACCGAAAAGGGCCGCAGTTCGAAATCGGCGGGCGCTACGGCGTGACCGACGACGTCGACATTGGCGCGCGCTTGTGGCTGCCGCTGCCGGGCTACACTATCGACTCGCGGATAGCGCTCAAGAAGTCGGCGTCCGCGGACTCGGGCCTCGACATCTCGCTCAATCCAGGGCTGATGTACATCTACGCGCCTGGCGGCGACGCCAACGACACCGCACTGCACTTCACGACGCTGCAGGTCGCCGCTCTTTTCGGCATCCACTTGCCCGGCGGCCGCCAGGTGGTCGTGGGCCCCAAGGTCATCGACATCATCTCGACCGACACCTCGGTGTCGTTGGGTTCGACCTTCAACATGGTGATTGTCGGTTCGAGCCTCGGCTACGTGTGGCCGGTAACGCGCAACCTGACCATCGTGCCAGAGATCGCCGCAGGCGTGGCGGTGATGGGCTCCGTCGCCGAGTTCGGCAACGACATCGGCAACAATGGCAACGTGCTGCAGTTCAGCTTGGGCTTTCTGTTCGGCGGCAACAAGGGGCCCGAAGTGCGCTGCGTCGAGGTGCCAGCGGCACCGGTCGCGCCAACGGCTGCCCCCGCTGCGGCAGCCACAACGCCGACCAGTCCCTAGTTGCTCACGCTTTCGCAAGCGTCCACAGCCCAACGGCAACAAAGCCAGCACCGGCAAGCCTCGACAGCCAGCGGGCATCGACGTAGCGACCCACCGCCGCGCCGACCAGCACGCCGAGCGCCGTGGTCGCGACCAGCGCCAGCGCCGCAGCCGTGAACACGGTCAGCTTGGGATTGTCGCCCTTGGCAGCAAACAGCATGGTCGAAAGCTGGGTCTTGTCACCGAGTTCTGCGAGAAAGACGGTCGTGAATACTGTCAGGAAAAGTGGCCAGTTCATACGGCCAGGGTAGCTTCTCCAGGCGGGCTGTGAGGCGCCGCGTGACACGTCCGCGACACCTGGCTACTGCTGCGGCGTCGGCCACCACTTCGGCAGAATCTGGTCGTGGCCGTACAGGTCGTACATCCACGTCGCCACGGCCATCAGGTCGGCCGCCAGCTCGGCGTCCGCATCGGTCAGCGCCAGCGGCTTGTCTTCGCGCAAGTCGGTCGTGCGATCAAACACTTGCCAGCCGGCGCGGTCCAGGTGGCGCGAGCCATCGACGAACAGCCGCCGCGACCCGCGCTCTGCCGCCCACATCGCGTCTTTGGCGGTCCAAGACTGGCCCTTGCCGCCCCGCAGCAGCGACCTGCCCTGCCACGCCCCGGACAGGTCAATGCCCAGCAGATCGAGCACGGTCGGCGCGATGTCGAGGTGGCTCGACGGCTCGCTGCCGATCTGCCCGCGCAGCGGCCCAAGCTTGGGGTGCTTGCCCCACACCACCAGTGGCACGCCGGTGGCCTCGACCTGCACGGTGTCGAACAGGTGCAGGTGGCCGTGCTCACCCAATGGATGCCCGTGGTCGCCGGTCACAATCACCAACGTGCGGTCGAACCACGGCTCGTTGCGCAAGGCGTCCAGCAGCTTGCCCATCTCGGCGTCGGCGTAATGCATGGTGTCGCGCATGCCGTCGGCCCAGGTGTCGCCGCCGCGATTTTGCACACCGGCAATCCGCGCGAACGGAAAGTGGTTGGTGCGGGTCATCACCAGCGCGAAAAACGGCCGGTTCTTGGCTGTACCGGCGAGGTTGGTGTGCAACCACGATGCCATGTGCGCAAACAGCGGGCCGTCTTCTTCGCGGCTGCGGTCGTAGTCGACGTCGTGGTACCAGTGGCGCAGCCACGCGGCCTGGTTGTCCCAGCTTGGATCGGCGGCAGAGAAAAAGCGCGTGTAGTAGCCGTGTTGGCGCAGCGTCAGTGGCAACGCGGGCAGTCGCGCGGTCGCAAAATCAGTGGCGACTGTACACCAGGCACATGCGGGCAAGCCGGTGTGAATGGCCATGAAGCTCGCAATGGTCGGCAGCCCGGCCGTCACGGCCCGCCGCTGGGCGAGGCCTTCGGCAGCCAGTTGATCCAAGCGGGGCGACCACGACGGGCCGCCGGTCACGTGGCCGACGCCGAGCGCCCGGTGGGACTCCAAAGCGATGACTAGAACGTTGTACGGCGCAGCATCGAGGCCGGAGCAGTCCTGGTCGATGCCGTCGCCGGGTATCTCGTCGGCGCCCGGATGCACCGCGGCCTGGGCATCGTCGCAGTCGCGCGCCTGCGGCACCCCGTCGCCGTCCCGGTCGCGCGCGCAGGCGGCAGCTGGATTATCCGCAATTTGCCCGTCGCGGATCGCCTGACAGCGCTGCCACGGCGACAGGTGAACGAGCGGCGCTGCCGGCACCGCAAAGGTCGCGTTCGACCCCGGGTAGCCGGCAGCATGGCCAACGCGCAAGGCTTTTTTGGCGCGCTCGACGACTTCGGGCGGGCGATCCGGACGAGCGCCGCGCTGCAGGTCTTGCCACAGCAAGGTCAGCGGCGGCGTCAGCTTCCACTCGCGGGCCGCGCCCTGCCACAGTACGCTGGTTAGCAGCCAGCCGGCCAACGCGACCCCCAGCAGTGCCAGCGCCTTGCGCGGCCAGCGCACGGTCGGCACTGGCGCAGTGCGCCACTGCCACCACAGCAAGCCCGGGATGGCGGTCAGCAGCGCGAACGGCAGGTACGGCCCCCCAGCGTCGCGACTGAGCAGGTGCGGCAGCTCGGCCACCTGGGCACCGTTCAGGTAGGTGCGCAGGATGCTCCACGACACATGCATGCCGACAAACCGCATGATCTCGGCATCGATGAGGCCGAGCAGGCAGAACAGTCCACCCACCGCCAGCGACCAGGCGCGGCCGATGCGCCAGCCCAGCTGCACCCGGCCTGCCTGGCGCCCGACGACTACCGCCAACGCGGCGGGCAGCGCCAGCCACAGCAGCTGCACGGCGTCAAAGCCGATGGCGTGGAACAGGTACCACTCGACCTTGCCGACCAGTGGCTGGCCGAACGGATCTGGCCGCAACAGCCACAGCGCGCGCAGTGCCGCATCCACAGCCAGCCACCGCCACCACAGGCCGCCGAGCGCTTCAAGCTGCGCCGCGAGGCCAGGCCGTTCGTCAGAAGGACGCAGCGCGTCGCTCGCTTTTGGAGTCGATTCCGTCATCGGTCAGGCACGCGCTGGGTCGCAAGAGTCGGCCCTACGGACGGCCGCCGCTGGGCGGAGGCGGCCGAGCGCCACCGTTCGCAGGTGCGCGCACGGTTTGCGGCTTCGGTCGCACTTTGGGCTTGGCGGGAGCGGCGGGCGGTGCGGCAACCGGTGCAGCGACTGTCGCTGGCGCCACACCGGCATCCACGGCGGGAGCCGGCGCTGACGGAGGCTCAGGTGCAGCGACAGGACCAGGGACAGGAGCAGGGACAGGCGCGGGCGCAGGCTCAGGGGTGGCGACAGGTGCAGGGACAGGCGCACGAGCAGGGACTGGCACAGGTGCAGGCACAGGCGCTGGCGCAGGTGCCGCAGCAGGTTCAGGGACAGGGGCGGGTGCTGACGCAGACGGCGCCATGACCGGCGGCAGCGCCGACTCGTCACCGCCCGGAGCGCGACCATGCAGCCAGAAGGCGACGGCAAGGCTACCGACCACGGCCAGGAAGCCGAACAGATACAGGGGCACCAGTGACCTGCGCGGCGGCGGCTCGGGCGGTTTGACTGCAGCATTGGTAAAGCCGCGAACCGGCCGCGGCGGCATGGGCGGCGCGGCAGCGGCAACTTGCACCGGTGAAGGCGGTCGGGTAGCCACCTGGTCGCGGTTGGCAGGCGGAGGTGGTGGTGGCGGCGGTGGTGCGACCGACGGCGGCGCAATGCCTGCCGCACCGGGCGCGTGCAGGTGCTCGCCACGGGCCAGCGGCTCCAAGGCTTCGCGCATGGCGGTCGCGGTGTCGTAGCGGTCGCCAGCCAGCTTTTCCAGTGACTTGCCGACGACGCGCGCAAATGCCGCGCTGACGCCGGCCACCTGCGACAGGTCGGGCGCCGCCTCGTTGACCTGCATCATCAGCACGGTAAAGGTCGAGTCGCCGCGAAACGGCACCCGGCCGCTCACGCACTGGTACAGCACCACGCCCAGCGAATACAGGTCGCTGCGCGCGTCGACCGCCTTGCCCATGACCTGTTCGGGGCTCATGTAGGCCGGCGTGCCGAGCGCCGTGCCCGCCTGGGTCAGCTGCTGCTGCTGGTCATTGGACTTGGCGATACCGAAGTCCAGCACCTTGATGACCGTCTCGCCCGCGCCCAGATCGTGCAGGAACAAGTTCGACGGCTTGAGGTCGCGGTGCACCAGGTTGACGCGGTGGGCCTCGGCCAGGCTGCGCAGCGCGGCGCAGGCGATGGTCGCGGCTTCCTGCTCGCTCATGCGCTTGCCCTGCGCAGCGTACTCGCTCAGGCGGTCGGCCAGCGTCACGCCTTGCAGGCGCTCCATCGCCAGGTAGAACAAGCCGTCGTCGCTCTGCCCGAAGTCGAACACCCGAATCGTATTGGGATGCTGCAGGCCGGCCGTGGTCTTGGCCTCCAGGAAGAAACGCTTGACCGCGGCAGGATCGTGCACGGTGTCGATGAGCAGCGTCTTGATCGCCACCTTCTGCCCGGTGCCGGTGTGCTGGGCATCGTAGACCGCGCCCATGCCACCCTTGCCCAGCGTGCCAACTACGCGATAGCGACCGGCAAACACGGCATTGAGCGGCAACTCGCCGGACTTGGGGACCACGCCGGCCACGATGGTGGCCATGCCATCGGTGGGGCAAAACAGGCTGTCGGAGCTGAGGCCACATTCCAAGCAGGTGCGCATCGTACAAGCCCTTTGCCGCCGGCCGCGGCGTGGCGACCATACCACGGTGAGGCGGGTGCGGTCACCGCAGGCTCAGACGCGCGGCGGCGCCATTTTTTCAACCCGTTCGCGGCCAAACCGTGCTAGGATCCCGGCCCCGCCGCGCCCGTAGCGGCCAGAGTCCGCCATGAACTGCCATGTTTTCAAAGTGTTGATTTGCCCTGCCCTGATCATCGCGGCCTGCTCGGAAAAGACCGCGCCGATGGCGCCCGCGCCGACGCTGCAGGCACCCAAGCCCGGCGGACCGACCGAGCCCAAGCCGAATCAGCCGGCCGACCAGCCCGCGGACGGCCAGAAGCCCTCACCGCACGTCTGCGACCACGCCGCCAACCCGGCCTGCGCCGTCGAGATCGACCCCAAGGTCGCGGCGGAGCATGGCCCGGTCCAAGCCCTGGACGGCGACAAGTTCGGGCAAGGCGTGACCCTGGCCGAGTCGGTGTCGGTCAGCGAGTTGGCCGCCAACCCGGAGAAATACGCCGGGCGCCGCGTCCGCATCGAAGGCGAAGTCGAAGACGTCTGCCAGATGGCCGGCTGCTGGTTCACGGTCAAGAGCGACGCCCCCGGCAAGACCATGAAATTCAAGGTTACTGACGGCGTGATGGTGTTCCCGCAGAGCGCCAAGGGCAAGTGGGCGGTCGCGGAAGGCATGGTCCGCAAGATGGTGCTCGACCTCGAAGCGACCAAGAAGGTGCTAAAGCATGAGGCCGACGAGCAGGGGCGGCCGTTCGACCCAGCGAGCGTCAAGGAGCCCATGACCATCGTGCGCATTGACGGTCTGGGCGCAGTCATTCGCGCAAAGAAGTAGAACCTTGAAATGATTGGATCAGTCATTTCTGAGGCCCATTTGCTTGCTACGTGGGTCGCCAGCTCGCGGGCCCGGCGGCCGATTCGCGGCTCCGGATTGTGGCGAGGCCGTTGTGACCACTTCCTTGCAGTCCAATAGTGGGGATCTGATGTTCCAAACCAACCTGCTGGCCAACGAAGTCGTGTTCATTACCGGCGGTGGCACTGGCCTCGGCCGCGCGATGGCCGAGCGCATGGGTGCCTTGGGCGCCAAGGTAGCCGTAGTCGGTCGCCGCGAAGACCCGCTGCGCGAGACGGTTGAGGCCATCAACGCCGCAGGCGGCACAGCGGCTTGGGCCCGCTGCGACGTGCGCGATCCGCAGAGCGTGGCAGCCGCGGTCGACGCCATCGAGGCCGCGCTCGGCCCGGTGACGGCGCTGGTCAACAACGCCGCCGGCAACTTTTTGGCCTGCGCCGAAGACCTGTCGGCCAATGCTTTTGACGCCGTCGTCAAGATCGTGCTGCACGGGTCGTTCCACTGCACAAGTGAGCTCGGCCGGCGGTGGATCGCCCGCGGCACCAAGGGTCAGGTGCTGTCGATCGTCACCACCTACGCCTGGACCGGCTCGGCGTTCGTGTTGCCGAGCGCGTGCGCCAAGGCCGGCGTGCTGGTAATGACCAAATCGCTGGCGGTCGAGTGGGCCACCTACGGCATTCGCCTGAACGCCATCGCGCCCGGACCGTTTCCGACCGAGGGCGCGTTCAGTCGCCTGATGCCGGCCGACGCCCACGACGAGGCGCTTCGGCAAGTGCCGCTGGGTCGCTTCGGCGAGCCCGGGGAACTGGCCAACCTCGCGTCATACCTGCTGAGTCCGATGAACGCCTGGATGACTGGCGAGTGCGTGACGCTGGACGGCGGCGAAGTGCTCAAAGCTGGCCAGGAGTTCAGCCGCATGACCGACTACCCGCGCGACGAGCTCAGGGCCGGGCTGGCGATGCTGCGTCCTTCCAAGTCTGCGAAGTAGCGACCATCCGACTATGACGACGACCGCGGACCGGCGGCCTGCGATCGGTTTCGCGCTGGGTATCCTCGTCACCCTGGCGCAGATCAGCTGGTCGTGGCACATCGGCCCGCAGCCCAAGGGCGAGCATCCGCCGCCCAGCTGGTCGCTGTGGATCGCCAATCAGCTCGGTTTCTGGGCGCTGGCGTGGTTGGTGGCGACGCTGGCGTGCACTCCGCTGCGATGGTGGACAGGCGCCACCTGGCCGGGTCGATGGCGCAAACGCTTGGGCCTGGTCGCTTTCGCCCTGGCGGCCGCGCACGTCGGTGTGTTTGTGATCGGGGAGAAGTCGTTTGATCTCTGGGCGATCGGTGTAGACGTCGTCAAGACTCCCTGGCTTGTCTTCGGTGTCACGGCCATGACGGCGCTCACCGTGCTGGCCGCGACCACGCCCACAGCGGTGGTGCGCTGGCTCGGCGGCGCGCGCTGGCAGCGTGTGCACAGGTTGGTCTACGCCGTTGCCGTGCTGGCGTGCCTGCACTACGCGCTGCGCGACGGCGCCGATCCCCAGCACTGGATTGGGTTTTCGCTGGCCGTGGCGGGGCTGCTGTGGGTGCGCTGGTCGCGCCGATCGGGACCTTCAAAGGCCCGTTGACAAGCCCCTTGGCCGGACTAATTTGGGTGTTTTCGTCCGCGACGCGACACAACCATTTGACATTGCACGGCTTTGTCCCTTGACAACCGCGCGGGGCTGGTTTTCTTGGTGTCGACGGCCGGCGACGGCGCTCCCCACTGGGCGGGCGCCCGGCCACAACCACCAATACGTCCGCGCACTTTGACGCGGCGAGGAGAACAGCCATGACTCTGATGCGATGGAACCCGTGGAGCGACGTCGACACGCTGCACGCGGAAATCAACAAGCTTTTTGACCAGGTGGGCACCGAAAACCGCGGCAGCCGCGCCACGCCGACGTTCGCCCCCGCGGTCGACATCTGCGAGACGACCGACCGCTACGTGCTCAAGTTCGACCTGCCCGAGGTGCGCCCCGAGGAAGTCGACATCCACGTCGAAAACCAGACGCTGGTGGTCAAGGGCGAGCGCAAGGCCGAGACCACCGAGGCCAAGGCCGGCTGGCACCGCATCGAGCGCAGCTACGGCCAGTTCAGCCGCAGCTTCACCCTGCCCAACAACGTCGACGCCGAAAGGATCACCGCGAGCGCCAAGGATGGCGTGCTGCGGCTCGAGCTGCCCAAGAAGGCGGAGGCGCAGCCGCGCAAGATTGCGGTTAACCAGCCCAACTAGTCGAGCTGACAAAGCGGCAAGGTTGCCGTGCAGCGGAGCCGCGAGTCGGCCCCCGAGGCCGCGAGCTGGCGACCCACGAAGCCAGCCGGCGGGCCTGGAAATGATTGCGCAAATCGTTTCCAGGCCCGCAAGGCGGGCGGTGGCGTTTTTAAGCCGGCTGCGCGGTCAGATCATCACCGACCCACAAGAGATGTCGATGCCCTGCCCTGTGATGCAGTCGCCGCCGGGGCCAATTAGGAACTTCAAGTACTGCGCGACTTCTTGCGGCTTGGCCATGCGCCGGATCGGTTGACTCGACAGCATCTGGGTCTGCACTTGCTGCAACGGCACGCCGCGGTGCTCGGCCATGCGGGTCATGGCGTCGTGCGCCATCTGGGTGTCGACCCAGCCCGGATTGACGGCGTTGACGCGGATACCGCGCGGCGCCAGTTCGTGCGCTAGACTGCGCACCAGGCCCATCACGGCGTGCTTGCTGGCGACGTAGGCGCTGTTGCCGGGCACGCCCATGCGGCCGAGCACGCTGCCGACAAACAGGATGCGGCCGTTTTGGGGCATGTGCGCCGCGGCCAATTGCGCCAGAAAGTACGTGTGGACAAGATTGGTGGTGAGCACGGAGCGAAAGGTCGCCCTGCCCTGCGGACTCAGGTCGTCGAACGGCGTCTGCGCATTGATGCCGGCGTTGAGGATCAGCACGTCCACCGGCCCGTTGCGCGACTCCGCAGCGACCACGGCTTCGTCGATCGACTGCTCGTCTTGCAGGTCCAGCCGCACGGTGTGGGCGCGGTCGGTGCCGATGTCCATGCAGATGCCCAGGCAGCGCGTGTACGAGCGCGCGGCCAGCGTCAGGCGGTGGTTCTTCTCCTCGCCGAGCAGACGCGCTGTGGCCTCGCCGATGCCCCGCGACGCACCGGTAATGAAGATGTGCTTGGCGCGCGCGGCCAGCGCGGCTTGCAGTTCGCTCTGCGGCAGTTTGACGGTACCTGTGGCCATCTGACTCTACTCCCTGCAGTTTTTCAGGTTGGTGCCGTGCTGCGCTTCATGGGCCTGGAGCTTTGCGCCGTCAGGGCCCCACACCGCCCGCCACACGGCGACGGTCACGCCAATGCAAAACCACGCCACCAGCACCATGTACGTGGTGTAGATCGCCCCGCGGACCAGGCGGTAGCGCGGCGGCTTAGCCTCGGCGCGCTCTAGCACTTCTTCGGTGGGCAACTCTGGACCGGCGAGCATGTCGGCCAGTGTGCTCGAACCCACAGTGGCGGCAGCTTCGGCAGGTGGTGGCTGCAGAGCTTCGCTGTTGGCGGCCGCAACGTCGGCTTCCAATGGCCCCGAGTCCGGCTGGCCAGCGTCAGGCGGGGTCGCGTCCACCGGCTCGTTGTCGCTAGACATGGTGCCCGCCTAAACGTCCGTGCGAGTTCAAACCAATCGTCATGCCTACCAGCGGAGCGGCGAGTCGGCTTGCAAAGACGCGAGCTTGCGACCCACCTAGTGAGCAAACGGAACGAGTCCCAGAATGACCTATTCTGGGACTGGTCCTATGGTCGCACGCGGTGGTCGCCCAGCGCCCCGCGCAAGCTGGTCTTTTGCTGCTCGGCAAAGATCGAGCACACGCCGGGCACCGGCAGACCGCAGCGGCCTTCGGGCTGCAAGCACTCGTAGTTCGACTGCAATTGCTTGCAGGTGCGCTTCTTGCCGTCCGCATCGTAGGCACCGTCCAAGATCTCGCCGGTCTTGGCGTCACACTTGGGCGAGCAGAACGCCGGCATCGGTAGCGGCGCGTCGTACTTGCCGTTGCCGTTGGTGTCGACAAACACCGCGCTGGCAATCGCCATCGGCAGCGCCGGGAAGAAGTCCGGGATGCGCGCCGGCGGCGGAATGATGCTGGACGCCACCGCGCCCAACGCCGGATCGGCACTGAACAGCGAACTGAACGCAATCGATGCCACGCGGGCCAGCTGCAGCTCGCCGAACGGCACATCGAGGTACACTGGCCGCATCAAGTGGCCATTGTCGGTGCCGATGGCCACCACCACCACGTGCGAGTCGCGATCGGGCACAGTCAAGGCAAAGGTCTTGTCGAGGTCGACAATGCGCGCTGCGTCCGGCTTGATGGCCTCGCTGGCGGTAACGCGACCGTTGACGTAGACCTCGACGCGGTCCACGCCGTACCACGACGCCGTTTGCACCCGCACCTTGACCGGCAGGGGCGCGCCCGCTTTGAGGGCGACCGTCTCACCCGGACCTTTGCCGCCAATCGTCACGTCGATCATCGGGCCGTAGCTCGGCACTGCCTTGCCCGCGCGTAGCGCTTCGGAGGCCGCGCGCTCGTCCATGGTGTGCGGATCGTCGGTCGTGGCCTTGAAGTAGGTGCGCGGCGCGCCAGGCTCTTGCTTGTAGCCGTGGCTGTCGCTGCCGCCGACGATGCTGCGAACCAACCCGTGTTCCAAGAAGCGCAAGTAATCGCTGAACACGCCGTCGCGCCGACCGCACGGCCGCAGCCAGGTGTCGGGCGGCACGGCCTCGGCAAACGGCTTGTCGAGCAGCGCCGCCTTGAAGTCACAGAGCTTCTTGATGGTGTCGAGCTTCTTGTCCGCCGCGGCCTCCGGAACGGCCTCTTTGGCGACGTCGCCGGCCGGCTCGTCCATCCAGGCATCCTGCTCTTCTTTGGTGCGGGTGTTGATGTCGGCGGTGCTGATGTGGGCCAGGGCCATGCGGTAGCGCATCTTGCAGGTGGCGGCGTCTTCGTCGGCCGGGCAGGTGTCGAGGCCGTCGCGCTTGACGACATTTTCCAGGCCGCGGTCGGCGTACTCGGGGCACGCGAGCTTGAGTTCGTCGCGCATCTTGGCGGCATCGACCTTGCCCTCGGCGTCGACGCCCGCGCGGTCGATGCGTGCCAGACACCGGGAGAATTCTTGTACTTCGCGCACGGTCGCCGTGTGGATGGAGTCAAACCGCTTGCCGTTGAACACCTCCATGGCGTCGTGGTCGCAGCCGACGGTGCGCAGGGTCGGGTTGCCGGCTTCGAGCATCGACAGGGTGCGGGTGTGGCTGTAAGCGTTGGCGCCGGCCTGGTCTAGCCAGCCCAAGAAGCCGTCGCGCGGGTGGGCGATGATGGTCGAGGCCTTGCCGCCGAGCCCGTCTTCAAAGCCGGTGCGCTTCCAGATGTCCGCCAGCACCTGGTCCGACGGCTGGCAATACCAGGCGACGGAGCCATGCGACGGAATATCCAACTGCTTGTACTGCAACGGAAAGCCAATGTAGTGGCCGATTTCCAGTGTGCTGATTTCGCTGCCGACGACCGCGCGCAGCCACTTGTCCAGGCCAAACTGCTTGATCCAGGGGGCGTAGTTGGACAGCACGTCGTGGTCGGTCGAGGCCACGTAGTCCACGCCTTCGGCAGCCACGGTCTCGACCCGACGGCTCAGCGGCATACCAGAGTCAAAGCTCGGCTCCGCGTGCAGGTGAAAATCGCCCGACAGCCAGCCGGTGGTGTCCAACTCCGGCACGATTTGCGCCGCGTGATCCTGGCCGATACCCTGCGCCACCGTTACCGTCTTGCGCCAGGTCGACCACTCCGTGCCGTGCGACGCCACCACCTGGTAGCTGCCCGCCGCCAGCGGCACGTCGAACTGGCCGTCCATCGCAAAGCCAAGGTGCTGCACGCCAATGCCCAGGCGCCCCTGACCAAAGTACGGCAGCCGACCACCATCGCGAAACAGCGGCTTGCCCGCGGCGTCCAACTTGACAATTGTCAACTTGCTAGGCACCGCGCCGCCGTTGGCGTCTTGCACCCGGACCCGCACCCGGCCCGGCGATGGCAAATCGGGCACCACTACCACGGCCTTGCCGACTTCGATGCGCACCGCAATGGGCTTACTGTGCACGACTTTGTGCTGATCGAGCGCCACCAGCAGGTAGTCGCCCGCGGGCAGCGTCGCCTCGAATGCGCCATCTTCCTGCCGGTCGGCGCCCGGGTCGGCGTCGATGGCGTTGAGCACGCCCGGCGACTCATCGATGGCCTTGTTGGCCATCACCACGGCATCGAGCGTCGCCCAGTCCTTCTTCGGGTCCGGGTTGCGCAGCACCATGACGCTGCCATTCTTGGCTGGCTGGCCGGTCTGGCCCCAGCGCACGTAGCCCTTGAGTGTGCCGGTCGGCGTCGCGCGGTGCGAAAAAATGGTGTCGGCGACCGAGGCGATGTCGCCGTGGCCGACGGCAAGGTAACGGGTGTACTCAAACACGCGGGCCTTGTCGCAGGTCGCGTCGTCGCTCTCGTCGCGCAGACAAGCCCGAGTCGCCGTCACGAACGCGGTAGCCGCCGACGTGAACACCGGCACCAGGACCCGACTTTGCGCCGCGTCGCTCGCCGCCTTCTTGGTGTAGTAGCCGTAGCTGACCTCGTCGCCCGCCGCGCCGGCAAAGTCGAACACCAGCGGCTTGCCGAAGGTGTCGCGGCCATTGAACAGCGCATCCCACACCGGCTTTTCTTCGTCGAAGCCGTGGCCGGGCACGAAGATATCGGCCTGGTTGCCAAAGAACACGAAATCGCCGCCGCCGACGCCGGCCTTGAACTTGGCGTCGGGGTTGAAATTCGAGTCGCCGAGAATCGCTTGGAAAACGCTGGCCTGACTCTGCGCGTTGACCATCGGCTCGATCTTGCTGCAGCCGCAAGACGGGCAGCCATAGTCGTCGACCAGCGGCACCGACGCGCCGCAATCTTGCTTGCCGCAGCCCTGCGCCTCCAAGGACTGGCAGGTACACACACCTTTTTTGCCAGCGCCAGCGCCCAAACAGCGCAACAGGCCCTTGCCGCAGTCGCCGTCGTCGTTGCACGAGGCTTTGTAGTACGGCTTGTGGACCAGCTTGGGCTCGGGCGACAGAATCACCCAGGTGGTCATGGTCACGTAGCGGTCGCCGGGCTTGAGCGTGTAGTCGGTGCGGAAGTCGAGTGCAGTATTCAAGTCTGGAAATGCCACGCCGAGCAGATCGCCCTGGCGCCGCAGCACCGACAGCGCCTCGAACAAAAACACACCTTTGCCCTCAACGCGTACAGTGGCCGCCTTGCCGTCGCTGCCGTCGGCCAGCACCTTGACCTGAGTCGATAGCGGCGCCGGCACCAGCAAGTTGGCGAACGGAAAGACTTCCGCCAGCTTGTCTCGGCCGTGCCCCGGCGGAAAGCGCGCGTCGTGGCGTACGATGTCGGCGTCGACGAGACTACCGCCAAACACGCCCGGGCCCCACGAACCTTTGCTGCCGCCCTGCAAGATGCCGACGCGGATCTGGTCGTTCTCCAAGATGAAATCGCCGATGTCGGCGTAGGCGACAGGACCGCCGATGAGATCATGGCGGGTCTGTGCGCGGTGGGCGCGCAGCGTGCGGGTGTTCTCAGCGTCGCAGCCCCAGGCCGCCAACCCCAACAGAGTCAGCCACGCGGCACGCACGATCGGTAACGGCAGGCGGGTCATCGCAGCCCCCGGCTACAGAAACAGCTGGAGCTGCGCGAACAACACGTTGTTGTCCAGCCCCGGCCCGGTGGTCTCGGTGCGGTGGTCGTACTGCAGTTGCAAGCGTACGCGATCTTTGGGCACCTGGTAGCTGAGGCAGCCGCTGTAGATCTGCTCGTCCTGGTCGTCGGTGCGCTCGGTGTCCGGGTCGATTTGCTGCATGCGAGCAGCCACGGTCACGCGCCAAGTGGTATAGCCCAGCTCGGCGACCATCGCCTGGTGCGCGCGGCTGGCGTTGAGCGTCGCGGGCGCCGTCGGCTTCTCTTTGGGGTCGGCGCTGTCCGCCAGCCACTCGGCCATCAAGTGCACGCCCTTGACCTTGACGTGCAGGTCGCCGCCGTAGCCCCGCAGCGTGCTGGTTGGGCCGTTGCTCTGGTAGTAGCCGCCGCCGACCGCCAACCGCAGCCCGCCGCCAGTCGCGTCGTAAACCTCGGCACCGATCGCACCCAGCGGCTCTGCGCTCAATCGGCCGACCAGGGCCAGTCCGGCGTCGCGGTTTCCGCCCAAGCTGCTGAATTCGTTAAAACCACGGTACAGGTTGGTCTGCCGCTCAAAGCCGTTGTAGACCCCGGCGTACCACGTCAAACCGGCGATGTCGGGGTAGTGACCCGACCAGGTGGCACCGACCTGGCGAAATGGGGCCATGGCGATAATCGCGTGCGGCCGCTCGGCCATCGCCATGCGCGCCGAAGTCACCATGCTGCCCCGCGAATAGGGCGTGCGGTAGGCGCCAACCGTAATGCTCGAGTGCACGCCGGTCGTTAGCGCCACCCAAGCCTCGCTGACCAAGGGCGTTCCCGGCATCGCCGTGAGGTCGAGGTAGGCACCAAACTCCGCCGCCTGGCCAAAGCGACCATTGGCGCCAAAGCGCGCGCGCCGCAAGGCAAAACCCATGCGCTCGGCGCGGTCGCCGTGGTCAAACGACGCTTTGTCGCCGACCATCGCGGCAAACTGGCTTTGCAGCAGCGTATGCGGCTCGATCTGAACGCGCCCAAAGGCTTTGCCCGCGATCCGCCGCATCCAGGCCGGGCTCTTGTCGGCGCCCTTCTTGGCCTCCAGGCACACGGTATCGCCATCGTCGCAGTCGAACTCGGCGTCGCCCGCCATGTCCGACAGCCCTGCCGCCGACGCCACTGCGCCCGCGTCGCCCGTCGCCTTGTTGTGTTTGCCGTGGTGGCCGTGGTGGCCGCCGTCCTTGCCGGCGTCTTTGCAGTCGCCGCAATCGCAGGCTTTTTCGGCAGACGCAGCGGCGGGGGCGGCCGATGGCGTGGCTTCGCCCGGCAAATGGTGGTCGGCCAGAGCGGGTGCGCCAGCGGCGAGGACCGCCAGCCCGAGCGCCGCAAGTGGAAGTTTCAGGGTGCGGGAATTCGACAGCATACGGGCCTCGCGGCAAAAGCCCGGGCAGCGTAGCATGGCGCGCCCCGGCTGCGAAGGGGCGTGCAAAGCCAGCGAAATGACAGATAAAGCCGCGCGAATCCAACGCATTCTCGACGACCTGTTTCCGGCGCCGCCGATCCCGCTCGACCACCGCGACCCGTACACGCTGCTCCTGGCAGTCTTGCTGAGCGCGCAGTGCACCGACGTGCGGGTCAATCAAGTGACGCCAGGCCTGTTCGCACGCGCGAGCACGCCGGCGGCAATGGCCGCGCTGCCCGTGGACGAGATCCGCGAGTTGATTCGACCTTGTGGATTGTCTCCACAAAAGGCCAAGGCGATCGCCAAGTTATCTGAAATCCTGGTGCACGAGCACCAGGGTGCAGTGCCGCGAGATTTCGCCGCATTGGAGCGTCTACCCGGCGTTGGCCACAAGACGGCATCGGTTGTCATGTCGCAGGCGTTTGGCGTGCCGGCCTTTGCAGTCGACACCCACATTCACCGTTTGGCCGAACGCTGGGGACTGTCGAGCGGCAAGAACGTCGAGACCACCGAGCGCGACCTCAAGGCGGCTTTCCCCGAAGCGACCTGGAACAAGCTGCACTTGCAGATCATCTACTTTGGGCGCAGCCACTGTCCAGCGCTCCGCCATGACCCGGCCGGCTGCCCGATTTGCAGCTGGGCCGGCAGTCAGGCCGCCTGAAGTAAGCGGCCGCTGCCTTCGCCCGGGTACTGGCGAGAATTGGCGCCCGGCACCGCGAAGCCATTGAGCAAAAGGCGCCGTTTGCGATCCGAGCGGTTGATGCCGCTGCCATGGATGACGAATGGGCCGAACAGCAGCACGCTTCCCGCCGGAGCCGTCGCAGCAACCGTCCTAGTTGCATCTACATGCTCAGCCGGCAACTGCCCTTGGCCGTCGAGTCCTAGATAGCCCCGCCGGTGCGAACCCTGTACGAACTGCATCGGCCCGTTGTCAGCGGTGGCATCGTCGAGCAGTGTCGCAATCTCGACAAAACTGCCCTGGCCGTTGACGTCGCGCCACAGCTCCGTGCCGTAGCGACGATGTTGCGCGTCCTGGTGCCAGCCGAACGCGACGCCATCGCCGGGCAGCTTGAAGTGCACCTGGTTGATGAGCTGCTGCAGCTGCGGGCTATGCAAAATCTGGGCGGCCCAGCGCAGCAACTGCGGATGGGCACCGAAGCCCAGCAACTCGGGGGCTGCCGCGCCGGCCCAGACAACGCGGTCGATGCGCACCTGGCCACTGCGGCGTCCGGTGGCGATCTCGCCCAACACGAACTGACTGCCGCGGTGCAGCACTGCGCCGCGCTCGCCCTGAGCAAACAGCTCTTCGGCCATGACTTCAAGGCGTTCGCATGCCGCTTCCAACGGGCGCAGTTCGGGCGCCGCAAACACGCCCGGCATCAGCAAGTAGCCGTCGTTGGCCAAGGCATCGAGCTCTTGTAGTGTCAAATCGCGCACGTGCATCGCGGCCTCGCGGTCGACGGACCGCACTTTCGTTGTAGCGCCGCTTGGGCAAGCCCGCCATTTTTTGGCTGCCACGGGTGACTTTTCTGTCTGCCGCAGACACCATGGCGCGCCCGGACCGCGCGTGGGTCCGTCAGGTTGCTGATGCGCAATGTCGTGTACGTGGCGCCGTTCCCGATGGACGCCACTTTGCGGTTCGCCCGTGGTCTCGCGGCGTTGCAGGGCGTGCGGCTGCTCGGCGTCATGCAGCAGGCCCCGGCGCGCGACGCCAACCCGTTCGACGATGTCGAACTGGTCGACAGCGCCCTGGATCCGCGCGATATCGCGATGGCTTGCGAAAAACTGCGGCGGCATTATGGCCCGCTTGAGCGCCTGACGGGCATCCTGGAACCCTTGCAGGTCCCGCTCGCCGAGGTCCGCACCGCGCTGGGCATCGAAGGCCCGGATCCAGGCACCGCGTTGCGCTTTCGCGACAAGGCGCTGATGAAGGACACCTTTCGCGCGGCGGGGCTACCGTGCGCGCGCCACCACTTGTGCACGTCTGCGCAGGAAGGGCTGGATTTTGCGCGCAAAGTTGGCCTGCCGGTGGTACTCAAGCCGCCTGCTGGCGCCGGTTGTCGTTCGACGTGGCGCATCGATGACCTGGGCAGCCTCGCCCAGGCCATGCGCGATATCAATCCGAGTCCGGGCCGACCGGTGCTGGCCGAGGAGTTTCTGCACGGCCGCGAAGGATCGCTGGAGATGGTGGCTATCGGCGGCAAGGTGGTCGCGCAGTCGCTGTCCCGCTACCTGCCGAGCCCGCTGGAAGTGCTGCGCAACCCGTGGATGCAGTGGGTGTGCTGGTTGCCGCGCTCCATTGCCACCAAGGAATATCGCGACATCTTGCCGCTCGGCCAAAAGGTCATCGACGTGCTGGGCTTGCGTGACGGGATCGCCCACCTCGAATGGTTCTTGCGCGACGACGGCTCGGTGGCGATTGGTGAAGTGGCGGCGCGTCCGCCGGGCGGCCAGTTGAGCCTGATGACTGGCATCGTGCACGGTGCCGACATCTACCGCACTTGGGCGCGCGCAGTGGTCGACGGCGAGTTTGAGGGGCCATGGCGACGGCACTTTTCGGCCGGCACCGCGTTCTTGCGCGGCATGGGCGAGGGTCGGGTAGTGCGGGTTGAGGGCTTGGACGAGGCCTGGCGCGCGGTTGGCGACATGCTGGTCGAGGCCAAGATGCCGCGCGTCGGCGCTCACAAGGGCGACTCGTACGAGGGCGACGGCTACCTCGTCCTCAAGCACGAGGACGAAGACCGGGTGCGCTGGGGGCTCAAGACCGCGGTCGAGACCATCCACGTCCGCTACGCCTGATCACACAACGAACTGAAATCAAAGAGGTTGTCATGACGCTCGCCGTGCGCTCGCCGCAGTTGCTGTTGCCGGGTCACGCTGTCGATCGCGCCCGCTGGCCGGTGGTGGCCTGCGACCAGTTCACCAGCCAGGCGGACTACTGGGCGGAAACCGACCGCCTGGTCGGCGACGCGGCCAGCACGCTGCGGTTGATTCTGCCCGAGGTCTACCTGGGTGCCGGTGACGAGGCGCGCATCGCGGACATCCACCGGGCGATGGCGGACGTGCTGAACCGCGACTTGTTGGCGCCGCACGCGGGCCCGATCTTGGTGCGCCGGACCAGCCGCGGTGCCCACGGCGAGCACGCGCGCCACGGCGTGGTGGTCGAGGTCGACCTCGAGCGCTACGACTTCGCCCGCGACTCGCAGTCAGCGGTGCGCGCGACCGAAGGCACGATTGTCGACCGCATTCCGCCGCGCTTGCGTGTGCGCGCGGGTGCCGCGCTGGAGCTGCCGCACGTGCTGCTATTGTTCGACGACCCGCACGACACCGTGCTGGGCCCGTTGCGGGCGCGCACGGCCAGCCTGGCGACAGCGTATGACCAGGCGTTGATGCAGGGCGGCGGCCATCTCCAAGGCTGGGCACTGGACGCGGCAGGCGAGGCCCACCTGTGGCAATCGCTGGCGGCACTTTCGTTCGGTGGCGCTGGCGAGGCGCCGCTGCAGTTCGCGGTGGGCGACGGCAACCACTCGCTGGCCACGGCGCGCACCTGGTGGCTGCAGGTCAAGGCCACGCTGCCAGAGGCGCAGTGGGCCGACCATCCGGCACGCTGGGCACTGGTCGAGATCGAGAACATCCACGATCCCGGACTGGAGTTTGAGCCGATCCACCGCGTGCTGTTCGAGGTTCGCCGCGATCCGCTGGCCGACTTGACCGCCGAGTTCGGCGCGCGGGTGCGCGTGACCGCAATGACGGTGGATGGGCTGGCCGCGGCGGTCGCCAGCTACGATCGCGGCCAGGCCGCCGGGCTGGTGACGGGCGCCGGCGCGTGGCTGGTGGAATTCACGCAGCCCACCGCCAAGCTGACCGTGGCCACCATGCAGACCTGGCTGGACGCCTGGCTCAAGGCGGGCGGGGCGGGCGGCATCGACTACGTACACGGCGCCGATGTGACCCTGGATCTCGGTAGCAAGCCGGGCCACGCCGGCATCTTACTGCCGGCCATCGACAAGTCGGGGCTGTTCACCAGCGTGCGCACCGATGGTCCGTTGCCGCGCAAGACGTTTTCGATGGGCGAGGCGTGGGAGAAGCGGTACTACTTTGAGGCGAGAAAGATCGTGCCTTGACGGCGTCCGCACCATACCCGTTGAATTCAGGGCGGTAGCTGCCCCGCGCGTTACAGCAGCCAGATGGACATGCGGCGGGCCACAAGGACCCGCCCTACCGGTACCAACACGCCTAGTTGACCTCGAACTCGCAAATCGGCGTGACCGCTGCTTTGCTGGCGGCCTTGGTCGAGCTCGGCTTGCCCTTGGCGGCGCCTTTTTGGGCCTTTTCGAGAAAGCTGCGGCCACCGCCGTTCTTGGCGGCGTAGACGATGGCCTTGCCGTTGAAGTCGTAAGCCTCGAGCTCCGTGTCGCCCGACTTGGTCAGGTCGCTGCCGGCTTGGACCCACAGCCCGCCTTCGGGACCGCGATCGAGCGCCGCGGCGACGTACAGGTGCTGCTTGTCGGGCAGGCCTTGCAAGCGCACGGTCAATTTGCGGCCGCCCTTGTCGTACGACACGAATGCGCAGCGCAATTCGCTGAACCAGCCGCCCTTCTTGGCGCCTTCGGCAGCGTGTGCGAACGTTGGCAACGACAGGCAAATCAGGGCGAAACAGGCGGCAAAGCAGCGGGACATGGTCATCCTTTGGGCGGCCGCAGAGCGGCGTGGGCAGAATTGTGCGCGACCAACGTTGTCGGTCAAGGGCGAAATGGCGAGCAAATCAGTGGTCGTGGCCGCGAACGATGTCCTGGCCAGGCATGGCGTCCAAGCGTAAGTTCGCTTTGAGCTTGAAGTCCTTTTGGCCGCCGCGCAGCGCCCCAATCGAGCACAGCGCGGTGTGCTGCCACAGCCACGGAAACATGTGCTCCCAGCCGATGGCCAACTGATCGAACGGGTCGCCGGTGTCATAGCGCCGCGGTTTGCTGGTGCGGTAGTGCTCGATCGCCGACTCGTAGGCTTTTTCGTAGAGGCCATAGACGATCTCGGGCGGCACCCGCGTCCTGGCCCGTGCTGCGGCGTTGTGGCCCATCGCGGCTCGGCGGGCGTCGTCGGTCAGCAGATCGACCACGGCGGCGCCGAACCGCACCAATTCGTCCTCGCCGCGCTCGATGAGCACCGCGTCGTGCTGGTGCGCGCACTGGTAGGCCACGCCCATGCCATCCTGGATGGCCACCACCGGCAGGCCGCACCACAGCGCCTCAGACACCACCTGGCCGTAGGTCTCGGTGACGCTGGCATACACGAACAGGTCGGCGTGCCCGTAGTAGTGGCGCAGCGCGCGGTGGGGCAACTCGCCGGTAAACTGGCACCGCCCGGCGACACCGAGCGTCTCGGCCAGGCGCACGAAGTGCTTGTGGTCCAAGCCGTCGCCAATCAGCGTCAGCGAGGCGTCGGGGTGAACCGGCAGCACGCGCTCGGCCAGCACGCGAATGAGCTTGTCGACGTCCTTTTCGCGGGAGTGCCGGCACACCACGATCAGCCGCTTGCCTTTGGCGAAGTCGGGGCGAATCGGGTCGGGGCCCAGCGGGCTATCGAACATCGCACGGTCGATCGGGCGCGGGATGACGTGCAGCGGCACCTCAAGCGTGCCGACGTCGCGCCAATAGTTGGCCAGCGCGGCGCACTGCACGATGAGGCCATCGTGCATGTTGTACACGCGCGCGAACTTGCGCTCGAAGGTGCGCGCAAAGCCCGACCACACTTCGCGCAGGCTTTTGATCTTGTAGAGCTTGTCGTGGAGCACGAACTGCGCCCACGCCGGCAGGTAGATGGTGTTGGTCGCCAGGCATGGGATGCCGTGCAGCTTGCGCATGACCGGCGCCCAGTGCATCGCCAGCGAGTTGGCGTGGCTGTGGACCACGTCGAATTGGGGCGCGTTGTCGAACATCGCGTCGGGGAACGGAAACGCGAACCGCACGCCCGGATGGCCCTTGTATTCCAGCGACGTGAACAGCAGCGACCCCTCGGGCGGCTCGGGATCGTCGGGCCCGGGCGCCGGCGCCACAATCGTCACGCGGTGGCCGCGCTGCTCGAGGTAGCGCTTGAGCGTTTGCGTCGAGAACGCCGGCCCGTTGGCGAACGTGGCGACCGCGTAGTCGGACAAGATGGCGATATGCATAGGGTTCCGGCCAGCCGTCGGGCGCGCGGGGGCCAGAAGTATAGTGCCGCGACGCTATGTTGGGAACGGTGGCCTGTTGTTGGCGCGTGCGCGCCGGAATCAGTCCACGGACGTCTTGACGAAAAACGTGAAGGTCCTCTCGTCGACATTGGCAAGGCCGCCCAGATGCAGCGTCACCTTGGCCGTTCGGTCCTTGGCGTCAAAGCGGGTATAGCGCAGAAAAAAGGTCTCCATTGTGGCTTGCCCGTCTTTGGGAATCATGCCAATCGGTATGACCTGTTTCCAGGTTGCCTTGCTGCAGGGGATGGCCTGCGTCGAGCCTTGGAAACAGGAGAGGCCCGGCGTTGCCTCGGTTTCGTCGGGATGGCCAAACGTGTAAGCGAAGTCCACGCGTTTGATCTGCAGTGCGGCGGCACACTCGGGCGATTTCGGATTGCGAATCATGACCTGCAGCGGGTCGGAGCTATGCCCAAGCTGGACCGCGATAGGATCGATCGTGACGGTAGAGCCACGGAACACCCCCTTGCCGGTCGCCGGAATGTGAACGTGAATCGCCGCATTGCAGTCGCACGAGAGCGGTTTGCCTGACAAGCACACGAACTCCGGGAGGCCGATGCGCGTATTTGAAGCAACCCCGCCCGTGTCGGGGTCGGCCGCGCCATCTGGGCCACAGCAAAGGCACACCAATGTGCATGCGGCGACGGCGAACGCTCGCCGGGCAAGGGCCAAGCGAGAGAATTGGGCCAGGTTTTGCGCCGCCGTGGAATCGGTGCAGGAAGCGCAAGCACAGCCACACATCGTCGCCTCGCAACGGGCGATTGCGGCACGATCGGCCGTCACCGCACCTTGAGCACTGGCTGATAGGGATGGGCTGGATTGGGCAGCACCCTGCCCTCACGGCAATCGACGTGCAGATCCGTGGACTCAAGCGCAGTCTGGCCAATCAGCACTTCGGCGCCCAATACCAGACACTGCTCGTAGGTCAGCCGGCCTTCGATTTCCAACAGCACGGGCTCGGTCACATCGACCGTTTCACGGCGTCCGTCGGCGTATTCGACGCTTTGATGAAACCGACGCGCGAGTCCCAAGCTATCCGCTACGAATGCCGGTACGACGCAATTGACGGCGCCGGTATCCACTGTAGCCTTCAGTGTGATGTTGCGGATCTTTTCGATGGGAATGAGCCCACGACTTGCCATCCCGTCATCGATGGTGTTGGTCAGTTTGACCTGGACGATCACCTCACCCATTTGCCTCTCCGCGTCGCTCTGGTGGGCGCGGCATTGAGCCGCCCCGCTGCCGGATTGCCCGATTTGGCAGCGACCGAGCGCACACAGCCAAAGTGCGCGGAAGCGCTGGCGCTGTCAAGCCAGATTCACCGGTCTACGCCGACGCCAGCGGCCGCATTTCCACGACGACTGGCATCCGTGCCAAATCCGGCAACAGCATCCGGTCAATGCGCTGTTCGAACCACGACTCCAGCACCACCAGCGCCCATAAGTGCCAGGTGTGGTCGCGCCGGCCGGCGAGGTGTTCGCCCTTGATGCGGGCGACCTCGGCAGGCTTGACCAGACCGCGCCGCAACAGCAGTTCCGGCTCGGTCGCCTTGTCCATCAGCCCCCTAAGCGGCCCAGTGAGCCAGGCGCCCATCGGAGCGCCGAAGCCCTGCTTGGGCGCGTCGACAATCTCGCGCGGCAGCCAGCGCCGCGCCACTTCGCGCAGCACGCGCTTGCCCGCCGCCGCTCCGCCGCCGCGCCACACACCGCCCGGCGGCAACTTGTGGGCAACGGGCAGCTGCAGCCCAAACTGCACCAACCGGCGGTCCGCAAACGGCACGCGCACTTCAAGCGCATGGCGCATCGACACGCGATCCGACTCGCGCAGCACGTTGTCGGGCAAGAAGCCGGCCAGATCCGCCAGACACGCCGCATCGACGGCATCGACGCCGCGCAAGCCGCGGACCAGCCCAAGAATCTGCCCCAGGTCCTCGGGCACGGCGCCGCCCAGGGCCGCCAGCGCTTCGGGGGCCAACAATTCTGCCAGCTGCGCCGGGGTGTAGAACGTAGACCAGTCGCGGTAGGCTTGCCCAAACGACACCGACCCGGTGCGCACGAATCGCCGCGCCTGACGCAGCAGCGGCAGGGCTTCGGCCCGCTCGGGCAAACGCCGCTCCAACGCCCCCAACGCCGACCGCAGGCGACCGGGCAGGTGCTGCCACAGGTCGAGCACCTGGGTGGCGCGGTGGCGCGGATAGCCGGCAAACGCTTCGTCGCCACCATCGCCAGCCACGGCAACGGTCACCTGCTGGCGAGCGCCTTCGCAAAGCGCGTCGTGGACCAGGGCGGTGGGATTGGCAAATGGCTCGTCGAACTGCTGGGCGACATGTCCGAAACGCTCAGCCGCGCCGTCCGCGTCGATGCGCACCACATCATGGGCGACGCCAAGGTGCTGGGCCAGCTGCGCCGCCCGCCCGACCTCGTCCCAGCGGTGGCCTTCCTTGCCAAAGCCGACGGTGTAGGTGCGCAGCGGCTCCTTGTCGCCGCGGTCGCGCTTTTGGCGCGCCATCATCGCCACCAGCAGGCCCGAGTCGATGCCACCCGACAGAAACGCGCCCACCGGCACGTCGGCCAGCATGTGCTCGGCGACGACGGTCTGCAGCAAGTTCTCCAATTCGTTGGCAGACTGCTCGAGGTCCCGCGCCGGCGGCTTGGGCAGCGACGTGTAGCCGTGAAAGCGCTCGATGGTGGTCTGCCCCGCCTGCCAGACCAGCTTGTGACCGGGCAGCAGCGCGTGCAGGCCAGCGAAGGCCGTGCGCGGCGTGGGCACGTACAGGTAAGCGAGATAGCCGCACAGCGCCGCCAGGTCCGGTTGGCGGTCGATGCGCGGATCAACCAGCAGCGCTTTGGCTTCGGAGGCGAACGCCAGGGTGTCGGGCGCGCCGCTGCGCCAATACATAGGCTTGATGCCGCTCGGGTCGCGCGCCAGCAACAGCCGCTGAGTGCGCCGATCCCACACGGCCAGCGCGTACATGCCTTCGAGGTGGTCCAAGCACGCGTCGCCGTATTCGAGGTACGCGGAAACAACGACTTCGGTGTCCGAGCTGGAGCGGAAGGCGTAGCCCCGGGCCTGCAGCGCCTTGCGAACGGTTTGGAAGTTGTAAATCTCGCCGTTGAACACCACGGCGACTTGCTCGCCAGGGTCGAGCATGGGCTGGTGGGCCGCAGTCGATAGGTCGAGAATGGCCAGCCGTGTATGGCCCAGCGCCACGATGTCGCCCGTGTGCAGCAGATCGTCGATGACTACGCCCGCGTCATCCGGGCCGCGGTGGTGCAGCGTCGCCGTAGCGCGCTGGTCCAGCGCGTCGTCGCGGCGGCCGATGCGGCCGTAGATGCCGCACACGCTACGCGACCTCGTCGTCGTCGGCTGGCGCGGTACCGCCAATCTGCTCGGCGGCGTCAAAGGTCAATTCCGTCACGTGGGCGATGGTCTCAAAGTCGATGGGCGCCGGGCCGCCGCGGCGCACGGCCTCGACCAGCGCGGCCATCTGGTCGCGGTGGCCCTTGTTTTGCAACAGCGCGCGCTGGGTCTTCTTCTTGCTGCCCTCGAAAAGTTGCAGCGAGGTAAAGTCGTCGAGCACCGCGCTGCGCAGGCCGGCGTGGACCTCGATGCGCTCCTTGGGCACCAGCGGATTGCCACGTGCGGCGTAGACGATGGTGCCGAGGTGGCCGTCTTCGTGCTCCAACACCAACGACACCGTATCTTCGTTGACCAGGGCCGAGTTCTGTCCCGCACTGGCGCGCGCCGTCAGCCGTCGCACGGGCTTACCGGTCATGTAG
This sequence comes from Pseudomonadota bacterium, assembly GCA_005792545.1. GTDB lineage: Bacteria > Myxococcota_A > UBA9042 > UBA9042 > UBA9042 > SXRM01. The sequence continues at coordinate 2,405 of SXRM01000173.1, read as the reverse complement.
ACAAAGGTATCGATGAAGTGACAGACCTCGCCGATGACGCGGCCACCTTCGCGGTGCACCGTGCTGCCGGGTGGTGCATAGCCAGCGTTGATGCGGTACAGCAGCGTGAGCGGCTCACCAAGGCCGGCGAAATGGGCTTTGGCATCGCCGCACAACGGTGCGAAACGCCTGTTGAAGCCGACATGCAGCAGGCCCTGGGCCCCAGCGTGCGCCGCGCGTATCTGTGCGAGTTCATCGCGGTTGACGCACAGCGGCTTTTCGACAAACACATGCTTGCCGGCTTGCAGCGCCGCGACGACCATCGCCGCATGGGCCCGGTGTTGGGTGGCGATGACCACCAGATCGATGTCGGCGTCGCGCAGGATCTCGTGCCAGTCGGTGGTGGCGTAGCGAAAGCCGTGGGTCTGTCCGGTCTTCTCGCCGGTTGCGCCGCCCGCCGTGCTGACGCCCTGAAACGCAATGCCGGGCACCGTTGCCAACGCCGGCAGCAGTACGCCGCGCGTGAAGGTCCCGGCACCGATAAGGCCCACGCGCACGGTGCCACTTTGCAGGCTGCGCACGGTGCGCAGCTCGATGCGACGTGGTATGGCCGCGGCTTTGTCTGCTTGCGGCATGCTAAACAGCACACCGAGCGCGTGTTCGCCGGGCACCTTGCCTTCGAGCAATGCGTACGCCTCGGCGGCTTGCGGCAGAGCGAAATGGTGCGTTGTCAGCGGCGCGACGCGGACCTTGCCTGCGGCGACCAGGTCTAGAAAAGACTCCATGTTGCGCTGCTCGGTCCAGCGAACGTAGGGCAACGGGTAATCAATGCCGTCCAGTTCGTAGGTCGGGTCATAGCGGCCGGGGCCGTAGCTGGTCGACATCCGCAGCTGCAGCTCTTTTTCGTAGAACGGCTTGTGCGGGATTTCGAGCGGCACCATACCGACCATCGCCAGGCGCGCGCGCTTGCGCGACAGACTGATCGCCAGATGCAACGGATCGGTGGTCGGCGCGCTCGCTGCAATCAGCACCGCATCGGCGCCGACACCGCGGGTCCAGCCCTGCACGGCGGTCTCGACGTCTTCGCCGCGGGCAATCACGTGCGGAAAACCGAGCTTGCGCGCCGCCTCGACTTTGCGCGGGTCCAGATCGATGCCGATGGCGTGCCCGCCGGCTGCGTCGACCATTTGCAGCGCCAAAAGGCCAATCAGGCCCAGGCCAATCACCACCACGTGCTCGCCCAAGGTGATATCGAGGGTGCGAACGCCCTGCATCGCGATGGCACCGAGCGTGGTGTACGACGCATCGTCATACGACACGTTGTCGGGAATGCGCACCACCAGGTTCTTGGGCACATAGTTCCACTCGGCGTGCGAGGCAAAGCCCATGCCGGCACACGCGACCCGGTCGCCCGGCTGAAAACCTGAGTCCGCACCGGCCTCAACCACCTCGCCTGCGCACGAATAGCCGAGCGCAGTCTCGACGTCGAGCCGACTCATCACTGCGCGATAGGTATTGGCCACCCCTTCTTTGCGCACCTTGTCGACGACCTGCCGCACCAGGTCCGGCCTGGCCCGGGCCTTGTCGAGGTAGCTCTTGCGCGCAAACTCCATGATGTTGCGCTCGGTTCCGGCGCTGATGCACGACGCCGCGGTGCGCACGACCACGCCGCCTTTGCGCAGCGCAGGCGCGGCCACATCGGCAACGCGCAGTTCGCCGCTTTTCATATTTTGCAGGACTTGTTTCATGGGCTCGGCTACGCGACGGGGGCGATGCAAAGGGATGGATGCGCGCGTCGCTCGGTTCGGCCGGAACGGTGGCCGAAAAGGGCGCGAAGGATGCCCCAAGCCAAGGCAGGGTGGCAACCTTGGCGCAGCGTTGGTTGCCGGCAGTTGGTCAGGTGATCATTGTCCCGTGGCGGCGTCAGGCGCCGTCGGACCAGCGCGGCCGCGTATCCTGCACCGCAAACCTGGCACAGGCCCGTGCGCGCACGCTTTGCAGGGCCTGTACCGCCGCTTCGGCAGCGCTGAGCGTGGTGATCATGGGCACGCCGGCTTCCATCGCCGCGAGCCGAATCGCCTTGTCGTCGTAGAAGCTGGTGCGGCCAAGCGGGGTGTTGATGACAAGCTGGATATCACCGGCACGCAATCGGTCCGCGACGTCCGGCTTGCCGTCGCCGATCTTGAAAGTCAACTGGCACGGCAAGCCGCGATCGAACAGGTACAGCGCCGTGCCACGCGTGCCCGCCAACGAAAACCCCAGCGCGACCAACTGCCGCGCAATCTCGACCAGACCGGCTTTGTCGGCGTCGTTGACCGACACGAATACCGTGCCACCGGCGGGCAGACGCAGGTCCGCGCTTTGCAGGGCCTTCCAGAAGGCCTCGCCGGGCGTGTCGCCAACCCCCATCACCTCACCAGTCGAGC